>NZ_JAMYVQ010000082.1:0-504 GCF_040324155.1 Mesorhizobium sp. M0011 | reverse complement strand
GGCCGGGCGCGGGGTCAAAGTCTCGCACAATGCGGTGTGGCTGTTCCTGCGCCGCGAGGGCCTGAGCTTCAAAAAAAACGCTGTTCGCCCTTGAGCAGGCGCGCGCTGATATCGCCCGCAGGCGCCAGCGATGGCGATCCTGGCAGACCGGCCTCGATCCGCAGCGCCTGGTCTTCATCGATGAGACCTGGATCAAGACCAACATGGCTCCGCTGCGAGGTTGGGGGCCGAAGGGCAAACGGCTGCGCGGCCTGGCTCCGCACGGCCACTGGCGCACGTTGACCTTCCTTGGCGCGCTGCGCTGGGATCGGCTCGCGGCTCCTTGCGTCTTCGACGGCCCGATCAACGGCCAATGCTTCCGTGCCTATGTCGAGCAGCAGCTCGTCACCGTTCTGAAGCCTGGCGACATCGTCGTCATGGATAATCTGGGAAGTCATAAGTCGGCAGCCATCAGGCAGATGATCAAGGCTGCCGGCGCCAGGCTTTGGTATCTGCCGCCCTACT
>NZ_JAMYVQ010000081.1:0-618 GCF_040324155.1 Mesorhizobium sp. M0011 | reverse complement strand
GTGAGCTATGCTGGAGATTGGGGTGACGAGGCTGATCAAGCCTTCCAACAGTACCAGCCTGATCAATTACGGCGAGAGCTACCGGTCCGGAGATCGCATCAGCCCCTCTCTGCATATGCACGCGGCCGCCTGAATTGCCGATTTCGCTCAGCTGCTGCTGAATGGCGACGGCTTGCGGCGTATTCAGGGCCCTCTGCGTCTGCGCTGGCCACAACAGCGCTGGTGAATGTTCATTGTTGGGACGACTCACTCGGGTGGCAGGTGGTTGCCCTGATCAAGCTCATCCGGCGAAGGGCGGATCTGCTGTTGGCTGGCAGCCAAGACTGGGGGCGGCGGCCCGAACTCCGGCGTCCCAGAGCTTGCGAAAGCCTCCGACACGCTTCCCTTGAGGTCATCCCGTCCAGCGGGCATCCCTGGGTTGCTGAAAAAAGACGAGGCGGCTTGATGATCCTGCCCTCGCTGAAGCACCTCGCGAAACCCCCTGTTCCAGTCGCAGAAGCTCCTCTGGTTTGGTTGGCGGCTCGTCAGCTCGACCATCGAACAGCGGCCGGAGCGCCTCGGACACGTGCTGCTCAAAGCCCACTCGCCGGGCCTGGACCGCTTGCCCGTCTTCCAAGC
>NZ_JAMYVQ010000080.1:0-681 GCF_040324155.1 Mesorhizobium sp. M0011 | reverse complement strand
AGGTGTGCCGTTGAAACATGTTCTTGTCATTGACGATGATGCCGCAATGCGGCGCCTCATCGCCGAGTATCTCACGATGCATGCCCTGAAGGTAACCGCAGTCCACGATAGCAAGCAGTTTGACTATGTTCTTTCACGTGAGCCAGTCGATCTCGTGGTTGTTGACCTTAACCTAGGCCGGGAGGATGGACTTGCGATCGTCCGCAATCTGGCGACAAAATCGGATGTTCCTATCATAGTGATCAGCGGCGACCGGCTTGATGAGGCGGAAAAAGTGGTTGCACTGGAGCTCGGCGCAACCGATTTCATTCCCAAGCCTTTCGGGATGCGCGAATTCTTGGCCCGCATTCGAGTAGCGCTACGCCAGCGCATTTCTAGTCCGCGAACCAGAGAGCAGCGCTCATTTCGCTTTGGGGCCTGGAAGCTCAGCGTGAAGCAGCGGCGACTGATCTGTGCGGAGCGTGGCGAGGTCAAGCTTACCGCATGTGAGTTCAATCTCTTGATCGCATTTCTGGAGAACCCCCGCAACGTGCTATCCAGAGAACGGCTTTTGCTCGCGAGCCGTGTGCGTGGAGAAGAGGTGTACGATCGAAGTATCGATGTCCTAATCATGCGCTTGCGCCGAAAGCTGGAGGCTGATGCGGCCAACCCTCGCCTGGTCAAAACATCCCGTGGCGCAGG
>NZ_JAMYVQ010000079.1:0-1171 GCF_040324155.1 Mesorhizobium sp. M0011 | reverse complement strand
GGGCCCGTTGCGTTATTAAGTTATAGGGGCAAGGAGGGAGGGTCAGGCCAATGTGGGGTGCCTTGCGGCTCGGGTTTGAGGCCGGATTGGCTGGGGTTTGACGGGTTCGGCGGATTTCGGGCGCAATGCGACCCTGTATTAGGTCGCCAGCGTCACCCAGCGGCGCATGTTGAAGGCCATGGCGGCGATGAGGATCTGTCCTGCCGCCTTGGCCAAGCCGCGGTAGCGGATGGCGCAAAGCCGCATGCGGTTCTTCAAGGTGGCAAAGGTCGTCTCGACGGCGAAGCGTTGCCGCGCAATGAGCCGGTTGAAATGCTTCAGGCGCGCTGGCAGATGCGGATGATGCTTGTTGGCGCGCCGCATCAGTCTTGGCTTGATCCCGCGCTCCCTCAGCAATACCTGGCGCGCCTTGGTGTGATAGGCCGCATCCGCCAGCACTGCGCCTTCGTCGCCACAGATCAGATGATCTGCCTCGACCGTGTCGTTGACGTTGGCCGCTGTCGTTCTCACCCGGCGGATCAGGCCAGAGCCCTGGTCGACACCGACATGGGCCTTGTAGCCATAGGAGGAGCCAGGCTTGCCCTGCCGGCGTGTAAAGCCGGCATCGGGATCGCCAGCCTCGCCGGCCTCGTGCGCCGTTCCACTGGGTGGCCGTGCCGCCGCCGTCTCGATCACCGTGGCATCGAGCATCGTACCGCGCCGCAGGATCAGCCCGGCCTTGTCCAACTGACGGTCCAGTTCGCCAAACAGCTTCTCCAGAAGCCCCGCCTCGACGAGACGATTGCGAAAGCGGTTGAGCGTGGTGTGGTCGGGCACCGTCTCTTCGAGCGTCAGCCCAACGAAGCGGCGGAACGACAGCCGATCGGCGAGCGCCTCCTCCAGTTCGCTGTCCGACAGTCCATACAAGGACTGCAGCAGAAGCGCCTTGAACATCACCAACGAATTGTAGGCAGGCCGGCCTGGTCCGGCCGGCGAGCGCAGCCGTGCCAGGATCTTCTCGAAGCGATACCACTTCACCAGCAACGACAACCGGTCCAGGCGACCGCTCCGACCAAGACCCTGCGGCAGCAGAGCCTCCACAAAACTGAACTGACCGCTCGGCTTCGTCGTCATCGCAAGATCCCTGTTTCAAAAACAGGGAATCACATCCACACAATTTTGCAACAGGCCC
>NZ_JAMYVQ010000078.1:0-1185 GCF_040324155.1 Mesorhizobium sp. M0011 | reverse complement strand
GGTTGTGTGCGTCAAGTTCTGCAAAATGGGCGATCATGAAGCTGGTCATGCGGCTTGGCGTAGAGCGAGCTTCTTGTGCTCGCGCAGGTCGTCCATGTTGATGTATCGGTTGGCCTCCATCCAGTTTTCGTTGGTCTCGACGGCGAGCGCCCTAACGAGGCGCAGGCAGCTTTCGGCGTTTGGGAAGATGCGCACGACATAGGTGCGCCGGCGGATTTCCTCGTTGAGCCGTTCGAGCATATTGGTGGACTTTAGGTGCTTGTGATGCTGACGCGGCAGCCGGAAGAAAGTCAGCGTCTGTTCTATAGCTTCTTCCGCCCAGGTGGTCAGTCGCGGGTAGCGGGCGGACCATTTGGACAGCCATGCGGCGAGATCGGCCTTGGCCTCGGCGAGATCGCGCCGGTCGTAGAGCCAGCGCAGTTCCTGCAGGCAATCGTCGCCGTGCTTCCTGGGCAGGTGATCGAGCGCGTTCCTGAGGAAGTGGACGTAGCAGCGCTGCCATGCGGCTTCCGGGATCACCTCGCCGATCGCCGCGACCAGGCCGGCATGGTCGTCGGACACGGCCAGTTCGACGCCCTTGAGGCCGCGTCGTTTCAAGCCGACGAGGAAGTCCTTCCAGGCCGAGCGGCTCTCGCGATTGGCCATCTCCACGGCCAGGATCTGCCGGCGCCCGTCCCAGTCGATGCCGACCGCGATCAGCACCGCCTGGCTCATCACGATGCCGGCTTCGCGCACTTTCTCGTAGCGGGCATCGAGAATGAGGTAGGGGAATGGCTCCTGAAGCGGTCGTTCGGCAAACGCCTTCAGGCTCTCGTCCAAGCGCTTGTTGATGGCCGAGATCGACGAAGCCGAGAAGGCATGACCGCACAGCTCTTCCGTGATCGCCTTGACCTTCCGGGTCGACACGCCCTGCACATACATCTCCGCAAGCGTGGCCACCAAGGCCCGCTCGGAACGCTGGTAGCGCTCGAACAGCTCGGTGGAGAAACGACCGGCCCGGTCCTGCGGAACCCGCAGCTCAAGCTTGCCGACCCGGGTGACCAGGGTGCGGCCGTAGTAACCCGAGCGATACCCAAGGCGCTCGGGCGTCCGTTCGCCCTTCGAAGCACCCAGCGCCTCCTCCATCTCGGCCTCGAGAACCTCCTGCATTACTGCACGGATCACTTCGTGCAGCCCCTCCGGGTT
>NZ_JAMYVQ010000077.1:0-1190 GCF_040324155.1 Mesorhizobium sp. M0011 | reverse complement strand
CCCATAGGCGCTAACTTAGGTGTGGACTGGTGGAATCGACATGTGATTCCTGGGCCAGATGCGCACGAATGATTCGATCGAAATCGACTGGCAGGCTCTGATATCGAGGCTGTCGCAATCGCTTGACCTTGATGCGACGGCGCGGGCGACGGGAGCGCTGGTGCGTCGTCGCAATGTTGCGGACGCCGCGACATTACTGCGCTTGGCGTTGGCCTATGGCCCCGGTGGGATGAGCCTGCGCACGGCTGCCGCCTGGGCCGGGGTGAACGAGATTGCGAGCCTTTCCGACGTTGCTCTTTTGAAGCGCTTGCGCGCCGCCGCCGATTGGCTCGGCGACATTGCAGGCGCCTTGCTCCAAAACGCTTGCGCCAAAAGCGCCGCACCGACGGGGCGCCGGCTGCGCGTTGTCGATGGCAGTTCGATCTCGCATCCCGGCAGTGCCGGCACGGACTGGCGGCTGCATGCCACCTACGAACCCGCGCTCGCGCGCTTCACGCATCTGGAGATCAGCGACGTGCGCGGTGGTGAAAGCTTCTTGCGTGCTCCGCTGCGCCAAGGCGACATTGTTGTTGGTGATCGCGCCTACGCCCGCGCCCCGTCCCTTGAAAAGGTGGTGTCGGCGGGTGCCGACTTCATCGTGCGCACGGGCTGGACCAGTGTTCGGCTGACCACGCCCGACGGGCAACGGGTCGACTGGAACGCCATCTATGAGCCCATGCAGCCTGATGAGGTTTGCGAGATGAACGTGCTCGTGGAGCATTCACGGCGCAAGGGTCAAGACGGGCCGCCCTTGCGGGCAAGGCTCATCGTCAAGCGCAAGGATGAGAAGGCCACGCAAAAGGCCCAGAAGGTGGCAAAGCGGGGCAATCAGCGCCGCTGCAGCAACAGGCTGCAGCCGATGACCCTCATTGCCGCGGGCTTCGTCATGCTGCTGACCTCGGTCCCGGCCGATGAATTGACGGCCGACGAGGTGCTGCGAACCTATCGGCTGCGCTGGCAGGTCGAACTCGCCTTCAAGCGGCTCAAGAGCGGAATGGGCATCCACAAGCTTCCCGCGCGAGACGAGCGGCTCGCCCGAAGCTGGCTGACGGCCCACCTGATCCTGGCGCTGATAATCGACGAGGCCGTCACAGACGTTCTCGACTCTCCCCCCTGTGAAGGCGAAACCACGCAGGGCGCAATCGCTGTCC
>NZ_JAMYVQ010000076.1:0-1202 GCF_040324155.1 Mesorhizobium sp. M0011 | reverse complement strand
GCTAGACGTCATGTTCCGAGGCGGAGAACGGTGGGCCGCCCTTTCGTGCGATTAAAGACGAGGGTTGCTCGGATGGGCCGAGCCGATCCTCACGCACGGAGAGCGAGCCATGGGAGAGTATAGCGAAGCATTTGTCGCGTGATGTAGCCAAGAAGAAGCACGCGGTTGCGATCGCGGAGGGCGGCCGCACCGGCGAGGTCCGGTTCGTCGGCGAGGTCGAGAATGGTCCGGCGGCGATAGAGCGGACGATCAAGAAGCTGGGAAGAAAGTATGATCGACTGCACGTCTGCTTCGAGGCTGGGCCGACGGGTTATGGGTTGTGCCGGCAGGTCCGCGATCTTGGTCACGACTGCATGGTGGTTGCGCCGGCCCTGATCCCGAAGCGGCCGGGCGAGCGCGTCAAGACCAACCGGCGGGACGCGGTCACGCTGGCGCGACTGCATCGGGCGGGCGAACTGATCGGGGTGTGGGTGCCGGACGTAGTCCACGAGGCTGTCCGCGATCTGGTCCGAGCCCGCGAAGCCGCAGCCGACGACCTGCGCCGCAAACGCCAGCAGCTGCTCTCATTCCTTCTGCGCCATGGGCGGATCTACCAGAACGGCGGTCATTGGACATTGGCGCACCGGCGCTGGCTTGCCCGACAGAACTTCGAGCATACCGCGCAGCAGATCGTGTTCCAGGAGAAGATCGACGCGATCGAGGACGCGGCTCAGCGACTACACCGCCTGGATGAGCAGTTGCGCGCCGTCGTGCCAACTTGGTCCATGGCGCGAGTCGTTGAGGCCTATCAGGCCATGCGCGGCGCCTCGTTCCTGGTCGCAGTGATATTTGCGGCCGAGATTGGGGATGTGCGTCGCTTCGATACGCCGCCGCAGTTGATGGCCTTTCTCGGCCTTGTCCCTGGGGAGCGCTCGACCGGTGACACGGTTCGCCGGTCGAGCCTTACGCTCGCCGGCAATCGACGCGCCCGCCGCGCCCTGGTCGAAGCGGCATGGACTTACCGCTATCCTGCCAGGGTCAGTGAGACCCTGAGGGTGCGGCTCGAGGGGCTGCCCAAGGCCGTCCGCGATATTGCCTGGAAGGGGCAGCTCCGGCTCTGCGCCCGCTATCGTCGCCTCAGCGCCGCCGGCAAGAAGCCGCCGGTGGTCGTGGCTGCGATCGCACGCGAGATGGCCGCCTTCTTGTGGGCCATCGGTCGGGAG
>NZ_JAMYVQ010000075.1:0-1226 GCF_040324155.1 Mesorhizobium sp. M0011 | reverse complement strand
CAGTTTGGCGTGCTTTGCGCCGGGAGGTTCGCGATGCCATTTGGGAACACCAGCGTGATGGATGGGAAGTTGGAGTTTGTGCGTCTTGCGGTGCAGGATGGCAGCAATGTCAGTGCGCTTTGTCGTCGTTTCGGGATTGGCCGAACCTGTGGTCACAAGTTGATCGCGCGGTATCGCGCCCATGGCGAGGCCGGGCTTGCGGAGCAATCGCGCCGTCCAGCGACGAGCCCGGCGCGCAGCCCGGATGCAGTCGAGGCGGCGGTTCTTGGCATGCGCCGGGCGCACCCGGCCTGGGGCGGACGCAAGATCTCCAAGGTCCTGCAACGCGAGGGAACCGGTTCGCCTGCACCTTCCACGGTGACCGGGATCCTGCACCGCAATGGCGTCGAGCTGGGTTTGCTCGGGGGTGGAGCCAAGCCGTTCGGGCGCTTCGAGCATGCCGCCCCCAACGATCTGTGGCAGATGGACTTCAAGGGCCATGTCGCATTGCGGCAGGGCGGCCGGCTGCATCCGCTGACCGCGCTCGACGACCATTCGCGCTTCTCCGTCGTGCTGCAGGCTTGCATCAACGAGACCGGCGAAACGGTCAAAGCCCACCTGATTGTCGCCTTTCGCCGCTATGGACTGCCGCAGCGCATGGCTTTCGACAACGGCCCACCGTGGGGAGATGGCGGACGAAGCAACTTCACACGCTTCACCGTCTGGCTGATCGAGCACGGCGTCGCCATCTCCCATTCCAGGCCTCTGCATCCGCAGACGCTGGGCAAGGAAGAGCGCTTCCACCGCTCGCTCAAGGCCGAAGCGATGGCCGGACCTGCTTTCGAAAATCTCGATCGCGCGCAGAAAGCCTTCGATGCCTGGCGCGACCTCTACAACACCGAAAGACCTCACGATGGCCTCAAGGGTTGCGTCCCCCTCGACAGATACACACCCTCGCCGCGATCCTTCTGCGAGGCCGTCGAAGCTTTCGACTACCCACAAGACGCCATCGTTCGCAAGGTCCAGAAAGAGGGCCGCGTCGCCTTGTGCGGCTACATCCTGCGCCTCTCCAAGGCATTTGGAGGGAAAGCCGTGGCCTTCACCCCCACCGGCAAGGACGGCGTCTTCCAAGCCTTCTTCAGACATCAGAAAATAGAAACAGTCGACCTCAACCTCTGCAGACGATAAGTGACAAAACTGTTCGCGATGTCCTCGCACACCTGTTCGCGATGTCTCCGGTCCAAACA
>NZ_JAMYVQ010000074.1:0-1423 GCF_040324155.1 Mesorhizobium sp. M0011 | reverse complement strand
GGTCATGGTGGCGTTCCTTCGCGGGAATCGGTGACGTTGAACATCACCAGCCTGCCATGACCGCCCTCTCTCAGCGAATTTGCAGAACTCTCAGCACACTACCCTGGCGCCGACCCAGGCGAATCGCCTGTCTTTTCGGCGCCAAAGAAGAATTAAAGGCACGCGGCAGCGTTCCCTCCCCCTTGTGGGGAGGGTTAGGGTGGGGGTCCCTCTTCGCAAGAATCCATATGCGATAGCCCTGCCTTCAAAGGGGGTAAGAAGCCTCAGAACTCGATCCCCTGCTGGGCCTTCACGCCCGCGGAAAAATGGTGCTTGGTCACGCCCATTTCGGTGACGAGGTCGGCCGCCTCGATCAACGCCGGCTTGGCATTGCGGCCGGTGACGACGACATGCAGGTCCTCGCGTCGCGCCTTCAGCGCCGCAACCACTTTGTCGAGGTCGAGATAGTCGTAGCGCAGCGCAATGTTCAGTTCGTCGAGCACCAGCAGGCTGATCGACGGATCGGCCATCAGTTCGAGCACCTTGACCCACGCGGCTTCGGCGGCTGCGATGTCGCGCTTCAGGTCCTGCGTCTCCCAGGTGAACCCCTCGCCCATCGCGTACCAGACGACGCGGTCGCCGAAGGCGGCGAAAGCATCCTTCTCGCCGGTGTGCCACTTGCCCTTGATGAACTGGACGACGCCGACGCGCTTGCCGTAGCCGAGCATGCGCAGCGCCAGGCCGAAGGCAGCTGTGGTCTTTCCCTTGCCCGGTCCGGTGTTGACGATGAGCAAGCCCTTCTCGACCGTCTTGCTCGCCACCTCGGCATCCTGCACCGCCTTGCGCTTGGCCATCTTGGCGCGGTGGCGTTCTTCGTCCTTATCGTCGATGTCGGTCATGTCATTTCACCTTGAGCGGCAGCCCCGCCACCATCAGCAGCACCGTATTGGCGACAGCGGCGACCTGCTGGTTGAGCCGGCCGGCGGCATCGCGAAAGCGACGCGCCAGTGCATTGTCCGGCACGATGCCTTGTCCGACCTCATTGGACACCACGAACCAGGGCCCGCGCGGCCGCGACAGCACCTCCGTCAATCGCCGGCATTCCAGCTCGAAATCGCGTTCGGCCAGCATGTGGTTGGTCAGCCACAGCGTCAGGCAATCGACAAGCACCGGCCGATCGTCCGGCAAGGCGGCAAGCGTACCGGCGAGATCGAGCGGTGCGTCGATGGTCGTCCAGCCTTCGCCGCGCCGCGATAGGTGCAACGCGATGCGTTCATGCATCTCGTCATCATAGGCTTGCGCCGTGGCGACATAGGTCCAGGGCGGCGGCAAGGCGGTCGCCAAAATTTCGGCGTGGGGGGGGGGGGGGGGGGGGGGGGGGGGGGGGGGGGGGGGGGGGGGGGGGGGGGGGGGGGGGGGGGGGGGGGGGGGGGGGGGGGGGGGG
>NZ_JAMYVQ010000073.1:0-1426 GCF_040324155.1 Mesorhizobium sp. M0011 | reverse complement strand
TGAACTGACCCCCGAAAGTTGGACACAACCTTCGGGGGTTTTGCATGTCCAAATACAGCGAGAGTTTCAAGCGCTCGGTTGTCGATAGCTATTTAGGCGGGGATGAGAGCTGCGCGAGTGCGGCGTCGATGCATGGCGTTGATGCGGCCACTGTTCGCAAGTGGGTTGCGTTGTACCAGGCGCATGGCGATGCCGGGCTATCTGGTAAGTACGGTCGTTACGACGCGGCGTTCAGGCTGTCGGTGCTTGAGCGAATGTGGGAGGAAGGTCTGTCGTATCGGCAGACGGCTGCATTGTTCAATATCCGCAATGCCAGTTGCCTGACGGGCTGGGAGAAGCGCTATCATGCGGGCGGGATAGAGGCGCTCGGCCCACGTCCCAGAGGACGACCCATGTCAAAGCCGCCGTCCCCCGCAGTGCCTGTTGCAGCCAGTGACGAGGCCAAAAGCCGCGAAGAACTGCTGGCTGAGCTGAAGCATCTGCGGATGGAGAACGACTACCTAAAAAAACTAGAGGCCTTAACGCAGGGACATGCGCTCAAAAAGCGCAAGCCGTCCAGGCGTTAAGGCCGTTGCATTCGCTTGAGGGGCTGCTCGAGCTGGCGAAGCTTGCGCGCAGCACGTTCTATTACAGACAGAAAGCAGCGAAGCGCTCGGACCGCCATGCGGCGCTGAAGGCGGCGATCAAGGCCATCTTCGACAGCCACAAGGGTCGCTACGGCTATCGCCGGGTGACTGCGCAACTGCACCGGTTGGGCCGGCGCGTCAACCACAAGACCGTCCAGAGCCTGATGGCCGGGATGGGATTGAAGTCGCTGGTCAGGCCGAAGAAGTATCGCTCCTACAGGGGCGAGGCTGGGCGGACCGCTCCCGATCTGTTGCAGCGCAAGTTCGGCGCCGACCGCGCCAACCGCAAATGGGTGACCGACGTGACGGAGTTCAGCCTGGCCGGCGACAAGCTCTATCTGTCCCCGGTCATGGATCTCTACAATGGCGAGATCGTCGCGTTCGAGACGGCGCGGCGGCCACGCTTCAAAATGGTGGACAATATGCTGACCAAAGCCCTCGCCCGGCTTGGTGAGAACGAAAGGCCGATCCTGCATTCCGATCAGGGATGGCAGTATCAGATGTCGGCATTCCAACGCAGGCTGGAAGCCAGAGGCCTCCAACAGAGCATGTCACGCAAAGGCAATTGCCTCGACAACGCCCCAATGGAGAGCTTCTTTGCCATCCTCAAATCCGAGCTCTTCCATCCCGGAACCTTTGACACCGTTCAAAGCCTGGACGACGCCATCACGGACTACATCGACTATTACAACCACCGCCGCATCAAACTGAAACTGAAAGGGCTGGCCCCTGTGCAATACAGGAACCAGCCCTTAAACCTACCAACTCAATGAACCGTCCAACTTTATGGGGTCAGTTCA
>NZ_JAMYVQ010000072.1:0-1603 GCF_040324155.1 Mesorhizobium sp. M0011 | reverse complement strand
TTAGAAGCAAACTTCTTCGTCGCCAGCGGCGAGCCGCCCTCGTTCGTGAGGCGTATATAGTCGCCACACTCGACAACTGTCAACACACATCGACAATGTTTTTTCGATTTCTCGTAGAGATATCCACCGGGCCGAAATTCATGAGTTGGCTTGGCTGAATTGTGGGCGGCGTTCTAGCGCCTACCATTCCTGTGATGCGTCCCGAGCTCGAGGCGCTGATGTGTGCCATCGCACCCGCCGCGCCTGGAGGACTGCCGAGCAATTCACCACCGAAGCGCGCCGTTTAGAGCTGGTCCTCGAGCAATTCCGGCGTGATGTTCCGGCCGGCGTAAAAGATGCCCAGGATCAGGACCCGCCCACCCTCGACGGCGAAGGCAGTGCTGACCGCGCGGCGATAGCCAACTATCCGCAGCCCAGGCATGATCTCGACCCGCTCGGTGCCCCGCTGTGGAAAAGTAGACAGGCCGAGACAATGGTCGCGGATACCCGCAATGAAATTCCAGGCGATCGCCGGCGACGCACGTCCGGCTATATCATCATCATCGTAGAGTTGCTCCAGCTCGGCTTCTCCCCTGGGTGGAAGACAGTCCGATACTCCACCCCTACTTGGCTTTCGCCTCCTTCGCGCGATGACGCGCCTCCAGGGAGAAAACCGTTTCGGCAGGATTCCCTTCGATGAATCCTGCCGGAGTTCAGTTAGGCGCCCCGGTATCTCCTCGCGCAGCCATTTCTCCCGCTCCGCCTCGAAATCCTCAAGCATGCGCAGGCCCGCGCGGACAACCTCGCTGGCATTACTGTAGCGGCCTGATTCGAGCTGCTTCCTGATGGAGCTCTCGTAATGGTCATTCAAAGCGTAATTCGGCATTGGCACCGCCCTGCGGGAACATGGGAGTGATCCCGAACCTGGATAGATGTCAGCTATTAACAAAATTGGCTGATTCGACCATGCCACGCCTTGCGCCACTCATCCCCAGAGAATCACCCTTCACTTGATTCGACTTGATCGAGGCGTCGCTTCAACGCCCCGGGCCGTTCGGCCAACGGCACTTGCGGCTATTGCGGCGTGACACACCCAACGGCCGGCGCGATCGAGAATCCACATGCAGGTCGATTCGCGGTCCGCAGTCATTGTCATGGCCGAGGGTGGCCACAAAAGCCGGCTGAATAGAACGCCACCCCGACCCAATTCATTTCGTATTTGATTGCAAGTCATCACCGACATCACTGACCGATGCCTGACAAGAGGATCGGATGCTTCGTCTTTTTTGCCTCCGATTCGGTTGACCCGGTCATGGCGGCGGCTGGGCACTTCACTGCCAGTCCCCTAAACGCAAACGGCCCGCGGCTGCGGGCTGTTTTGAATTAGGTTTTGTTGAGAGGCTTGTTTTGTTGTCGTAGCTTGTCGGCTGAGGCCTCTTTGTGCGCCGAGGTGCCGCGCTTGCAGGCACCATTGTCCCCCGAATGCGAACGGCCCGCTGGCTGGTGCCTGGGGACTGTTGTTTGGTGCAGATTGGTTTGCGGGGGACGGGATTGGGTTTTTTGTCCCGCAGCTTGGGCTTCGCCTTGTTGCGGGCGCCTGATCCGGGGCAATCGATGGCCAGCC
>NZ_JAMYVQ010000071.1:0-3311 GCF_040324155.1 Mesorhizobium sp. M0011 | reverse complement strand
CGTCAAACCCCAGCCAATCCGGCCTCAAACCCGAGCCGCAAGGCACCCCACATTGGCCTGACCCTCCCTCCTTGCCCCTATAACTTAATAACGCAACGGGCCCACAGGGGGAGAAGGTGGCCGCGAAGAGGTCGGATGAGGGGTGTTCCAGCTTGGCGCCGACGGCACTCCGTCACCCACCCCTCAACCGTCTCGGCGCTGCGCGCCGATCCACCTTCTCCCACAAGGGGAGAAGGCGAGAAGCGCCGCACCTTCAACCGATTTGCATCCTCGCCGTCCGCAATCTCCGCTTGAAGCCGTTTGTGCAACGCGATACGCCGTTGCCGACTTCGACAAGGAGAGACCCGTGACCGCTGCAAAGACCAGAACCGAAACCGACACGTTCGGCCCGATCGAAGTCGCCGCCGACCGCTATTGGGGCGCGCAGGCGCAGCGTTCCCTTGGCAATTTCAAGATCGGCTGGGAAAAGCAGCCGGCATCGATCGTGCGCGCGCTGGGCATCGTCAAGCGGGCTGCGGCCGAAGCCAATATGGACCTTCAACGGCTCGACCCGGCGATCGGCAAGACGATTGTCGAGGCGGCACAAGAGGTCATCGACGGCAAGCTCGACGAGCATTTCCCGCTCGTGGTCTGGCAGACCGGCTCGGGCACGCAGTCCAACATGAACGCCAATGAGGTGATCTCCAACCGGGCGATCGAGATGCTGGGCGGCGTCATGGGCTCCAAGAAGCCGGTGCATCCCAACGACCACGTCAATATGAGCCAGTCGTCGAACGACACCTATCCGACGGCCATGCACATCGCCTGCGCCGAACGCATCGTGCACGATCTGTTGCCGGCGCTGAAGCACCTGCACAAGGCGCTCGCCGCCAAGAGCAGAGAGTTCAATCACATCATCAAGATCGGCCGCACGCACACGCAGGATGCCACCCCACTGACGCTTGGCCAGGAATTTTCGGGCTATGCCGCGCAGGTTGCCTCGTCGATCAAGCGCATCGAGCTGACATTGCCAGGCCTGCAGGAACTGGCGCAAGGCGGCACCGCCGTCGGCACCGGCCTCAACGCGCCGGTCGGCTTCGCCGAAAGGGTGGCGGATCGCATCGCCACCATCACCGGCATTGCCTTCGTCACCGCGCCGAACAAGTTCGAGGCGCTGGCGGCCCATGATTCCATGGTGTTTTCGCACGGCGCCATCAATGCGGCGGCCGCCGCGCTGTTCAAGATCGCCAACGACATCCGTTTCCTCGGTTCCGGCCCGCGTTCGGGCCTCGGCGAGCTGTCGCTGCCGGAAAACGAGCCGGGCTCGTCGATCATGCCGGGCAAGGTCAACCCGACCCAGTGCGAGGCGCTGACGCAGGTCTGCGTGCAGGTGTTCGGCAACAATGCGGCGCTCACCTTCGCCGGCAGCCAGGGCCATTTCGAGCTCAACGTCTACAACCCGCTGATGGCCTACAACTTCCTGCAGTCGGTGCAGTTGCTCTCCGACGCCTCGGTCTCCTTCACCGACAATTGCGTCGTCGGCATCGAGGCCCGCGAAGACAACATCAAGGCGGCACTCGACCGCTCGCTGATGCTGGTGACGGCGCTGGCGCCGACCATCGGCTACGACAATGCCGCCAAGATCGCCAAGACCGCGCACAAGAAGGGCACCACGCTGCGCGAGGAAGCGCTTGCCACCGGGCTGGTCAGCGAAGCCGATTACGACCGGCTGGTGCGGCCGGAGGACATGACGCATCCGGGGTAAACAATTCCAGGAAAAATGTCTTGCGGTTTTCCGTCCGGAATTGCGTCAACCAAAAGCCCGGTATTCCGCGACGGGAGAATTTACTCCCGTCGCAACCCGACCCGAAGCAAATTTTGCGCGGGCCGCCCGATCACGGAAATGTAAGTACTGTGAACAATGTGTCGCCAACCTGGTGGCTTTGGTGAACAGTCGGCTTGCTCTATCTCACCGGTATCAACCCCTTCCGGAGAGCCACCATGTCCATCAACACTTCAGTCGCCGGTTCCGGCGCATCCAATGCCTCGACCACCATTCTCCTCGGCCGCGTCCTGCTTGCCGTCATCTTCCTGCTTTCAGGCTTCGGCAAGCTGACCGCCATCACCGGCACGGCCGGCTATTTCGGCAGCCTCGGCCTGCCCTTGCCGACCGTAACGGCCATTGTCGTCGGCCTGATCGAGCTTCTCGGCGGCCTCGCCATCCTCGTCGGCTTCAAGACCCGGATTGTCGCCTGGGTGCTGGCGATCTTCACGGTCGCTACTGGCTTGGTCGCCCACACCGGTTGGGCTGACCAGATGCAGATGATCCAGTTTCTCAAGAACCTCGCCATCGCTGGCGGCTTCCTCGTGCTGGCTTCCTCGGGCGCCGGTGCCTATTCGATCGACGCCAAGCGCGGCTGAGCCAAAAACTGGCAATAGCCGAACGAAAGAGCGGCGCGGAATTTTCCGCGCCGCTTTTTCGTTGTTGGTACATGCCCGCCGATCTGTCGGCCGGAGTTTTCTGCTAGAGCAGTTCACCGTTTCACGGAAACGGCCAACCGCTCTAACTCTTTGATTTGACACAATTCCGGGCGGAAAACCGTTTCACACTCTTCCTGGAATTGCTCTAGGATCGGGGCATCGGACGAGGCCGGCCGGCGGCCGATAACGGAGGTGAACATGCCCCGCAACGCGCTGCTCCTGCTCTCCCGGCTGCTGCTCGCCGCCCTGTTCGTGCCCTCCGGTTTCCAGGGTTTGAGCGATATTGCCGGCACGACAGGCTATTTCGCCGGCCTCGGCCTGCCGCTGCCGACGCTTGCCGCCTGGGGCACGGGACTGTTCGAACTGATCGCCGGGCTGCTCATCCTGGTCGGTTTCCAGACCCGGATCGCGGCGCTGCTGCTCGCCGCCTTCTGCATTGCCGCCGGTTTCATCGGCCATTACGGCCAGGGCGGCGGCGACGCGATGCTCGCCTTCCTGCACCAGCAGATGCTGATGAAGGACATTGCGATAGCAGGCGGGTTCGTTGCGCTGGCGATGGCTGGCGCGGGAGCCTGGTCGGTCGACGGGCGCGGTTTGGCCTGACGGACTGGGTTGGAAACGTCAACGGGACAGCACCCCCCTCTGTCCTGCCGGACATCTCCCCCGCAACGAGGGAGATCGGATGTCATCCAGGCTTTCGCCAATCTTCAATGTTGCAAGAAAAAAGCACCGACGACGAAGCAGCCAATCTCCCCCTTGTTTGGACCGGAGACATCGCGAACAGGTGTGCGAGGACATCGCGAACAGTTTTGTCACTTATCGTCTGCAGAGGTTGAGGTCGACTGTTTCTA
>NZ_JAMYVQ010000070.1:0-4461 GCF_040324155.1 Mesorhizobium sp. M0011 | reverse complement strand
GCTCGCGTCATCAGATGCTGGCCTCCAATCCAGCCAGCATCTTGAATCACAAACATCCGGCTTTGGGAATCCTACGATTCTCTCAAAATAGGAATCGCTCTAGTAAAGTTTGCGCCAGAACCCCCACCCGGACCTCCGGTCCGACCTCCCCACAAGGGGGAGGTAGGGAGCCCAGCTTTTCCGCATTTCCAAAAAAGGCGCTGTTCGGCAGGCGGGCAGGGCGCCTTCCTCACCCTCCCCCTTGTGGGGAGGGTCGATGCGAAGCAGCTGGGTGGGGGTCTGCGCGGCGCTGCAGCGCTTGGGTTTGCAAGCGTAGACCTCCGCTTCAATCGCCCTTCGTCGCGCCAATCCAGTCGGCCGCCACTTCGGCAAACAGCCAGTCGCGGAACGCCCTGATCTTTTTCTGGCGCAGCGCGCCGTCGCGGTAGACGACATAGTAGCGCGAGGCGGATTTCAACGCGAGATCGAAGGGACGAACCAGCCGCCCCGCCGCAAGGTCGGCCGAGACCAGCGCGCTTCGGCCGAGCAGCACGCCTTCGCCATGCACCGCGGCCTCGACGGCGAAGGTGGCGGAATCGAAGCGCACGCCGCGCTTCGGATCGACATCTGCCACGCCGGCATGTTGCAGCCATGTCGCCCAGTCGATGCGAAAGGCATCATGGATCAATTTGTGATGCCTGAGATCCGCCGGCAAGCGCAGCGGATGTTCGCCTTGCAGCAGTTCCGGGCTGCAGACGGGGAAGACCTCTTCATCGGCGAGAAATTCCGCTGTCACTCCGGCATAGCCGCCCTTGCCGTAGCGGATGGCGATATCGATGCCGTCGCTGACGAAATCGGAAAGCACGCCCGAGGTCGACAGCCGCACGTCGATATCGGCGTTGGCGCGGTGGAAACGATGCAGCCTCGGCACCAGCCAGCGGCCGGCAAAACCGTCCGATGTGCTGACATTCAGGATGCCTGTCGTGCGGTCGGGCGTGGCGGCGATGGTGGCGGCGGCGATTTGGTCCAGCGCCGTCCTGACTTCCGATGCATAGGCCGCGCCCACCGGCGTCAGGCGCACGGACCTCGTCCCCCGATCGAAAAGCTGGATCCCCAGCCTGTCCTCAATGTTGCGGATGGCGCGGCTGACCGCACCATGGGTGACGTTGAGTTCGCCCGCAGCCTTGGAGAAACTCAGATGCCTGGCGGCGGCCTCGAAGGCGGGCAGGGCAGTGAGCGGCGGCAGTCTGCGCGGCATGGTCCACCTGTGAGCGTTACTCACAAATCCTGCACAAAGAGTAGTTTGTCGTCCAGCCCATAAATGTCCAATCTACTGACGTAGCAGCGCATCCAGATCGGTTTTTCCATCTCACCGCTGCGCTGAACGACCAGAACAGTGTGAGCAATCGTCATGCTCGTCCTCCGCGGACGGCTTTGGCACGCTTGCGCCCCGGGTAAAATACAGGAGACGAACAATGAACCCGACCTTCGAATCCATCGGCGCCGCGATGAGCGGTCTTGCACTCAGAACCGCTGCAGTCGTCGAGCGCCGGCGCATGCTGCGCCGAGTTTCACGCTTCTCGAACCATCGCTTGCACGACATCGGCTTCGAGCGCGACTGGGACGGTTCCATCCTGCGCAATGGGAGGGCGATATGACCAGCACCCTGATCATCGGCGCGACGGGGCTGCTGGGTGGCGAGATGGCGAAGGCCAGCGCAGGCAATGGCGATCGCCTGCACGTTCTGGTTCGTCCGACAACAGCCGGTAATGAAGAACGGCTGCATTCGCTGAAGGAGCTCGGCGCCAAAATCCATGTCGGCGATCTCGACGACTATGGCAGCCTTGTCCGCGCCGCCGGTGCGGTGGATCGAGTCATCAGCTCGGTGCATGTGGATTCGGCCAGCGAGATGACGTTGGTGCGGGCGCTCAGGGATGCCGGCGTCTCCCGCTATGTACCTTCCGCCGGCTTCGGCCTCGACTTTGCCGCCGCTGCACCGGGCTCGGTTCCGCCGCTCGACCTCAAGCGAGCCGTGTTCGACGCGATCAGGCAAGCGGATCTGCCCTATACGGTGATCTACACCAACGGCTTCTTCTCGACCTGGGTGACGACGCTGGGCGACCTGATGCGCTTCGGCTCGTCGCCCTTGCCGCCCGAAGAGGTGACGCTTTATGGCGACGGCAATGTGCCGGCGACGTTTGTCAGCGAGAAGGACATCGCCGCCGTCACCTTGCGCGCGTTGAACGACCCCAGTGCCATCCGCAGCGAGATCCGCATCGCCCAGAACGAGATCACCCAGAACGAAATGATCGATCTGTGGCGCCGGGTCAGCGGCCGCTCGCCGCGCATCGTGCCCCAGAGTGCGGCGGAGCTTGAGGCGATGATCGCATCAGCCCCCTGGCTCGGACTGCTGCGGGCGTTTTGGATACGCGGTGAGACGGCGCTCGAAACGGCCACGCCGGAAGCCGGCGCGCTCTATCCGGAGCTGACGTTCGAGACCATCGAGAGCGCCTTTGTGGCGATGGCGGGCACCGCTGGGCGGTAGTAGCAGAAGCGCGGCGTTGCAACTGCGATCACCCCCACAAGTGGGGAGATCGGCAGCGTCACCCCTTCCGCTTCTCCACCTCGGCCTTCCTCAGCAGGAACCGCTGAATCTTGCCGCTCGGCGTCTTCGGCAACTCGCTGACGAACTCGACTTCGCGCGGATAGGCGTGGGCCGAGAGGCGCTTGCGGACATGCTGCGCCAGTTCCTCGGCCAGCGCCTCGCTGCCTCGAAAGGCGGGCGCCAGAACGACGAAGGCCTTGACGATTTCGGTGCGCTGCGGATCGGGCACGCCGACGACCGCTGCCTCGTTGACCGCCGGATGCTCGAGCAGCGCGCTTTCGACGTCGAACGGGCCGATGCGGTAGCCGGCCGAGGTGATGACGTCGTCGGCGCGGCCGATGAAGGAGATCGAACCGTCGGGCTCGAACTCGACCGTGTCGCCGGTGCGGTAATAGCCACCCGCTATGGCAGGGGTTTCGGCCTGATGATAGCCGCCGAACCAGCGCAGCGGCGAATTGGCGATGTCGATGGCGAGAATGCCGGGCTGGTTGGGGCCAAGTTCGTGGCTGGCCTCGTCGAGCACGACGATGCGGTAGCCCGGCATGGCGAAGCCGGCCGAGCCGTGGCGCACCGGGTGCGACAGGCCATGATGGTTGTTGACCATCATGCCGTTCTCGGTCTGGCCGTAATGGTCGTGGATGGGGGCGGCGAGATGAGCGTCGAACCAGCGGATCACCTCCGGGTTGAGCGGCTCGCCGGCGCTGCTCACCACACGCAGGCGGCCCTTGACGCGGGCGGCGGCCTCCGCGCCTTCGGCCAGCAGCAGGCGGAAGGCGGTGGGCGAGCCGGCAAGGCTGGTGACGCCGAGGCGCTCGATGATGTCGTAGGTGCTCCTGGCGGTGAAGGCGCCCTCGTTGAAGGTCGTGGCGATGCCAAGCAGCAGCGGGCCTGTTATGGCGTAATAGAGGCCGTAGGCCCAGCCGGGATCGGCGATGTTCCAGAAGACGTCGGCGGGCCGCAGCCCGATGGCATCGCGCATATAGGCGCCGAAGGCCAGCAGCGCGCTGAGCGGCACCGGAACGCCCTTGGGGAAACCTGTCGTGCCCGAGGTCGACATCATCATGAACAAATCGTCGCCCTTGCGCATCACCGGCTGGCAGTCAGGCCAGGCGGCGGCGAAGTCGGCGCGGAAATCGATGTCGCCGGCCGGCAGGGCTTCGCCTGGGGCAAGGATGGTTGCAACCCGAGGGCAATCCTCCACCTCGTCGAGTTTGCCGCGATTGGCCATGTTGGTGACGACGAGCTTCGCGCCGCTGGTCTTCAGCCGGTGGTCGATGGCCTTGGGGCCGAAGGCGGTGAACAGCGGCTGGTAGACCGCGCCGATACGCCAGGTGCCGAGGATGAGCGCCACCAGTTCGGGAATGCGCGGCAGCATGCCGGCGACGATGTCGCCGGGGCCGACGCCGGCGTTTTTGAGGATGTTGCCGACACGAGCCGACATCTCCTTGAGGTCGTCGAAGCTGAACTCCCGCAGCTCGCCACCGACGGAGATGGCGCGCAGCGCCAGCCGGTTCTGGCCGGTATGGCGATCGCAGCATTCGATGCAGGCGTTGATGCCCGTCGCGGGATCGCCGCGAAGTCTTGCGATCTCATCGTCGATGCGAAAGCGTGCAATGGCATCGACATAGCGCGGCAGCGCCGGTGTGTTGGTCATGGCAGTCCTCCCTGGCGGCGCCGCATCTCCCCATGCGGCGCTGTCGGGTGCGAGCTTGCCCGAAATTGTGGTTGTGGTCGATGCGGCGAAAGTTGGTGGGTGGGAAGGTTGGCGCTTGAACACCCCCCTCTGCCCTGCCGGGCATCTCCCCCGCAAGGGGGTGTTTGGACCGGAGACATCGCGAACAGGTGTGCGAGGACATCGCGAACAGTTTTGTCACTTA
>NZ_JAMYVQ010000069.1:0-4917 GCF_040324155.1 Mesorhizobium sp. M0011 | reverse complement strand
TCGGGTCATCAGATGCTGGCCTCCACTCCAGCCAGCATCTTGAATCACAAAACAGACAAATCGGGAATCCCCTTCGATTCCATCAAGCCGTGAACCGCTCTAGTGACCCTCATTGGGCGACTTGGGGCTGGCTCGCAACGACAGTTACGGCCATCTGGGCCGTTTTCCCCACGCGTGGCGGCATGGCAGGAACTGCTCGCGTCAATCCTGACTATTCGCTGGAATACCGTCGCAAAGTCTTGCCTTACAAGAACCCTGCCGATATCGAACTCACGGTCGACGGGCTCCGCAAGGCCGGAATAGTGCAATGACAAATGAGGGCATGCGGCCCGGATCAGACGCCAAAGGCTCGGCCTATCTTGCGCCATCGGGCGTTTTCACGAACCAGTTTCAGGTCGTCGGTCGTCTCGGCAAAGGTGTGCGAACGGTAGTGCCCGAGCAGGTCAGGAAACAGCCTCCCTGCCGGCAGGCCGGCAACCTGTTCGCGGACCGACATTTTTTCATCGATGACCCGGGTGCCCCAGGCATTTTCCCGAACCTGCAACTCGGCAGCCAGACCGCGCTCTTCCGGCGCGGTTTCATCCAGCGCGGCCAGCAGGATCGAATGGAAAAGCGCTACATAACCGATCTGCCTCAGGCCGCCCACGACCCGCACGCGCGGCAATATGGCAAGAACGAGGAACGTCAGGAACAAGTTCGGCAGCAGCACGCCGTCCAGCAGCGCCTGCTTGAGATGCGCCCGCTCGAACGGGATGGAAAGACCATTCGGCCTTTCAGGCTCGATCAGGTGCCCGTTCTCGATGACGAGCTTGCGCACGCGCTCCTCGCGAATGCCCCAGAAATAGGCCGTGGCATTGGGCAGGAATCTGCCAAATGGGCTCGATTCGGTCTCTTGCAGGGTACGTTCGAGACGCTGACGCCTTGCGGGCTCAAGGAGCAGCTTGGAAAGAAGGCTGCTGTCATGGTCCAGATGCCGCGCCACGACGGAAGCCGCGAGCCGGTCATCGATGAACACCGGCCGAGCCATGCCGGAACGATCCCAATCGGCGACCAGATCCTCGTTGAGTTCTGTCAGTGCATCGGCGGCGGTTCCAAACACCTTGTCCTGGCTGGCGAGCAGTGTGCCCAGCCAGCGGCTGGCATCCGTTTCGTCGCCCACCGCTTCGAGCGCCCGCTTGTTGAGGGTGACCGGGCCGGCCGCGCAGGCGCTTTTGCGGCATAGTTTGTGGCGCCCCATGCCAAACAAGTTGACCTTGTCGTCGCCGACATCGAGCCATCCCGGCCCCTCCCGGCCAATTGTCTCCATGGTCATCGTCGTTCCCATGAAGCCGACGAAGGCCGACAGCCCGTTTTCGACCGCGCCGAGCCAGGCAAACAGGAGGGCATCGAAGGTGATCCGGTCCATCAGAAGCAGGCAGTGGAGGCCGGACTGAATCACCGGTCTGTGGTCGAATTCTTCAAGGGCCTTGCCGACCTCTTCAGGCTGCATGATCAAATCAAGGCGCTGATGCAGTATATCAAGCAGGATCGAACGGGCAGCGATCGCCGGACTCGATGCAGGCCTTGCCACCGGCCGCCACAGATGGCGGGCGTATTCGGAAACCGGTGCATTCCAGTTCTGCTCGATGTCACGCACGACTTCCGGGCAGAGCAGTGATAGCACTGCCAGAACATCCACCGGAGCCTTAAGGGTCGGATCAAAGTTCGTGGTCATCAGAACCGCAGCCGGGCCATGCTCAGAAGGTCGTGATACCGCCCTTCGGTAAAGCCGGCCTTCACATGCCGGCCTTCGACCTCGAAGCCGTGGCTTGTGTAGAGGCGGATGGCCGGTTCATTGTCGGCATAGACGGTCAATTCGACTCGCTTCAGGGCGCGCCAGTTGTCGGCCACGTCAAGCAGCGCGCCAAGTATGGCAGAGCCGATACCCTTGCCGACAAAGCCATCGTCAAGGCCGATATTGATCTCGCCGATGTGCGAACGGCGCGGCGAACCCTGCACGACCAGGCTGCCATGGCCGACGACCTTGCCGTCCAGCTCGGCAACGATCCAGGTGGTTTCCTGGCCGGACTTGGCGATACGCCGTTCTACCTGCTCCACCATCTCGAATGGCATCCTGAGCGTGCCCCAGCGGAAGCCCGGCATGTTGAAGATGGCGCAAAGCGCCTCCGCATCGCTTGGCCGAATGGCCCGGAGTTGCGGCTGGATTTTCTTTGGGAATGGCGAGGTCGTGCTGGTCATGGCTTTCCCGGCAAAGGCAATGGGCCCGGCACGATGCACCGGACATCATCTGAAAATCCAGCCATCTCATCATCCTATGATGCCGATTGCGCGCTGAAGTACCAGGAGACGGCGTAGAGTTTGAAGATGCCGCTGATTCCGATCCAGCCGAAAAGGGCGAGCCAGCACAATGTTCCCGTCGCCGTCCAGTCGATCCGGTGCACTGCGGCCTCGGTGATGACAAGGCCAAGGATGGCAAACAAGCCGACCAGAAACTGCGCCAGACCGAGCACCAGCAGCTCTTCGCGCGGCGCGCTTTTCCTGACGAGATATGTGCCGCCCGCTCCGGCGAGGAAGATGGCGCTGTAGACCTGAGCGTGGAAGGCGTCGATCGGCCACGGCCAGAAGCCGCCGAATGTCAGGGGAAACAGCAACAGACCGACGCCATAGAGCCCGATGATCACCATTTCCATCGACATGTAGCCGCGCCATGCAGAGTTTAAGGTCACGCCCTTTGCGGAAGGACGGCCCCTGGCCCGCCAAAGGAACGATCCGGATACCGCGACCGAAGCAAGATAGACCAAGAACCAGAGCCAGGGCGCTTTGCGCTCGAAGTTGAAATAGCCGAGACTGAAGAACGAAGCCGCCGACACGATGACGGTGAAGATGAAGGCCATGACAAGCACGAGCCTGCCTGGCGACCAGCGGTTCCAGACCAGCAGCGCCGCCATCACGACCATTTCGGCGGTGTAGAAGCCGCCGAGGAAGCGGGCATTGAACGGCGTGACGGCCCAGGGCCAGCGCGGCTTGACCAGCGCAGGCGCGAAAAACAGGCCGGCGCCGACGATCAGGACGATGATGACCCCCGCCGAGAAAAGCCGCAGGGCCGCGGGAAATGGCGGGTTGCCGGGTGTCGGCGCGGGAGAAAGTCCCAAAGATGAATACGCCATGGACTCACCATAGTGCCGCTTGCGATCGGTGAAAATCCCGACGGAAATTGAACCGTCGCGCGGGCTTTGCCATTCGAATGGCCGTACGATCCGTTTCGAAGTAAGATGGAGCGCTCGGAACAAAGACCGGTTCCGGTGAACCACCTAGGGGGCGCATTTTCCGGAGCCTGCACGATGACCGAAATTCAGGATCTGTTCTCGCTTTTGCGGCAATCAACCGATGTCGATCTCCAGGCAATCGACGCGATCCGGCGGACCATCGCGGAAGGCAAGGATTATGAACTTTGCCGCATCAATGTGCCGGCTTTCGCCAGCAAGCATGGCCTCGACGAGGAACGCGCCATAAGCGCCTTCCTCCATGCGGCGCGGGTGGGCATCTTCGACATTTCATGGAATGTTCTGTGCCCCGGCTGTGGCGGCGTGCTCGACACCAACGCTACGCTGAAAACCCTGCAGAAGGACGAATACACCTGCGCGCTATGCTCCGAAGGCTATTCGCCGACCCTTGATGAGATGGTCGAGGTGACATTCACCGTCAGTCCTCGCGTGCGCAGGATTGCCGCCCACAATCCACACGAACTGCCGTTGGTGGAATATTTTCGCCAGATTTACTGGGGATCCGGCGTCGATCTGCCGGAAGAGGATCTGGCGAAAAACATAGGAGCGTTCTCGCTGGAGGATATCGAGCTGGCGCCGGGTGAAAAGGCCGTCCTGCTTATACAGCTTCCGCCCGAATTCATCATCGTCTTCGAGCCGGTCACCCATTCAGCGCAGTTCATCGACGCGAAGGGCAAACCAACAAAAGAGCGGCGAAGCCTGTCTTTGGCTTTCGACCGCGACCATGTCCAGAACCAGACACTGGAAATGCTACCCGGTCCGCTGCGTATTTCGCTGGAAAACAGGACCGACACCCGCGTGCTGCCGGCAGTCTTCATCGCCGGCGAGGCATTGCATAATCTCCTGGGCAAACGCCGGCCTTTTCTGACCGCCAAGCGCCTGCTCACCAACCAGACGTTCCGCGACCTCTATCGTACGGATACGCTCGACATCAACCAGCGCCTGAAGATCACCAGCCTCACCTTCCTGTTCACCGACCTGCGCGGATCGACCGCGCTTTACGAGCGGGTGGGCGACCTTTCAGCCTTCGATCTCGTGCACGTGCATTTCCAGGTTCTGCACGAGATCGTCGCGGCGGAGGCAGGCGCGGTGGTGAAGACCATCGGTGATGCGGTGATGGCGACATTCGCGACGCCTGATCGCGCGATGGCTGCGGCCCTCAGGATGCGTGATGCCATGCGTGCGCTCAATGACAGAAGCGGGCGCGAGGATCTGCTGCTCAAGATCGGTGTCCATGCCGGCCCCTGCATCGCCGTGTCCATGAACGAGCGACAGGACTATTTCGGCCAGACGGTCAACATTGCTTCACGGGTCCAGAACCTGGCCAACGCACAGGCTATCTTCGCCACCCGTGCAGTGGTCGACGACAATCTCACCGCCGATCTGTTGCGCAGGAACGCTCTGACGCCCGTGCTTCACGAAGTCTCGCTGCGCGGCATCGAGCGGGAAATAGCGGTGTATACAATCCCCTGAGCAATTGGGCCGTCCAGAGCAATTCCAAGGAAGTGTAAACGGTTTTCGGGAAAAGCGCCTAGAGCGTTTCATATTTTGACGGAAGCGTAGCCTGCGTTTTCGAAGTAGTTCTTGCATTCGGCTGCCTCGATGGTTTCGACGAGGTGGCCGATGTGGCGCC
>NZ_JAMYVQ010000068.1:0-5071 GCF_040324155.1 Mesorhizobium sp. M0011 | reverse complement strand
AGCCTCCACAAAACTGAACTGACCGCTCGGCTTCGTCGTCATCGCAAGATCCCTGTTTCAAAAACAGGGAATCACATCCACACAATTTTGCAACAGGCCCTTGTGGGGAGGGGTTAGGGGTGGGGGTCCGTGCCGGGCAGACATCTCAAGAATTCCACGTGCGATTCCCCTGCCCACAAGGGGGAGGGTGAGCGCAGCTACTGCCGCTTGTATTCCCGCACCGGCGACTTGGTGCCGTCGGTGTAGGTGACCTGCACCGACATCGATTTCACGCTGTCGGCGACCTTGAAATAGGGCTGGTAGTCGTAGGGGATGGCGTAAGGGTCCTTCTTGTCGCAAC
The DNA here is from genome assembly GCF_040324155.1 of Mesorhizobium sp. M0011. NCBI lineage: Bacteria > Pseudomonadati > Pseudomonadota > Alphaproteobacteria > Hyphomicrobiales > Phyllobacteriaceae > Mesorhizobium > Mesorhizobium sp. M0011. Next base: position 4,731 of record NZ_JAMYVQ010000068.1, on the reverse strand, counting down.
GCGGCATCTTGATCTCCTTGTCGAGCGCCGCGCCGTTCAGGCTGTAGTGCACCTGTTTGATGGCGCAGCGGTAGGACAGCATCTGGGTGAAATAGACCAGCCCGTGATTGCCGCTGGCATCGAAGGCGATCCACGAGGTCCAGAACTGGTCGAGGATCTGCTTGTTGCCCTGCTGGAGTGCCGCCTCCGGGTCGAAGCGGATGTCGAACGGGCCGGTCTCGCGGCCCCTGATGTCGAGATATTTGATCGCGATGATCCCGGCCACGGTGCTGTCGGGCATCTCGAAGCTCGGATTGGCCATCGGCTTGCCGGTGGTCTGGTCGTTCATGGCCAGGAAACCGGTGTCGGTGAACGGACCGCTGTCGCCCATGCGCCATGAGATGGCGGTCGCCGGCTCCGGCAGCGAGATGGTCATCGACCAGCCCTGGTTGGAGCGCATCGGCGTCAGCGAAGGCACGAAGCGGGCGGGATCGAGCACGTCGCCGAGCGCTGCCAGCCGGCTGCGGCTGCGGTCCAGCCAGTCGGCCAACTGCGTCTGGTCGACGAAATATTTGAGCAGCCCGCCATCCTTCTCGTAGGACGTGAACTTGGTCAGCGCCTTGGCCTCGTTGCGCTTGTCGGCCAGCGTCTGGGCGCCGAGCCGGTCTTCCGAAAACTCCTGCGCCAAAAGGAAATAGGCCGGCGCGAAATCCGCGTTGGCGGCGATGAAGGCGTTGAGTTTGTCGAGCCGCTGGGCGTCGTCGAACTGCTGGATATGCACCAGCTTGATCGATAGCGCCTTGCCCTTGTCGGCAAGCGCGCCGAACACTTCGCGCGCGCCGGCCTTGCCGTCCTGCACCCGAAGCAGCGTGGCAAAGCGCGTGTAGGGATCGATGGCGTCGACATCGAAGCCGGCAAAGGCAAGATAGGAACGCCGCGCATTGAGCATGTCGCCGGACAGCTCGTAGACGCGGGCATTGTGGTAGAACTCGTCCGGCCGCTTCGGCTCGGCGATCGCCCCGCCCTGTGCGGCAAGCGCGGCAAACCCCTTGGCGATGGTGTCGATCGAGGCGGCGATCTGCGTCGTCGTCGCTTGCAGCTTCTCGGTCTGGGCCTGCTGCTGCGCCTGGCCGGCGGCCAGCGTCTCGGTCTGTTTCTTCACCTCTTCGGTGGTCTTTTGCACTTCCGCCGTCTGCTGCGTCTGCTGCTGCTGGGCGTTAGCGATCTCATCGGCCTTCTTCTCCACCGTGTCGGTCGTCTGCTTGACCTGTTCGACCGTCTTCTGCGTTTGCGTGACGGTCTGCTCGATCCTGGCCACTTTTTCGGTAACGATCCCCATCGACTGCTGCAGCCCGGCAATGGCCGGCACCAGGCTGGCGATCACCCCGTTCTGGGCGTTGGTCTGCTGCTGCAGGCCGTAGACGCCGCCGGCAACGGCCGCTGCTGTTGTGGCGAAGATCAAGGCCGGCAGCGCTCTGGCCGCCAGCACCAGCCTGAGCACGATGGCGATGGCGATGATGATTGCGGCGATAGCGGCGACCAGCGCGATATAGGCGGCGAACGGCGCCAGCGGATTGAGGATGTCGGAGGCCGCACCCCCGATAAAGGCGACGCTGCCGGCCCATTTACCGGTGCGGCTGAGTGATGCCCTGATAAGCGAGGGCGCAGCGCCCCCGGCCCCGATATTCGTCATGCCAAGCCCCCAAGCCCTCGGATACCACGCCCCTTCCCACGGGAAACGCGGCCCTGGCAAGGAAAGACACGGGAAAACCGGCGTTTTCGGGGCGGCTTCGCAGGCTTGGGTTCCTCGCCCCTGCCGGAGGCGGAGCAATCGCATATGGGAAGCGGAAGCTTTCGCTCTACGAATACCCCACCCCTAACCCCTCCCCACAAGGGGGAGGGAGACTTCTGTAGGCGCTGATCTCGGCAACTGTCGATATCTCGACGTCCAAGACGAATAAGAGCGCGCGGCAGCATCCCCTCCCCCTTGTGGGGAGGGTTAGGGTGGGGGTCCATCTTCGCAAAAATCCGTATGCGATTGCCCTGCGCTGTGCAGAGGCGAGGAACTGAGCCCGATGCCCTCGACAATCCTGGGGCTAACCGGCATTAACCAAATGGACGCATCACTTGCGTTACGTTAGCTTCGTCTCATCTCAGCAACAGCCGACCCCAGAACAGTCCTGCCCTTGTCCAGCCCCCTTCCGCTCATCCAGAGAGTTTTCGCGGCACTCGTCCTGCTGGTGCTGCTTGCCGGCTGCTCGACCACGACGCCACCCGACAGCGTGCTGGCCGTGCCGGCGCCGGCGCAGAAATATGCGGCCATCGTCGTTGACGCCAGGACCGGCAAGCAGCTGTTCGAGGTCAGCTCGACGGCGCAGCGCTACCCGGCCTCGCTGACCAAGATGATGACGCTGTATCTTCTGTTCGAGGCGCTGGAGTCCGGCCGCGTCAGCAAGCAGACGCAGATCCCGGTGTCGGACCACGCCGCCTCGCAGCCGCCGACCAAGCTGCGCTTCCGGCGCGGCGAAAGCATCGACGTCGATTCGGCGATCCGCGCCATCGTCGTCAAATCGGCCAACGACGTGGCGGTGGCGGTCGGCGAATATCTCGGCGGCTCGGAAGATCAGTTCGCCGCCATGATGACATCCAAAGCCCGCCAGCTCGGCATGACCAGCACCAGCTTCCGCAATGCGTCGGGCCTGCCCGATGATGGCCAGATGACGACGGCGCGCGACATGGCGGTGCTCGGCATGGCGCTGCGTCAGCGCTTTCCCCAGCAGTTCCACTATTTCTCCGAAAGCGACTTCATGTTCCGCGGCAGGCTGGTGCGCGGCCACAACGACATGCTCGGCCGCGTGCGCGGCGTCGACGGCATCAAGACCGGCTACATCAGGGCGTCGGGCTTCAACATCGTCACCTCCTACAATGCCGACGGCCGCAGCCTGATCGTCGTGGTGATGGGCGCCGACTCAGCCCGCCAGCGCAACGACCATGTCGAAGCGCTGATCCAGCGCAGTTTGTCGCCAACGGTGGATGGCACCAAGACGAGGCTGATGTTCGCGGAACAGTAGTGGCCGCGGCGCGGTTCGCGTCCAGGCGCGCGGTGACGGATAGGAATTTTTTCTTGACTCGGTGAGGGCAGCTACGCTACTGTTTTGGGTATGGTGCTGAGTCGCGCCAATTGATCCACTGGAAACGTGACCCGCCCGCAAGGCGGGTTTTTTGCTGCTGGTCGAAGACTGCCAGGACCCCAGAAGACGATGCGGCGTCCAAGGAGCCGGGCAAGCGCAACGACCATGTCGAGGGTTGGCGATTAGCGGAAACAGCCCCATCGCTTCGTCATCCTAGGGCGAAGCAAGGAGCGAAGCGACGCGGCGCAGACCCTAGGATCCATGCCGCGACCTCAAAGCTCCGCAGCGGTGCTGAATTCTGCTCCGCTGCACCCTCCACGAACGTCCCGGCATGGATCCTCGGGTCTGCGCGTCCGCTTCGCTCCCGCTCCGCCCGTGGATGACGAAATCGAGGAGGCTTCGGCAAACCTCGAACGTCACCACCCTGAACCTGCGAAGGGCGCCTGCCGGCGCATCGAGCCACATCGCCTCTCCGATCAAAACCACTTGTCCGGCCCGCGAAATCCGTGTCCCGCGCTGGCTATGCGCCGCCACCTCTGCTTATCGTCCCCCGCAGCACCACCAGGAGCCCGCACCATGAGCACCGTCCCCAAAACGCCCGAGCAACCGGCCGACAACCAGCACGACAGCGGCGGCGAATATTTCGAGGCGCCGATCCTTGGTGAGCTGGAGGCCGATCCGGTGTCGGACGAGCACTTCGAGACGCCCGAAGTGCCGGACTCCGAACCCGCAGGCCCAGGCGCCCAACGCGGCAAACCGAAGAAAAAACCGTCGGCGATATCGGGTCGGAAATTCCGCAAGCGCGATCTGGTGCGCATCGACACGCTGCGCCCGAGCCTCGCCGACCGCATCCGGTCGGACCATCCCGACCTGCCGGCCGGCGCCCGCATCAGCCGCGCCGAACTCGGCCGCTACCGCATGCGCTACATGGAGGAGCTGCTGCAGCAGGAGCATGGCGAATTCTCCGAGCTCGACCGTCAGGTGGTCGAATCGATCGCCAGGCAGGACACGATTTCCGAAAACTCGGAAGAAGAATTCGAGGAGCACCGGACCTTCGCGGACCGCGTCTCCGACAACATGGCGGCCTTCGGCGGCAGCTGGTGGTTCCTGATCTCGTTCGGCAGCGTGCTGCTGGTGTGGATCGGCATCAATCTGATCGCGGGCATGAGCAGCGCCTTCGATCCCTATCCCTTCATCCTGCTCAACCTGCTGCTCTCCTGCATCGCCGCCATCCAGGCGCCGATCATCATGATGAGCCAGAGGCGGCAAGAGTCGAAGGACCGCCTGCGCTCCTTCAACGACTACCGCGTCAACCTCAAGGCCGAGCTGGAAGTGCGCCATCTGCACGAAAAGCTAGACTACCTCATCTCGCGCCAATGGACACGGCTGGCCGAAATGCAGCAGATGCAGCTGGATGCGATGCACGAACTGGCCGGTGCGAAGAAGCCGAAGCGGGCGGTGCGGGGGCGGCGGACGGTGAAGGCGGGGGAGTGAGAGGGTTCCTCGCCCCCACAAGGTGGGGGAGAGCGACTATCTGGGGTGTCAAGTTGCAATTACGAACTCGTTGCGCGCATCGCGTGCTTTTGCATTGAGGATGACCAGGAGTTTTCTGGCGAGTGCG
>NZ_JAMYVQ010000067.1:0-2500 GCF_040324155.1 Mesorhizobium sp. M0011 | reverse complement strand
GAAAAGGGAAACAACCCTGACCTACAGCTAAGGTCCCCAAGTTATGGCTAAGTGGGAAAGGATGTGAGGATCCCAAAACAACCAGGATGTTGGCTTAGAAGCAGCCATCATTTAAAGAAAGCGTAACAGCTCACTGGTCTAAATAAGGGTCTTTGCGCCGAAAATGTAACGGGGCTAAAGCCATACACCGAAGCTTAGGGTTTGGTCCGCAAGGGCCAAGCGGTAGCGGAGCGTTCTGTAAGCTGATGAAGCCATACCCGTGAGGGGTGGTGGAGGTATCAGAAGTGCGAATGCTGACATGAGTAACGTAAGGGGAGTGAGAGACTCCCCCGCCGAAAGACCAAGGGTTCCTGCTTAAAGCTAATCTGAGCAGGGTTAGCCGGCCCCTAAGACGAGGCGGAAACGCGTAGTCGATGGGAACCACGTTAATATTCGTGGGCTTGGAGGTAGTGACGGATCATTGAGGTAGTCCAATCTTATCGGATTGAACGGGCTGCTGCGTGGTTCCAGGAAATAGCTCCTCCTTATAAACCGTACCCGAAACCGACACTGGTGGTCTGGTAGAGTATACCAAGGCGCTTGAGAGAACTATGCTGAAGGAACTCGGCAAATTGCACGCGTAACTTCGGAAGAAGCGTGACCCTTTTCTACGCAAGTAGAGGAGGGTGGCACAGACCAGGGGGTAGCGACTGTTTATCAAAAACACAGGGCTCTGCGAAGTCGCAAGACGACGTATAGGGTCTGACGCCTGCCCGGTGCTGGAAGGTTAAGAGGAGGGGTGCAAGCTCTGAATCGAAGCCCCAGTAAACGGCGGCCGTAACTATAACGGTCCTAAGGTAGCGAAATTCCTTGTCGGGTAAGTTCCGACCTGCACGAATGGCGTAACGACTTCCCCGCTGTCTCCAGCATAGACTCAGTGAAATTGAATTCCCCGTGAAGATGCGGGGTTCCTGCGGTTAGACGGAAAGACCCCGTGCACCTTTACTATAGCTTTACATTGGCATTCGTAGTGGCATGTGTAGGATAGGTGGTAGGCTTTGAAACCTGGGCGCCAGCTCAGGTGGAGCCACCCTTGAAATACCACCCTTATTACTATGGATGTCTAACCGCGGCCCGTTATCCGGGTCCGGGACAATGTATGGTGGGTAGTTTGACTGGGGCGGTCGCCTCCTAAAGAGTAACGGAGGCGCGCGATGGTGGGCTCAGAACGGTCGGAAATCGTTCGCTGAGTGCAATGGCATAAGCCTGCCTGACTGCGAGACTGACAAGTCGAGCAGAGACGAAAGTCGGTCATAGTGATCCGGTGGTCCCGCGTGGAAGGGCCATCGCTCAACGGATAAAAGGTACGCCGGGGATAACAGGCTGATGACCCCCAAGAGTCCATATCGACGGGGTTGTTTGGCACCTCGATGTCGACTCATCGCATCCTGGGGCTGGAGCAGGTCCCAAGGGTATGGCTGTTCGCCATTTAAAGCGGTACGTGAGTTGGGTTCAGAACGTCGTGAGACAGTTCGGTCCCTATCTGCCGTGGGTGTAGGAATATTGAAAGGATCTGTCCCTAGTACGAGAGGACCGGGATGGACGGATCTCTGGTGGACCTGTTGTGGCGCCAGCCGCATAGCAGGGTAGCTATATCCGGACGGGATAACCGCTGAAGGCATCTAAGCGGGAAACCCACCTTAAAACGAGTATTCCCTGAGAACCGTGGAAGACGACCACGTTGATAGGCCGGGTGTGGAAGAGCGGCAACGCTTGAAGCTTACCGGTACTAATAGTTCGATCGGCTTGATCGTTCTCATTCCTTATGCTCATCTGACAAAGTCAGATGTTCTCACTCACGCTTGTTCCGCCCTGCGGGCGGCGCTACGTGGGTGCGGCGCATCAGCGCCGACGGTCGGTCGACCTTGCGAAGCTTCGCTTCGAAAGGCGCCAGGACCAAAAGAACTGTAAAGGCACAAAAAAGACCAGCGAACAGCTCAGAGAAAGCAGCAAATAGGGTCCCTATTCGCTACTCACTATTGGCTATTCGCTCAAAAAAGCTTCTCGAACAACGTGCGTTTTGCCGACCTGGTGGTTATGGCGGAGCGGCTGCACCCGATCCCATTCCGAACTCGGCCGTGAAACGCTCCAGCGCTGATGGTACTTCGTCTCAAGACGCGGGAGAGTAGGTCGCTGCCAGGTCTGCCAAACGCACGTTGAACTCACATCCAATCGGATGCAGAGAAATCTTCTCTTTATGAAATGGCCCGCCAAGGGATCACGGGCCGCGTAAGCGGCCCTTTCATTTGGTCAGCCATATACCTATCTGTAGGCCTCGGCTTACACAAAAACGCAAGCAAACGCTTGCTTAGGAACGCAAGCAAACGCTTGCTTAGGGAATGCAAGCAAACGCTTGCTTAGGGTTGACGCGGGGTGGAGCAGCCCGGTAGCTCGTCAGGCTCATAACCTGAAGGTCACAGGTTCAAATCCTGTCCCCGCAACCAAATACAAAAGAGCCCGC
>NZ_JAMYVQ010000066.1:0-6492 GCF_040324155.1 Mesorhizobium sp. M0011 | reverse complement strand
ATCAGAAAATAGAAACAGTCGACCTCAACCTCTGCAGACGATAAGTGACAAAACTGTTCGCGATGTCCTCGCACACCTGTTCGCGATGTCTCCGGTCCAAACAAGGGGGAGAGGTGGCCCGAAGGGCCGGAGTGGGGGTGATTGGCCGCAGCTGGAGCAATTCCAGGAAAAGTGTGAAACGGTTTTCCGTCCGGAATTGCGTAAAAACAAGGAGTTAGAGCGGGTAGCCGTTTCCGTGAAACGGTGAACTGCTCTAGGCCCGAAAGTGGAATACCTCTGCTCATTGAACCTTCGTCCTCGGATCGAGGACCCGATACAGAAGGTCGGACAGAAGGTTGATGGCGATGAAGACCGAACCGATCACGATGGTGCCGCCGAGCACCGCATTCATGTCGGCGTTCTGCAGCGAGTTGGTGATGTAGAGGCCGATGCCCGGCCATGAGAAGACGGTCTCGGTCAGCACCGAACCTTCGAGCAGCCCGGCATAGGAGAGCGCGATCACCGTCACCATCGGCACCGCCGCATTGCGCAGCGCGTGGCCCCAGATGATGCGGGTTTCCGACAGGCCCTTGGCGCGCGCCGCGACGATATATTCCTGCGACAATTCGTTGAGCATGAACGAGCGCGTCATGCGGCTGATATAGGCGAGCGAGAAATAGCCGAGCAGCGAGGCCGGCAGGATGATGTGGCGGAAGGCGTCGTAAAAAACGTCCCACTGCCCCTGCATCGCAGAGTCGAGGAGATAGAAGCCAGTGATCGGCGTAAAGGTGTATTCGTAGACGATGTCGAGCCGCGCGGGGAAGGCAACCCATTGCAGCTTGGCGTAAAACAGCACCAGCGCCAGCAGTCCCAGCCAGAAGATCGGCACGGAATAGCCGATCAGGCCGATGATACGCACGATCTGATCGATGAAACTGCCGCGCCTGACCGCGGCCAGCACGCCAAGCGGTACGCCGAACAGCGCGCCGATCAGCGTCCCCAGCGTCGCCAGTTCCGTCGTGGCCGGAAGCGCCCGGCGAATGTCGGTCATGACAGGATTGGTGGTCAGCACAGAGACACCGAAATTGCCGTTCAGGGCATTTTTCACATAGATGTAGAACTGCTCGACCAGCGGCAAATCGAGGCCTATTTCGCGGCGCGTGCGCTCGACGACATTGGCCGGCGCCCGGTCGCCGAGCACCGCCAGCACCGGGTCGATCGGGATGACGCGACCGATGAAGAAGGTGACCGCGAGCAGACCAAGATAGGTCGTGATCGCGATGACCAGGAAACGGCCAAGCGATGATGCAATAGCGAAGGCACGGGCGCTGCCGCGCCCCGCCGCCACTTCCTTTTCAACCGTGCTCATGCGGCGTGTCCGCGAGCACTATTCCTTGGACACCGGCCCGACGAAATTGCTGTCGAAGCTCGGGCCGAGGGCAAAGCCCTTGAGGTTCTTGCGCAGGCCGGCCACTTCCAGCTGCTGGTGGATGACGACGAAGGGGCTGGTGTCCAGGATCTTCTTCTCGAGATCCTTGTACATGTCAGCGCGCTTGCCGGCGTCCTTCTCGAGCAGCGCTGCTTCCGTCTCCTTGGTCAGGTCCGGAATGTCCCAGGCGTTGCGCCAGGCCAGCGTCTTGGACTTACCCGCATCCGAGTTGTCCGGATTCGAGGCAAAGGTCTGGGCGTTGGAATTCGGGTCGAAATAATCCTGGCCCCACTGGCCGATATAGATGTCGTGGTTGCGGGCGCGGTACTTGGTCAGCGTCTGCTTGCCGTCGCCCGGGATGATCTCGAGCTTGATGCCGGCCTGTCCGAGCGTCTGCTGGATCGATTCCGCCATGCCGGTCGTCGGCTGACCGGTGCGTACGTCCATGGTTACGCTGAAGCCGTCGGGCAGACCGGCCTTGGCCAGCAATTCCTTGGCCTTGGCGACATCGAACTTGAACGGATTCTCATCCAATTCGCCGAGCACACCCTTCGGCAGGAAGGTCTGGTGGATTTCGCCGATGCCCTTGAGGATCGTCGAGCTCAGCGCATCGTAGTCGACCAGGTATTTGAAGGCTTGGCGGACCTCGGGCTTGGCGAGGTTGGCATTCTTCTGGTTGAGGCTGATGTAATAGACCGTGCCCTTCGGCGCGCTGGTCGAGATGAGATCGGCGTTCTTGGCGATGGCGTCGAGGTCGTTCGGCTCGAGATTGCGGGCAACGTCGATGTCGCCGGCCTCGAGCGCCAGGCGCTGGCCCGAGCTTTCCTTCATGTTGCGGTAGATGACGCGGGCAAGCTTGGCCTTCTCGCCGTAGTAATTATCGTTGCGCTCGAGAACGACCACCTCATTGGCCCGCCATTCGCGCAGCTTGAAGACGCCGGAGCCGGCATAGCCGGTCTTCAGCCAGGCATTGCCGAAATCATTGTCCCATTTGTAGTCGGCGCTCGGCGTCACCGCAGCGACATGTTCCTTGACCAGCTTGGCGTCGACCACCGATGCAACCGTTGCCGACAGGCAGTTCAGCACGAAGCTCGGCGCATAGGCCTTGTCGACGGTGAACTGGAAGGTGGTCTCGTCGACCGCCTTGGCCTTCTCGGCGACGTTGTCGCCGCTGATGCCGAATTGGCCGATGATGAAGGCCGGGCTCTTGTCGAGCTTGACGGCGCGTTCGAACGACCAGGCGACGTCGGCCGCGGTGATCGGATTGCCGGAAGCGAATTTCAGGCCGGGCTTGAGCTTGAATGTGTAGGTCAGGCCGTCATCGGAGACGGTCCAGCTTTCGGCAAGGTCTCCCTTGACCTTGGAGGTGTCGCTGAGGTCGAGACGGACAAGCAGATCATACGTGTTGCCGGTGACCTCGGCGGTCGACAGCTCGAACGCCTCGCCCGGATCCATGGAGATGATGTCGTCGATCGCGAAACCTTCGACCAGCGTGTCGGCGGGCGTGACCGCACCGGCGGGCGCGCCGGCCAGAAGCAGCGCGGACATGGCTGCACCCGCCAGCAGGAAGCGAGAGCGTAGAGCAAACTTTTCCATCATCATCGTGATTGTTCCCTGTTTTGTTGTTTGTTGACCTGAGTTCCCGGCTCAGAGTTGTGCAATTCTTTTCGGGCCTGGAGAAGGCCCCAGTGATCTCTTACCGTTGCGGTTTTTGTCCAGTTGGTCAACACCATATCCGGCAGCCTCGTGGCGGGCAACGAGCATTTATACGATGGCTCAATGGGCCAGAAAGGCCGGTGGGATGTCGACGCATCGGCCAGCCAATCGAGGCTGCCGATCGAGGATAATCTGGCGAATGTCGCGGCTATCTCAGCGCCGCGACCAGGCTGGTGTCAGGGAAGCAGGTGGCGGCGCGGCCGTTCTTGGCTTGCCAAATGCCGATCGAACGGCGGGTCTTGAAGCCGGGCAGGCCATCGGCGCTGCCGACGTCATAGCCCTTGGCTTCCAGCGCGCGTTGCAGAGCGGCTATGTCCGAACGGTGGAGCCCGCCGACCGCGCCCCAGCTACCGGCAAAATTCTGATCGCCATGGGCGATGCGATCGGCGCCATGCCCAATGAACAGCGCATAGAGGTCGCTGGTGTTGTATTCCTTCAGCACGTAGAAATTCGGGGTGGCGATAAAGGCCGGGCCGCTGCGCCCGGCCGGCATCAGCAGAAATCCCTCGGCCTTCAGTTCACTCGCCAGAAACGGTTTGCCGCCAACGCGCTTGATGCCCATTGCCGCCCATTCGGAGATCTTCTTGCCCTGGTCCGGGCCTTCCAGCGAACAGGAAACACTTTCCGGCACGGTCACCTCGAAACCCCAGCCGCGGCCCTTCACCCAGCCATAATGGACGAGATAGTTGGCGATCGAGGCCAGCACGTCAGGCGTCGAGTTCCAGATGTCGACACGGCCGTCGCCGTCGAAATCGACGGCATGTTTCAGGAACGATGTCGGCATGAATTGCGGCTGGCCGAGCGCGCCGGCCCAGGACGATTTCATCGCGCCGACAGGGGCCAGCCCGCGCTCGACGATTTCGAGTGCAGCAAGCAGTTCGGTGCGGAAGAAATCCTTCTTGGTCGACATGAACGCCTTGGTGCCCAGCACCTCGAAAGCGTCGTAAGGCATCTTGGCCGCACCGAAGCCGGTCTCGCGGCCCCAGATCGCCAGCAGCACTTCGCCCGGCACGCCATAGCGCTTTTCGATGGCCGCAAGTGTCCTGGCATTGGTGGCTTCACGCGCGCGGCCACCTGCCGTCACCGCGCGAACCGTCTTCTCGGCGAAATAGGCGCCGGGCGAGCCGAATTCGGCCTGGTGCTGCTTCTGCGGCGTGGTCGCCTTCTCGCCCGGCTTGACCAGGTCGGGCAGCTTCAGGTTGGGCTTGATGCCATCGAAGGCGGCATCGAAGGTTTTTTTGGAAATGCCTTTCGCCTTGGCTTGCGGCCAGAGGTCGTTTTGCAGCCAGGCGCGGAACTGGTCGTCGATCGTTGCAGCGGAGGCGGGAGTGGCCGAAACCATCACCGCAAAGACGAGGCAGACAAAGACGCAGGCTGATTTCACAAAAGCAGGAATCATTTGCTTCTCCTGCCCGCCCATTGCGTCAAAACGCCGTCCGCGAGCGCAGCGCCGCGGCCAGCGTGCCCTCGTCGAGATAGTCGAGTTCGCCGCCGACCGGCACGCCATGCGCAAGGCGCGTCACCTTGATATCGAAGCCGGACAGCTGGTCGGTGAGGTAATGCGCGGTCGTCTGACCCTCCACCGTCGCGTTGACGGCGAGGATGATCTCCTTGACCTCACCGCCGGCGACGCGATCGACCAGCGAGCGGATGTTGAGCTGGTCGGGGCCGACGCCGTCGAGCGGCGACAGCGTGCCGCCAAGCACGTGGTAGCGCACATTCATCGCCGCCGCCCGCTCCAGCGCCCACAGGTCGGAGACGTCCTCGACAACGATGATGGTGCCGGCATCACGGCGCGGATCGGTGCAGATCATGCAAGGGTCTGATGTATCGACATTGCCGCAGGTCGAGCAGATGCGCACCTTGTCGGCCGCCTCGGCCATGGCGGCGGCGAGCGGCGACAGAAGCTGTTCCTTCTTCTTGATCAGATGGAGTGCCGCACGCCTGGCCGAACGGGGACCCAACCCCGGCACCTTGGCCAGGAGCTGGATCAGGCGTTCGATCTCGGGACCGGCGATTCGCTTCGACATCGCTCTGATCTAGGATTTTTCAGAGCGCTTTGGAACATCCCGCATCCGCATGACCCGCCATATTGGCTTGGTGGACCATTGGGCAGACCATGGAACGCAGATCAGTTGGCTTCGAGCGGCCGGCCCTGGCTGACAATCATCGCGCCGACGGCATCGGTGTTCTCAGGCGTCGACTGGAATCCCATCGACGCCTCTTGCGGCGCGTCCTCGACCGAGGAGATGACCCTTGTCCTTGTGTTCAAGGCTCCGCCAAAACGGGCGGCATCCGGTTCCTCCATCGGCTCCTGCATCGCCACCACCGTCGGCTCCGCCGAGACGCGCGCGGATTTCGCGGTCGGTGCAGCGGCTGCGGTCACATAGGTCTGCTGGGCAGGAGCGGATCGAACGGTTGCCGTCCTGGCCGGACGTACCGGCTCGGCGGATGCGACCAGCGTCACCGGTGCGGCTGACTTGTCGGGCGCCGCCGAGGCAATGGCGACCTGCGGCTCATCCGGCAGCGGCTGCCAGTTGCGGCCGCGCTTCTCATAGAAGGCATTGCCGCCGGCTACCATGGTGTAGTGCATGTTCTTGTAGGGGAAGCGCAGCCCGGCGGTGTGGAAAAACATCGTGTTCTTCAGCTTGGCCTTGCGCTCGCCCTTGAGCACGGCATCGGCGGCTTCCTCGACATCGGGCATCGCGCGCGAATTCATCGGCCTTGTCATGACGCCAGGCGCGAACTGCCCGGGTTCGCCCACCACTTGGCAGATGGTGCTGCCGTGGTTGCCGGAGCGCAGCCGGTTCATCACCACCGTGCCGACCGCGATCATGCCATCGCGGCTCGAGCGGTTGGATTCAAAGAACATCGCCCTTTCCAGACATTCCTTGTCCTTCGGCGTATGGCTGTAGGACCGGGAGCTCAGGAAACTCGGCGTGATGGCGTCGGTCAGGCTGGCGACGGACATGCCGTGTGAAGTGGTCTGGCTGCAGGCAGCCAAAAACAGGGGTGAAATGACGGCGCCGAGCAACAGCGGCGTCTTCCATCGCGTGGAAATCAACAGGTAACCCTCTCACTTCGTGCCCGCCCCAGGCTGCGGCAAGAATGAGACACTTTCGGGCAAAATGATGGCCAAAACGTTATTAACAACCCACTGTTGCCAAATTGGCACAATTTCGTGGCTTTCCAAATAGATCGGGCCATCATTTCATAAAAGCGATGACCGCCCTCTCTTTGTTTCGCCGCAATTGCCCCAGGGAAAGCGCTAGAGCCTTTCACGTTTTGACGGAAGCGTATCCGGCGTTTTCGAAGTAGTTCTTGCATTCGGCTGCCTCGATTGTTTCGACGAGGTGGCCGATGTGGCG
>NZ_JAMYVQ010000065.1:0-8595 GCF_040324155.1 Mesorhizobium sp. M0011 | reverse complement strand
TTCACCGAAATCATTCGCCACGTCTGCGATCCGCCCAGACGGCGCAAAAGCCAATCCGCAGCAGCAAGGATCGCCGTCATAGCGTAAAGTTAGCGCCTATGGGACAGCGCCCCCTCTGGCCTGCCGGCCATCTCCCCCACGTGGGGGGAGATTGGCTCTCCACCTAAGCCCGCTTGACGGTGACGTGCGTGGCGAGCGGCGTCGCAACCTGCTCGCTGCAGACATAGCCGAGCTTGATCATGTCTAGGCCGGCAAAAAGGTTCTCGCCCGTACCGAGCAGCACCGGCGCGATCGCCAGATGCATCTCGTCGATCAGCTTCTCCTGGAGGTATTGCCGGATTGTGGCGACGCCGCCGCCGACGCGCACGTCCTTGCCATCAGCCGCTGCTTTTGCCTGTTCAAGCGCTGAGTGGATGCCCTCGGTGATGAAATAGAAGGTCGTGCCGCCCTCCATGACGATCGGTTCGCGCTTGTGATGGGTCAACACGAAAACCGGCACATGGTAGGGAGGGTTATCGCCCCACCAGCCTTTCCAGCTGTCATCGGGCCATTCGCCGCGGATCGGCCCGAACATGTTGCGGCCGAGGATCCATGCGCCGACATTCTCGAAACTGCGCGCCGCGAACGCCTCGTTGATATCGGTGGTGCCGCCATCTTGTCCGAGCACCATCTCACGGAAAGTGCGGGTGTCGACAAACCACTTGTGCAAGGATTCCCCACCGACGCCAAGAGGATTTTGCAGATCCTGATCGGGACCGGCGCCATAGCCGTCGAGCGACAGGGTGAAAGCGTTGACGCGAAGTTTGGACATGCGAGCCTCCTCGATAACCAGTTGTATTTTGCAAGCAGTTGTTTTGTATCAAACTGGTTTTTAATTGCAAGCAGTTTTCTGGCGGCAGCAATCTCCAACGTAGCGGACCTGCAACGCTGGGGTACGAAAGGCGGGGTGCAGCCTTGTCAGCTCAACTCGACTTTACTGTCCCGTTTAGCGATCAAATGGTCCCGCAAGAGGGACAACACCGTCCCGGCAAGCTCGTCGGGCGCCTCGCAATGCGCCGACGTCCGGTAGTATCGGTCGACGGCAAAGCCCAGACCAACGGCCAGCAATTCGATATCTCCGGCTGCCTCAACCTGCCCAATCACCTGCAAAATATGGTCTTGGAGATAGTGCGCTCCATTTGCCAGCAGCGTGGCGTCGTCAACGGGTGCTCCGTCTGAGACAACAAGCAGAACCTTACGGGCCTCGGGTCGTTCTCGCAGACGCCCAACGGCCCACTCGATGGCTTCGCCGTCGATGTTCTCCTTGGGAAGGTCCGGCCGTAACATCGGCTTGAGAACATGACCCAAACTGCTCTGACGGCTGTCGTCGGCCTGCCGGTAGATAATGTGCAGCAGGTCGTTCAGCCTTCCCGGATTTTTGGGCCGGCCATCTTCATTCCAGATGCGCCGCGATTCCCCACCGCGCCAATTGCGCGTGGTGAACCCAAGGATATCGACCTTTATGCCGAGTGTCCGCAGAAACTCCTGTGCAATGTCGACTGAAGCAGCCGCGTACAGCATTTTCTGGCCGCGCATCGATCCGGACTGGTCGACGAGAATGGAGACGACCGTATCAGCGCGGTCAGGCGCCGATACGCTATCCCGGACTTCAGTGGCAATATCCGCTGCCAGAATCAGATGCTTCGTCCTCCAGCCGGCGAGGCCGCTCTCCAGCTCTGCCCATATCGCCTCGACCGCGGATTTATGTTTGTCCGAAAGCTGCCCGATAGCGTTTGACAGTTTTAGGCTCGGCACAATCCAGTCATGGAGCGTGACGTAGGCGTGATAGCCGGGCGTAGCAGTGTCGCCGCGTGGCACGGGGACAAACAATGATCTGAAATGCTTGCCCAGCCTTCGCAGCAATGTCGGCTATCCCTTCAGCAGTTCCGCCACTTCGGGCGCGAAATAGGTCAAGATGCCGTCGCAGCCGGCGCGCTTGAAGGCGAGCAGCGATTCCAGCATTGCCTTCTCGCCGTCGATCCAGCCATTGGCGCCTGCCGCCTTGATCATCGAATATTCGCCCGACACCTGGTAGGCGAAGGTCGGCATCTGGAACTCGTCTTTCAGCCGTCGGATGATGTCGAGATAGGGCAGGCCGGGCTTGACCATCAGCATGTCGGCGCCCTCGGCAATGTCCTGTTCGGCCTCTCTCACCGCTTCGTCGGAATTGGCATGGTCGATGTAATAGGTCTTCTTGTCGCCCTTGAGCAGGCCGGCGGTGCCCACCGCCTCGCGATAGGGGCCGTAGAAGGCCGAAGCGAATTTGGTCGCATAGGACATGATCGCGACGTCCTGAAAACCATTGGCGTCAAGCGCGTCCCGGATGGCGCCGATGCGGCCGTCCATCATGTCGGACGGCGCGATGATGTCGGCACCGGCGGCCGCCTGGATGACAGCAGCGGCGGTCACCTGTTCCACTGTCTCGTCGTTGACGATGATGCCGTCGCGCAGGATGCCGTCATGGCCGTGGCTGGTGAACGGGTCGAGCGCGGCGTCGGTGATGATGCCGATCTGCGGCACTACATCCTTGATCGCACGGGTGGCGCGGTTGATGACATTGTTGGGATCGAGGATGTGCGAGCCGGTCTGGTCGCGCAGCGAGATGTCCACATTGGGGAAGGTGGCGAGTGCCGGAATGCCGAGTTTTGCCGCGCGCTCGGCCTCTTTGACGGCGAGATCGATCGACAGGCGGAAGACGCCGGGCATGGCGGCGATCGGCTCGCGGATATTCTTGCCGTCAACGACGAAGATCGGCCAGATCAGATCGTCGACCGAAAGCCTGTTCTCCTGCACGAGGCGGCGCGACCAGTCGGCCTTGCGCATGCGGCGCAGACGGCGGCTGCCGGTGATCTCGTCGACGCCGCGCGCGCCGGCGGGCTTTGCGGGGGTGAATTTGTTCATCGCCAATACTCTCGTTCGGCGGCTTTTTACCACGACCCTTTGCCGCTGACCAATGCGACACGTTTGTGCCAGCGATCCGGTCGAGGCCTATTCGGGCTGCCCATTGCCCGACAGGATCTGCGTCGCGCCCTTGATAGCAACGCGGAAGGCCTCATCGAAGCTGACACCGCGCACCTGCCAGATGTAGGTCTTGCCGGCCGTGGCCAGCCGCCAGTCGGCGATCCAGCCGAACTCCTTGTCGCTCCAGACGAGGCTGCCCAAAAGTGCCTGATCGGCGCCGGCCTTTTTCGCAATGGTGTCGAGCTTCGCCATCTCGGCGTTACGAAGCGCCTGATCGGCCAATCCGGCCCGCGACAGCTGTGCTGCCGTGGGAAAAGTCACCTGCATGGCCAGCGGGGCTGCGGCATTGCCGAACGATTCGCGCATCAACACGCCGCGCTCGTCATCTGCTTCGAGCGCGAAATGCTGGGTGCCGCGTTCGGTTGCCAAAAACACCGCCAGCCGTGGCCGCTCGGTCAGCCACGGCCTGCTGCCGAGCGACGCCAGCACCGGGTCGATGTCAGCAGGCTTGTACTGGCAGTAAAGATTATGGGGCCGATCGTACGTGCCCTGATCGTCATGGTTGGGAATGCCTTCCATGCGGTCGCGGTAACTAAAGCTGGCAACGAAGCTGCCGGCCTTGTCGCGCAGTGCCGCCATCTCCGGTTTCGCCGGCAGGCGCTGATCGCCGGAAACCCGGACCAGAACCGCGTCGAGACAGCGCTTGAAGCCGGCCTGCCGGTTTTTCTCGTACTTGCCGTTGACGATGGTCTGCGAACTGTAGAGGTCTTCCAAAGTCCCCGCCATGACAGGGTGAACAGCCAAGCAGATGCTCAGCCCAATTGCCACCGGCGCAAAGCGTGAAAATCGAGTCATAACCAATCGTCCCGTTCGAAGACCCGCCAGAGCTGCGCTGCAATGAACTCTATCCAGTTTTTCAGTATTGCAGCTCGATTTTTAGTACCGGCTCCTGGTCCGGGCCAGAGCTTGCACCGGTGTGCTCGCCATTGACGCACCCATGCGCCACGCTTTAGCACTTCAGTCCCGGCGGCCGGGGGAGGGATTCTTCACGATGGATTTTGGCGGAGGCGACGAGATCCGCTTCGAACATCTGGGCCGGGCCGGCGTCGTCACCTTGACGCGGCCGCAGGCGCTCAATGCCTTGACGCACCGCATGATCGGGGCGCTCGACGCTGCTCTTTCCGCCTGGGAGGCCGACCAGGGCATCGACGTCATCGTCGTCAAGGCAGAGGGCAGGGCCTTTTCGACCGGCGGCGATATCCTGCATGTCTATGAGACAGGCCGGGCGGGAAAACCGCCGGTCGAGTTCTTCGCCGACGAATATCGCCTCAACGCCCGCATCAACAGTTATAGGAAACCTTACGTGGCCCTGATTGACGGCATCGTCATGGGCGGTGGTGTCGGCATCTCCTTCCACGGCTCGCACCGGGTGATGACCGAGAATGCCCAATTTGCCATGCCGGAAGTCGGCATCGGCTTCTTTCCGGATGTTGGCGCCAGCCACCTGCTGCCTGACCTCGGCGGCTCCTTCGGTATGTATCTGGCGCTGACCGGCAATCGCATCCGCTATGGCGATGCGCTGTGGTCGGGGCTGGCCACCCATACCATCAAGGCCGAGGACCAGGCTGGCTTCCTCGACCGCCTGGCGCTGACCGGCGATCCGGAATCGGTGCTGCGCGGCTTCTTCGTGCAGGCAAGGCGAGAAACCGACAGGCCGACGCTGGAGGCGATTGTCCGCCATTTTTCGCAACCGTCCCTGAACCGCGTCATCGACAGCCTCGAGCGTGCGGCCGCCGCCGACGAGTTCGCGGCAAAGACACTGGCGGCGATCCGCACCCGCTCGCCGACCAGCCTGCGCGTCGCCTGGCGGCAGATCAGCGCCGGACTGACGCTGTCCATGGAAGCCTGCATGAAAATGGAGTTCCGCATCCTCAACCGGATGCTCGCCGGCCATGATTTCTACGAAGGTATCCGCGCCGCCATCATCGACAAGGGCTCGAAGCCGCAATGGCGGCCGGCAAGCCTCGCTGCGGTCAGCGAAGCGGATGTCGATGCCTATTTCGCTCCGCTCGGCGAACGGGAACTCTTGATATGAGCGAGGTGACCTCGAGGCGCGTCGTGCTGCAGCCCTCCGGGGTGGAGGTGATCTTCGCCTGGTTCCAGCGCGTCATATCGGGCTACTGCCTGCTGTTCGGCATTCTCTACTGGATCAGGTTGATCGGCTTTTATCCGGGTACGCTGTGGCGGTTCGACCTGATGCCCGTGCACTGGCAGGTCGCGGCGGTGGTGCTCGCCGTGTTCTTCCCCTTTGCCGCTGCCGGCCTGTGGATGCTGGCGTCCTGGGGCCCGGTGATCTGGTTCATTTGCGCGGTGACCGAGACGGTCATGTATGCCGGCTTTCCCGAGCTATTCGGCCATCGCTTGCTGATTGTCGTCTCGCATGCGGCGGTGGCGGTGCTCTACATCGTCTTCCGCGTCGTCATCTACCTGCAGAAGCGCCCGGTCCGCCACTAAGCCCTTGAGCACATTGGCGGCCCCGCTGTCGCCTCGAATGAGCCCCGCAATCGTTGCCGAAATCTTTAGGTTAATTATCCTTGCTCGGGTGACCGTTCGTTAAGCCTCTTGCGAAACCTCTTACCGGTAAGCTCTTGTTAGCCCTAGCGTTTAAGTCGAATTTTATGAGTATTCGATAGTGTCGCGATCAAGGTGAAAAACAAAAAATCACCAGGGCGACAAACGAGAGGCAAAGACAATGATCAATTCGCGTCCGGCGGCGAAGACCGCCAACGTATCCGACGATCGCCGCGAGGCTATCCGTTCCCTGTACATGGAATCGCTGCAGCTTGTTGAGCGGCTGCACCGCCGCCTGCTTGATGTGATCAAGGACGAATTCGACCGCAACGGCCGTTCCGACATCAATGCCATCCAGGCGCTGCTGCTGTTCAATATCGGCAATTCCGAGCTGACCGCCGGCGAGCTGCGCTCGCGTGGCTACTATCTCGGCTCGAACGTCTCCTATAATCTGAAGAAGCTGGTCGATCTCGGCTTCATCAACCACCAGCGCTCGCGCATCGACCGCCGTTCGGTCCGTGTCTCGCTGACGCCGAAGGGCAACGAGGTGGCGGAGGTCGTTGCCGGCCTCTACGAGCGTCATGTCGGCTCGATCGAACAGGTCGGCGGCATCAACACCGACGAGTTCAAGCAGATGAACCGCGCTTTGCAGCGGCTCGACCGCTTCTGGAACGACACCATCGCCTACCGGATGTAAGGCGTCGCATCGGATCCGGCCCGCGCCACAGAAGCGCGGCCGAAATATCGACCTTCAGTCAGGGCCGGTGCCGAGAGGCATCGGCCTTTTCTTTTCCTGATCCCAAAGCCCAAATATCCGGCCAGGTTTGCTTTCGCTGCAGCAGTGCCTAATGTCACGGCCTGGAGGTGCGCGTTATGGGTGAGGGAAAACGCACGAAGATTTGCTCGGTTGCCGCAGTGCTTTTGTTGGTCTCGCAAACGGCTTTTGCCGAGGAATGGTGGAAGGATTCTTTCGCTGGGGAAGGCAGCGAGCCCTGTGACAACAATGACTCGATAGTGACGTTTACCGACAAAGCAATGGAAATGTGGGAGGTCCGCTGCACGTTGGACAAGGTTCAGAAGATCAACCGCCTGGATGTCGTCATCCTGGATATGAGGTGTACGGACGGCGAGAGCACAGACAAGAGGCGGGAGCTGCTGCTCAAACTCGAGGACAACAAAGTCCTGCGCTACCCCCAGCATGAGGTGTTGCAACGATGTTCGGAATTGAAGGCGAAGCCAGGTCCGGGCCCAAAGGTTGAAACCTCACACTGAGGGATCGTGAGGATAGGCAGCGCGTCTCGTGGAGCGGCCGAACCGCCGTCTGCTTGACGCGATCAAGGATGCCGATCGATACCGAAAAAGCACGGGCCTTTCATTTCGCTGCGGCGCCCGATGCAAATCGCGGGCCAAGGCCACGTTGCCGCCATATTCCAATGGAACCGAGAGTGGCAGTGATGCTGGTGTGAAGACCATGCGTTCACCCGCAATCCGTATCGCGCCTGGGCGCTGTCACACCAAGGTGATACGGAGCATGGTTGGCTAATTGTTAAGATTGCCAATTTTACAGTGCGGGCGAGATCGCCCGGTGATCAACGCAGCAAGTGATCGAACTGCTACAAATGTCTGGAACGTCCATGAGAACCAGCCGTCGTTTTTTCCTCTCCGGAGCCTCCGCGCTCGCAGCAGCGGTGGTCGCCGGCGGCGCCAATGCGCAGGATGTGATCGGTGATATCCTGAAATCCTCGGCGCGCGGCAATTGGGACGACCAGTTCGACGCCCGCGCCAGCGAGGGCGGCAAGGTAGCCTCGACGCTGCCGATCTTCAGCCCGCAGACCGTCGCCTTCACGGAACAGGCGGTCGGGCAATACCAGAACATTGTCGGGCAGGGTGGCTGGGTCGAAGTTCCCGCAACCAAGAAGCTGCAGCTTGGCGTCGACGACCCGGATGTGGTGCCGTTGCGCAAGCGGCTGATGGTTTCCGGCGACCTATCGCAGAGCGCCGGCATTTCGACGGCTTTCGATTCCTATGTCGACTCGGCGGTCAAGCGCTTCCAGCTGCGCCACGGCCTGCCTGCCGATGGTGCGCTCGGCAAATACACCTATGCGGCGATGAACGTTTCGGCGCAGATCCGGCTCGGCCAGCTGCAGACCAATCTGCAGCGGCTGCGCGAGAAGGCCGGCACGCTGGGCAGCCGTTACGTGCTGGTCGACATTCCGGCAGCGCAGGTCGAAGCGGTCGAGAACGACCGTGTCGTGCTTCGCCACACCGCGATCGTCGGCAAGATCGACCGGCAGACGCCGATCGTCAATTCCAAGATCAACGAGATCATCGTCAATCCATACTGGAACGCGCCCGTCTCGATCGTGCGCAAGGACATCATTCCGCTGATGCGGAAAAATCCCGATTATCTCAAGAACAGCCACATCCGCCTGTTCGCGCCCGATGGCAGCGAAGTCGATCCGATGAATGTGGACTGGTCGACCGACGACGCCGCCAAGTACCGTTTCCGCCAGGATCCCGGCTCGGAAAACGCCATGGCGTCGGTGAAGATCAATTTCCCGAGCCCTGACGGCGTCTACATGCACGACACGCCGCAGCAGAGCCTGTTCGGCAAGATGCTGCGTTTCGATTCCTCGGGCTGCGTGCGCGTGCAGAATGTGCGCGACCTCGTCACCTGGATCCTGCGCGACACGCCCGGCTGGGATCGCCAGCATTTCGAGGCGGCGATCAAGACCGGTGAAAACACGCCGATCCAGGTCACCAATCCGGTGCCGGTTCACTTCCTCTATCTCTCGGCCTGGTCGACCGGTCCGGGCGTGGTGCAGTTCCGCGACGACGTCTACGCGCTTGATGGCAACAACGAACTGCAGATCACGTCTGCGCTGTAAGCATTTGATTCTTATCTAAAAAGGCCGCCTCTCTGAACTGACCCCCGAAAGTTGGACACAACCTTCGGGGGTTTTGCATGTCCAAATACAGCGAGAGTTTCAAGCGCTCGGTTGTCGATAGCTATTTAGGCGGGGA
>NZ_JAMYVQ010000064.1:0-9560 GCF_040324155.1 Mesorhizobium sp. M0011 | reverse complement strand
GACTGCGGTTACCTTCAGGGCATGCATCGTGAGATACTCGGCGATGAGGCGCCGCATTGCGGCATCATCGTCAATGACAAGAACATGTTTCAACGGCACACCTCGTTTTGGCGTTTGGGCCCCGATCAGGGTTGCATTACCTGAATCTGCAATCAAAAGGCATGTATTAGTGATGACATTACTTGAAATTGAACAACTGGTTCTCAAAACCCTCAACGCTCTAGTTGCCGAAAAAGTAGAGGTCTCGATGACAACCAGAATGCGGGATCTCGGCCTCGACAGCCTCGACTATAACGAGCTTGCTACGGCGATCGAGAGCCGACTTGGCTGGTTTGTCGACGATTACAAGCTCTGGCGATACGAGTCCGTAAGGCATGTCGCCGACGCCGTCGCCAGTCAGGAGTTGCGCACCGCGGAACCACCAGCAGTGCGGCAAGTGCTGGAGTAGTGCTGTAGGCACAGGTTACGGTGAGGGCAGCTTGGGCGGCGGTAGCTATGGCCATTGCTCCGCTGTGGTTTGTATCCGTGACTGGTGTGTTTGAGAACTGTTGGGTCAGCCCGGTCCATGTCGCAGTGCCGATGCCCCCTTGGTGGCGTTGCCCGCAATTGCGATCGCTGCGCCCAGGGCACCAATGCTGACGGTCGTTGTCAGGCCACCCGTTGAATTGTTGTCAGAGGCAACAGTGCCCACCACACCCCCAATCGGTGGTCGTATAGACCGACATGTAGTCACGGAACACGCTCTCACTATACGTGGTCACGATCGTTGCCGTCGTACCGGTTGGCACGAGGGCTGACCACACTGACAGATAGACCACACCAGAATTGAAGATGCTTTCCACCTGAGCGAGAAGGGTGGCAGCCACACCCCCAATCGTCATACTGTTGACGGTCACTGCACTTTCGGTGTCAGTGGTCTCAGTTGTCACGATGACACGACGATTAGCGTGTGGCGCGACAAGAAGCGGAATGCTGGTGTGGGTGTAAACGGTCGTGGCAGTCGAGTCTTCGTGAGTGCCATTGAAGACCAGATCTATCGGGAACATTTTCTCCCAGACGCCCGAGCTGCGCACATAGACCTGTCGAGCCTTGGTCCAGAGGCTTGAGATTTTCACCCAGACGGCGCTGGCCGCCCCCCAGACCCCGGAGGCTTTGACGTAAAGGGCCATTACGGCTGCACCCAGAAATCACCGTCCACGCCGCCAGAAGGGGCAGCGGCCGAGATCGTGACGCTGCGATTTGCCATCGTGCCGACGCCGAGAAGCGCCTTGGTCTGGGCAATGGACTGCGGTCGACGATAATTGTCCCCGGTGCCGTCACTCGACACGCGACCGACGAAGCTCGTCACAGCGTCGGCACCTGTGGCGTAGGTCGAGCGGTACAAACGCGTCGTGATATCACCAGCGCCATCGCGCTGAGGCGATGAACATGTATGGCGAGAGCAGAACGTTTGGGGCGGGGCGGGACGAAGAGGTTGCGGAGGGCTGACAAGGTCGAGACGAAGCGTTGCAGGCCTCTCGGCGATCGGACCCCTGCATCATCCGCTCCCGTTTTCGCGTCGGCACATGGGAATTCTCCGCTCCGTTGTTCAACCCCTTGTGCGACCGGTGCTTGACGTCCGGCATCACCTGTCGCTTTGCCGCTCCATACGAGCGCAGCTAGTCGGTGATCATGCGCTTCGGCGCGAGCCCCTGCTTCTTCAACAGCCGCGTCAGCAAGCGCTTGGCGGCCTTGGTGTTGCGGCGGTTTTGCACGATTTCGTCCAGCACATATCCATCCTGGTCGACGGTGCGCCACAACCAAAGCTTTTTGCCGGGCGATGGTGACGACCACTTCGTTCAGGTACCAGACGTCATTCCGGCACGGCGGCTTGCGGCGCAAGCAGCGAGCGCAGTCCAGCCCGAACTTGATGCCCCACCGGCGACTTGTCTCATACGAAACCACGATGCCGCGTTCCAGCAGCATTTCCTCAACCAGGCGCAGGCTCAGCGGAAACCGGAAATAAAGCCAGACCGCGTGGGCGATAATAGGCGGCGGAAATCGGGGGGCGTGTAGCTGACGGCGGGCGTATTCATGCCCCCCGGCGTCCATGTCGCAAATCTTGACGATTGCTTTGTGTGTCAAGCCCGCCGCAGGTCTCAACGCGTTCAATGCAGACATTGTGAAAATCGCCCTATTCCGCCTTTTTTTACCGCCCCTTAAGTCCCCCGCTCGCATGCTTGTCGATGCCATTGAACTCATAGCCATCGGCCAAGGATTTTGGAAAATATGTTTCCGCTCGCAGCAGAAAACGTGAGAGTCGCTGTAGGCCTAACGTTAAGGGGAGAGAGCGGTTTGATTGGACGAAATGGGTACCGGAGTACCGAGTCATGAAGCCACGAGGTAATCTGGTCCGACTGAAGCAATTTCAGGTGAATGAGAAGCGGCGACAGTTGCACCAGCTAGACATCATGATTGCCGATTTCGAACGCATGGCGCGAGAACTGGACTTCCAGTTAAACGCCGAGGAAACGAAGGCCGGCATCTCCGATGTCAATCATTTCGCTTATCCGACGTTCGCCAAGGCCGCTCGCCTACGTCGTGACAACGTCAAGAATTCGCAATCGGACCTTCTGCGGCAGAGAACCGCAGCCGAGCCATGCCTCGCCGAGGCTGAAGCAGAGCTCTCCAAGGCGCAAATGCTAGAATCGCGCAGCGGCAGAGGCCACGACCTCGAACCCGGCAACCGAAGCGCCATGATCGGCTGAGCCGGATGGCTTCAGCGCGCCTCATTCGCGACACCCGACTGGCCGTTGGCGCGCGAGAGGCGTGCGGGCACTGTAAAGATATCAGCGTATTGATGCAGCGATAGCTGGTCGGGACGGCTGTCATGCTGCGGCGACATACGCGATTTTGTTCCAGATTTGCATGGCGGCGTTACGCAGGTATTGGGGGAAAGTGGAACTGGTTGGCACTCGGATCATCGGTGGAAACGAACCGCTGCCGGCGGATCGGCGCCTGGCGGCAACGCCTGGCGCTTTCGGCGGCGGCGGTAACGGCAAAGCAGGCTGGCCGGTCGAGGATGAAGCGGCACCTGCGCGATGCCGTTCTGCTCACGGCCGGGAGACGGGGTCGGCCCCGCCGGCCGGATGCTGCTCGCTTGGCGCGGCATCGTAAAGTCAACCGACAGCTTATGAAGATGTGCGTACATTGGGCCATGTCAGAAGTTGCTCGTGATCCGCTCTATGGTCGCCACCGCTTTCCCGCCGAGATCATTGCGCACGCGGTATGGCTCTACTTTCGCTTTCCGCTCAGCCTGCGCATGGTTGAGGACATGCTGGCGGCCCGCGGCATCATCGTCACGCATCAGACCGTTCGAAGCTGCGCGGAGAAATTCGGACGGCATTCCGCCCAGGAGATCAATATCAGCCGGCTGCCTGGGCGATAAATGGCATCTCGACGAATGTGTCGTGGCTATCAGTGGCAAGAAGCAGTGGCTCCGGCGTGCCGTCGATCAGGACGGCTTCGTCCTCGAAGTGCTGGTACAAAGCCGCCGAAATGCCAAGGCGGCAAAGCGTCTGATGCGCAAGTTGCTGAAAGCTCAAGGGCGGACACCACGGATCATGATCACCGACAAGCTCCGATCCTATGATGCCGCCATGCGCGACCTCATGCCCGGCGTCGAACACCGGTCGCACACAGGCCTGAATAATCGAGCGGAAAATTCGCACCAGCCGACCCGACGACGCGAAAGGATCATGAAACGCTTCAAGTCGGCACGCCAGCTTCAGCGGTTCGTTTCCATCCATGATCCGATTGCCGACCTGCTCACTTTCCCTGCAATGCGCTGTCATCGGCTCAACATCGAGACCTGCGTAACGCCCCATGCAAATCTGGAACAAAATCGCGTGTGTCGCCACAGCGTGACAGCCGTCCCGGCCAGCTATCGCTGCGTCAAGCCGCTGAAACTTACAGTGCCGGGCGCGCTGCTACCTGAATTTCCTTACCGCTCAATCAATGTGACAGCACCGATTCTTCTCAACCGCGGCATGCCCTAAATCGTCACTTGCGTTCCGATCTCGACGACGCGTCCGGTCGGGATCTGGAAGTACTCCGTCGCGTCGGCCGCCGTACGCGCCAGGCCGATGAACAACCGGTCCTGCCACACCGGCATGCCGGAATTGGGCGAGGCCTTGAGCGAACGCCGTGACAGGAAGAACGAGGTCGTCATGATGTCGAACTTCCAGCCTTGCTTGCGGCAGATCGCCAGCGCGCGCGGGATGTTCGGCTGCTCCATGTAGCCGAAGGTCAGCGTCACCCGCATGAACAGCTCGTTGACCGTCTCCATCTTGACCCGGTCGCTGTCGGGCACCACCGGTTGCGGCGCGGTCACCACCGAAAGGATGACGTTCTGCTCGTGCAGCACCTTGTAGTGCTTCAGGCTGTGCATCAGCGCGGTTGGCGCGCTGAGTGGATCGCTCGTCAGGAACACCGCGGTGCCGGACACCAGCTGCGGCTTTTTCTTCAGGAGATTGCCGGCGAGGAAATCGAGCGGGATTTCGTTGCGGCGGGTCTTGTCGAACAGATAGCGGCTGCCGCGCACCCAGGTCCACATAGCCAGCACAATGGTGAAGGCCACCGCCAGCGAAGCCCAGCCACCCTCGAACACTTTGACGATGTTGGAGGCAAAAAAGCCGACATCGATGAAGCCGAACAGCGCCGTCATGGCGACCGCCACCCACAGCCGCCATTTCCAGATCCGGGTCATGACGACGAACAGCAGCACCGTCGTCACCAGCATGTTGCCGGTCACCGAGATGCCATAGGCGGAGGCGAGCTTGCTCGATTCGCCGAAACCGACGACCAGCAGCATCACCGCCAGCGCCAGCAACAGATTGACGCGCGGCATGTAGATCTGGCCCGACTGCTTCTCCGAGGTGTGCAGGATTTCCAGGCGCGGCAGCATATTGAGCTGCACCGCCTGCCGGGTCAGCGAGAAGGCGCCGGAGATGACCGCCTGGCTGGCGATGACAGTCGCGGCCGTCGCCAGCACGACCATCGGGATCAGCGTCCAGCCTTCGTTCATCTCGAAGAATGGATGGCCGACGACGCCATTCTTGGCCAGCACGAAGGCGCCTTGCCCGGCATAATTGAGCAGCAGGCAGGGAAACACGATCGCCAGCCAGGCCAGCACGATCGGCTTGCGGCCGAAATGGCCGAGATCGGCATAGAGTGCTTCGGCGCCGGTGACGGCGAGGAAGATGGCGCCGATGGTCACGAAAGCGACGTCGGGCGAATTGATCAGAAACGCGACGATGTAGTGCGGGCTCACCGCCCACAGGATTTCCGGATCGGCGATGATGTGGTTGAGCCCGGAAAGGCCAATTGCCAGGAACCACACCGCCGTCACCGGGCCGAACACCAATCCTACCCCGCCCGTGCCGAAGCGCTGCACCGCAAACACCATGGTAAGAATGACCAGTGTCAGCGGCACGACATAGGGCTGGAAGGTCGGCGTGACGACATTCATGCCCTCAACCGCCGACAGCACCGATATCGCCGGTGTGATGACGGCATCACCGAAGAAAAGCGATGCCCCGACGATGCCGATGCCGAGCATCAGCGCCGAGCGCTTGGGGAAACTGCCGCGCGCCAGCGCCATCAGCGACAGCACGCCGCCCTCGCCGCCGTTATC
This sequence comes from Mesorhizobium sp. M0011, assembly GCF_040324155.1. Classification (NCBI taxonomy): domain Bacteria; kingdom Pseudomonadati; phylum Pseudomonadota; class Alphaproteobacteria; order Hyphomicrobiales; family Phyllobacteriaceae; genus Mesorhizobium; species Mesorhizobium sp. M0011. The sequence continues at coordinate 3,886 of NZ_JAMYVQ010000064.1, read as the reverse complement.
GGCGCGCAGCACGAACATGATGTACTTGATGGTGACGATGATCGTCAGCGACCAGATGATCAATGACAAAACGCCGAGGATATCGCCGCGCTCGGCGACATTGCCGCCCGACGACGCCACCAGCGCCTCATGGAACGCGTAGATCGGGCTGGTGCCAATATCGCCATAGACAACGCCGAGCGCGCCTAGCATCAGCACCTCGGGGCTTTGCTGTTCGATTGCCGGATGGCTCGACTGTTCGACGGGTTCTGCCTCGCTACCAGTATTGGTAAGGACCATGGACGACACTCCGATAAGGGGCGGCCCTCTACCTTTGCTGCACTGCAATATCAAGTGCCGCGACGTAATGGCTCCGTATGCGGACCGCATTTGTTGCCGCACCGGCGGATTGTCTCATACGAAACCACGATCCCGCTCCCGGGCCATTTCCTCGACGAGACACAGGCCAAGGGGACCTGAAGGAGGGCCAGACCGGATGGGCGATGATCTGCGGCAGGAAACGATGGCGCTGCTTGTAGCTGACGGCATGTCTTTCTCCTTTGTGTGTCTGCCAGACGAGCGGGCGGGCACGGAAGTGGTCGCGCTCTGGCTGCCAGACATACTCGTCCAACCTGATGAAAACCTGACTTGTACACCCAGCCCAAACAGGTGCGAGGGGTCGGTCTATTACCAAAGGCTCTGAGGGCTGATTCTCTAGGGTTCGGCATTCAATACACCGAGCGCTTGCGGAGGCCGGCGTCGAACCCGCAGTGGGCAGTGTCGGCGACTCTTTCGATAATGCTCTCGCGGAAACGATCAACGGTCTTTACAAGGCCGAGGTGATCCATCGACGCGGACCCTGGCGCTCATTCGAGGCCGTCGAGTTCGCCACGCTCGAATGGGTCGACTGCTTCAACAATCGCTGGCTGCTGGAGCCCATCGGCAACATCCCGCCGGCCGAAGCCGAGGAACGCTACTACGGCATGTTGGATGAACCAGCCATAGCCGCGTGACTCAAACGAAACGGCCACCGGAATGCCCGGGGCAGTTCACATCGCATTTGATGCCAGCTTCATCGTATTTTCTTCGGCTTGGACGGGCACTTGGCAGACCCACAGAGCTGGGAACCCTTTGCCATACTACAACTGTAACATCATATCGGTTTAGCAGGTCAAGCTTTGGTGGTAACCTCATTGGGTAGAATAACTACTTTGGAGGCGAGCAATGGATCGCGATAACAAACGGGCACGTGCAGCTGCAAGATCATCTCAAGGCGTGGGGAGCAGTAGCCTCCGTGACGTTCCAGAGGGGCCATTGAGCGATGTTGCAGAACGGCTGGTAACCGCTAACCCGCGCGATACAGCGCGAAATCTTGGGGGCTTCAAAGGCCTCGGGACGCACGAGCGAACAGCCGTTCGGGGCACTCAACCCGGGCCAGAAACTGACCTCGCGAGATTTGAAAGGCGGACCAATCGTCTTGGACGATCAGCCATCGATCTGGCCGCGACATTAACAGCCGAATTGGGGTACAGCACGGATGACATAGCATTGCAGAAAGTCGGAGCGGCCAGTAATCTAGGCGATTACCTAACGCCAGGGCTGCAAGATGCTATTGTTAATCGCATTGGCAACATGGATCCGCCGTCGCAAGCTCTCGGAGCTTATTACGTTGCGCCACACTTCAGTAAGTTTACTGACGAAAACAAATCTCGCATTCTTGATCAGGCCATTGGATTGGCTTCTTCTGATCCGGATGGCAATGTCAGGATGATGGCATCCAATGCTATTCTCAACATGTATCAACAGTTAGACGCAAACCAACAGGCCCAAGCTCACTCAGTTTTTCCCGGCATGCAAGACATCTTGCCGCACATGCCGCCGCCGCAGCATGCAGCAGAGGAACGGAGTGCGAATCTGGACGGCCACATAGCAGGTATTGAGGCTGCAGTCCGTGATACAGTAGGCCCGCAAACCTCGTATGAACAGCTGCAGCGGGGTGCTCAAATCGGGCGGTCCATAAACCACGCCTTCAATCACGCCCGAGAGGACCTAATGGAGGCCACCAGAAGCAGAGATCGCTCCGGCCGTTGAGGTCTCGGCCATGGTACAGTGACGCTTTCTCTCCCGAATTCCGTTTACGGCCTTGCCGTTTCCAATTCGCTGGCCGTTGACGTACCTGCTTAGTGTAACTTTCAAAAACCACGTCTGCCGGGTGATGCGCTGCAAGCATCGCACCACCCGCTGCGGCATCGATCTGTCGAGCGGCGACATCGCGCGACGCCGGTTCGGTCTCTGAAGCACGCGCAGCATTAGCTACGGCTAATCCGGCAATGGAACAATGCTTTCAACAAAAACGACGCCCCCCAACATAGCCATTAGCATCGCGTGCTCACTCGCCGTGGGCTTCTGTGCGGCAAGTCTTTACGCAACCTTCCGCCACGGCGGCAGCGGCGAGGCTCTGATGGCGTTTGATGTCCGTGCCTTTTGGTTTGAGACGCCCTTCTATTTGGGTTTCGCAACCCCCGTTTTCTATCGGGGCGCGGCTATCGTGCTCTCGACGTCCGCGGTCGTCTTGCTGATTCAGCAGATCGTATTGCGCCGCAAGCTCGAACACCACGGGACGGCTCGTTGGGCTCGAGTGGATGAAATGCGACGCACGGGATATCTGCGACGATACCGTGGCGTGACAGGGCCGGTGTTTGGGAAGACAAGTGGCCCTTTCTGGCCTGGCTACTACCTGACCAATGGCGAGCAGCCTCACAGCCTCATCGTTGCACCGACCCGCGCTGGCAAGGGCGTCGGCATAGTCATTCCAACGCTACTTACATTCAAAGGCTCGGTGATAGCTCTGGACGTCAAGGGGGAGCTCTTTGAGCTCACCTCGAGGGCGCGCAAAGCCGCAGGTGACGACGTGTTTAAATTCGCGCCGCTGGATTCGGAGCGGCGCACAAACTGCTACAATCCGCTGTTGGATCTTATAGCGTTGCCTCCACAGCAGCAATTCACCGAAGCCCGCCGCTTGGCCGCAAACCTGATTACGGCCAAGGGGGAGGGCGCGGAAGGTTTCGTCAGCGGCGCGCGAGATATCTTTGTCGCGGGAATCCTTGCCTGCATCGAGCGGGGCACGCCAACAATCGGCGCCGTCTATGACCTCTTCGCCCAGCCGGGGGAGAAGTTTAAGCTCTTCGCGCGACTCGCCATGGAGACCCAGAACAAAGAGGCACAACGCATCTTCGACGACATGGCGGGGAACGATACGAAAATCCTAACCTCCTACACTTCCGTGCTCGGCGATGGCGGGCTCAACCTGTGGGCGGATCCCGCTGTAAAGGCGGCCACAAGTCGCTCGGACTTTTCGGTCTATGATCTTCGCCGTCGCAGAACGTGCATCTATCTTTGCGTTGGTCCGAACGACCTTGAGGTGATCGCGCCTCTGATACGCTTGTTTTTTCAGCAAATCGTTTCAATTCTGCAGCGGTCGCTGGCCCGCCGGGATGAAAAGCACGAGGTTCTCTTCCTGCTCGACGAGTTCAAGCACTTGGGTAAGCTGGAAGCGATCGAGACCGCAATCACGACTATCGCGGGCTACAAGGGGCGTTTCATGCTCATCATCCAAAGCCTTTCGGCACTGACGGGGGCTTATGGAGAGGCTGGCAAGCAGAATTTTCTCAGCAATACCGGACTGCAAGTGTTCATGGCCACGGCTGATGACGAGACTCCGAACTACATTTCCAAGGCCATCGGTGAATACACGTTTGAAGCCAAATCGATTTCCCACAGCCAGGCGCGAACGTTCGACTGGACCATTCAGAATTCACATCAAGGTGCACCGCTATTGCGTCCCGAACAGGTTCGGCTGCTCGATGACGACTACGAGATTGTTCTCATCAAAGGTCTGCCACCATTA
>NZ_JAMYVQ010000063.1:0-11302 GCF_040324155.1 Mesorhizobium sp. M0011 | reverse complement strand
TAATGGTGGCAGACCTTTGATGAGAACAATCTCGTAGTCGTCATCGAGCAGCCGAACCTGTTCGGGACGCAATAGCGGTGCACCTTGATGTGAATTCTGAATGTTCCAATCGAACGTTCGCGCCTGGCTGTAGGAAATCGATTGGGCTTGAAATGTGAATCCACCGATAGCTTTGGAAATGTAGTTCGGAGTCTCGTCATCTACCTCGATGTTCCTAGAAGCGCGCCGGCAGCCCGGGCGGGGGGCTTGGGGTTAGACTGCCAGCGCACGCCACTCATAAAGAGCGGCCTCTTTTCGCGGTTCGGACACCCATAGTCAACCCGGCAACGTCTGGATGCCCGCTGTGCTTTTTGCAGAGCGGCGATGCCGGGCATATCGGCCGATCCTGTCTAGGATGGTGTGGCCACTCTCGTCGGCCGAGTTGATGCTCCAGCCAGTATCGCCTTGCCGACCAGCATGAGTTCGCCGTTAGCAATCCATTGTTGCGGGCGTTCCAGTCACGGCCTTCCATTCGGCGATGGCTTGCAAGCGATGAACATGTATGGCGAGAGCAGAACGTTTGGGGCGGGGGACGAAGAGGTTGCGGAGGGCTGACAAGGTCGAGACGAAGCGTTGCAGGCCTCCCGGCGATCGGACCCCTGCATCATCCGCTCCCGTTTTCGCGGCGGCACATGGGAATTCTCCGCTCTGTTGTTCAACCCCTTGTGCGACCGGTGCTCGACGTCCGGCATCATCTGTCGCTTTGCCGCTCCATACGAGCGAAGCTAGTCGGTGATCATGCGCTTCGGCGCGAGCCCCTGCTTCTTCCACAGCCGCGTCAGCAAGCGCAACCTCTCGCAGGGTGCGCTCTCAGAGTTCGTTCCTGCGCAGCGGCCTTGTTATCTCGATACTGGATAAGCGTCTACGAACCTACGCGCCGCATAACGAGCTTTGTTGCGCTGGTCGGTTGCGAAGGGTGGCTCTATGCATCGCAGTGGCGGACGCGAAATCCTCACCATCCTTCTGCATCGCGCTATTTGGCTTGCCGAACACCCAATTTCGCCGGCACGCTGCCGCTGAATACGATGATCATCTCGCATTCTTGCTATGGAGACTGTCGTCCTTCCTGGGCACGCGGCTGACGGCGACGAAAGCGGGTTTATTCATGCAACACCCCTTTTTGGCAGGCAAGCTGGTGGACTTCGGGATGTCGGGGGCGAATATAGCGAAGACTCCCGCCGCTCGCTGATGCATTCTGGACGCAACCGCATCGAGCCGATGTGTTCGAGACGCTTCGCGGCTGCAGTCGCCGAACGATGGCGTGGTTATGCGACCTGTTCGGCATGGCTACCCCCGTCCAGTCAGGCGTTCACGAAGGTGTTTGTCGAGAGTTCGTGGAGAAAGTCCGCCACTTATCGTTGGCGAGGGCTTTGCTCCGGAGTGGCGATCGGTGCGCTGATCGACAGGCAGGCTCTGGCCAAAATCGAATCCCATGCCGTCGCGAAAGGCCGCAGAATCGATGCGGGGGCAAACGCATCGCGCGAATGGCACGTCGAACTATCGGTCCGGTCTCCAGCGAGATGACCATCGCGCAAGAAAGAGACATTCGGGCGGCTGGCGCCTGTGATTGCTTCGACGATGCGGATAGGTCGTGCATGAGGCCAACGACACGATCTACGGCCTTCCCCCACATTTGGCCTCAAACGGAAGCGTGTTTGGCGTGTCGCCGAGGCCTTGGAATATGGCATAGTGGTATGAACACGGGACGCATGTCGTCGGAAGCCGCGCCTTTCGGCCGAGTGAAGCAGTCCGGCATCGGGCGGGAGGGTTCCCGCCATTGCCTCGAGGACTACCTCGAAATGAAATACCTCTGCACGGGCGGCATCTGAAGCATGGGCTTGCAGGGCTCGCAGACCGGTAAACCAGCGAGCCATCTCCAAATATGTGAATTGTGGATTGCTCCTCGACGGGAGCTGAGGGGCGGCTCCGCAAGCCTTACGACGCTCTTTGCGAGCCGTAGCTGCCGAGCTGGCAAAAGGCCGGGCTACGTCGCGCCAGCGCAATCGGCGCGCAGAAAATTAGGCCTACCCGCTCCGGGACCGCGGACCTCGTCAGCTTCTCGTAAGTATGCCCGAGTAGGTTGCTCAGCTGATCTGTGGACGTGAGGCTAACGTGAACCGGCACAAATTTGACCTATCCAATGTAACAGGTTGGCGGCAGGTGCAGCCCCCGGCATCTCAAGAGCAAGCGGCACAGGCCGGGCAAGAGGGCTTTGAGCAGCGCTCGGGCGAGGCGCGCCAAGCCGCTGCCCAAATTCCCGCCCCCGGCGTTCCGGCTCTGCCAGACCCGTTCCATCCTCATCCGTCTCACGGAGACCTGAGCCTCATCGAAGGCGCGGCCCCATGGGAAGCGCAGCCCATGATGCAAGGGAGCGGACAAGAACACGCCGCGGCGCCGTACGCCGGAGGCAGTGGGTCGATGCTAGGTGCCTCGGTGCTGCAGCCGGGTCACTCAACGGCGCGCCATCATCATGCGCCGGATTCGTCAGTGGGTGATCTGAATCCTTCCGCACCGTTCGAGTTGCGTGACCATGCTCGTTCCCCCGTGCCGGCGGCGGTGCAGCCAGATCCTCCAGTAGTGGTCTCCGACGGTCGCGGCTGCAAGCGTCCTCTTTATTCCAACGATGCGACCGTTGTCGAAGGGCTGAGGTCACTCTACGCGGGTAAGGCCAAGGAGGAAACGGTCAAGCGCCATGTAAATTCTCTTTACGGCTTTGGTCGTTGGCTCTTTAAAAATAACAAGCCGGGATTTGCTGCTCGGCTTCACGAGGAGTCGCTGGATGAAGATCTCAAGGAGTACGAGAGCAGTGGTGGCTCCTCGACTGTGGCTGTGGCACTGCGTCGTCTCAGAGAGTCGGCGGGCGGAGTGCCAATGGTGGGCCGCGCTGTCCTGAATCCCGACCCTGCCGACGCCGTGCTCATCAAAGAGTACAAAGCGGCTCTCATCAAAGAGTACAAGGGAGCGCCTGCGACCGGGCCGAATCGCCAAACCATTCACGACTATGGAGCTACTCTTAGACGTTTCAGTGAATACCTGGTTGAAAACAACAAGCCGGGGATTGCGGCTCGGCTTCACGAGGAGTCGCTGGATGAAGATGCCAAGCGCTATAAGGCCTCCAGTGGTGACCGGAGGATCATTGCACTAGCTCAACTCCGGAAGTTCCTGCCGTCCGCCGCACTCGGGCGCGAAATTGCCCTTGCTGCTCGTCCGGAAGACGCACTCGGCATGGAGGCTCGTGCCATTGGGGACACCGCTGCGCAGCACAGCGGGCTGCAGAAGGCATTGGGTCGGCCAGAGAAGCTCCCTGGGGAAGCTAATGAAGACGCCGCTGTTCTGCCATCGTCTTTCGTACCAACTGGGCACCATCACCAAGCCTCGGATCCCGCAGAGTCCTTTCGTCCCCTGATCTGGCGCGACGGCGACCAGCGCGCGCCGGACGAGCGGATCGCTGCACAGGACAGGAGCAACCTGCTACCAAGCGAGGAGGTGCCACTGAGGCCACCGGAATTCGCTCCTCCCAGCTTGCGGGCGGGGAATTCCGCCTCGCCAGAGCTCTTTCCTGAGGGGATGTCCCCCGCGGTCGAAGGGTTTTTTGGTGTTTTCGGCGACCCCAGCGGGCGGGTGCTCGGCGCATTGCAATTGCTAGGCGACGAACATATCCACAGGGATTACCAGCTCCTGGAGCAGGAGTTGCAGGGGAACAATCCAGAACTCGCCGCCCGGACGCGGTTCGTGGATCCCCTCGTAGCCAATTATCATCTGCGCTTGGGCTCCGAGAGCGACAAGCTAAGCGCATTCCAGCGCATCGTCCATAATCAGAACGGTAACGACACAGCCGACTTCCTGTTCGTGCCAGTGAGCGATGGCGGTAAGACTCTTGCGGAGCGCGGCAAACATTGGTCGCTGCTGTTCGTTGATCGCAGCGACCGGGAACGGCCGGTTGCCTATCATTATGACTCCGTCAGCGGATGGCATGACAAGCTTGCAAAACACCTCGCAGAAAGGCTGGGCGCCAGCCTGGAGACCCGCGTGGACTTACCCCGCATCGCCCAGCAGAGCAACGAGTGGGATTGCGGAGTCTACGTGGTGGACGGCACGCGGGCGCTGGTTGGGCGATTGCAAAGATGGCAGCCAGACCTGCCAGACCTGAACCTCAACAACCTCGTCGTCAATCGGCAGGCACTACAAACCCGACTCATGGGTGACGATACATCTGGAACGGCAAATTATCTCACGAACTTTGAACTCATGGACCGACAGGCCCGAGACGCGGTTAAGGAAAGCCCCGTTGGGACGTTTCACCAGCGGATCAAGCGGCTCGGCCAGTCAGCGCGAGCGTTGCACGACAGAGCCCTGGCTCCAGTCGCGCCGGACCAAGGCAACCCAGACTCGGTGTTCGTACGGGACGTTGTTCCCGGGGAAACACGCCATCATCATGCGCCGGATTCGTCAGTGGTTGATCTGAATCCCCCCGCACCGTTCGAGTTGCGTGACCATGCTCGTTCTATGCCGGCGGCGGTGCAGCCAGATCCTCCAGTAGTGGTCTCCGGTCGCGACAAGCGTCCTCTTTATTCCAACGATGCGACCGTTGTCGAAGGGCTGCGGTCAGCACTCTATGCCGGTAAGGTCGGGGAGCGCACGGTCACGGACCATGTAAATTCTCTTCTCGGCTTTGGTCGTTGGCTCTTTGATAATAACAAGCCGGGATTTGCTACTCGGCTTGACGATCCGTTGCTGGATCAGGATCTCAAGGAGTACCAGCGCGAGAGTGGCTCCTCGAACGTGGCTAGAGCACTGGGTCGTCTCAAAGAGTCGGCGGGCGGAGCGCCAATGGTGGGCCGCGCTGCCCTGAATCCCGACCCTGCCGACGCCGTGCTCATCAAAGAGTACAAAGCGGCTCTCATCAAAGAGTACAAGGGAGCGCCTGCGACCGGGCCGAATCCCAAAACCACTCAGGACTATGCGGCTACTCTTAGACGTTTCAGTCAATACCTGCATGAAAACAACAGGCCGGGGATTGCGGCTCGGCTTTACGAGGGGTCGCTGGATGAAGATGCCAGGCGTTATTTGGACTCCAGTGGTAACCGGTGGATCAGTGCACTAGCTCATCTCCGGAAGTTCCCGCCGTACGCCGCACTCGGGCGCGAAATTGCCCTTGCTGCTCGTCCGGAAGACGCAGTCGGCATGGAGGCTCGTGCCATTGGGGACGCCGCTGCGCAGCACAGCGGGCCGCAGAAGGCATTGGGTCGGCCAGAGAAGCCCCCTGGGAAAGCTAAGCAGCTGAGCGAGATCGGCAATTCAGGCGCTCGCGTGCTGATGCAGGCCCCCACCCATCAAGTGGGTGCATTGGCATGGGAGGCGCAGCCCATGATGCTGGGGGACGAGCACCTGGCACCGCATACCGGAGGCAGTGGGTCGATGCTGGGTGCCTCGGTGCTGCAGCCGGGTCACTCAACGGCGCGCGATTCGTCAGTGGTTGATCTGAATCCCCCCGCACCGTTCGAGTTGCGTGACCATGCTCGTTCTGTGCCGGCGGCGCCTGCCGGGCCAGCGTTCGCCAGGGCTGAGGAGACGCCCTCCGCGGTTGGCGAGGCCGCGGAGGCCGCAAGGTGGGCTCGGTTGCAAAAGCAAATGGACGAACCAGTGCATGATCCCGGCCCTCAAGTGGATACATCGCCATGGGAGGCGCAACTCATGGTGCAAGGGAGCGGACAAGAACACGCCGCGGCGCCCTACGCCGGAGGCAGTGGGTCGATGCTGGGGGCCTCGGTGCTGCAGCCGGATCACTCAACGGCGCGCCATCATCATGCGCCGGATTCGTCAGTGGTTGATCTGAATCCCCCCTCACCGTCCGAGTTGCGTGACCCTGCTCGTTCTGTGCCGCCGGCGCCTGCCGGGCCAGCGTTCGCCAGGGCTGAGGAGACGTCCTCCGCGGTTGGCGAGGCCGCGGTGGCCGAAAGGTGGGCTCGGTTGCAAAAGCAGAAGGTCGACGCTGATTTGTCGGGATATTTCGACTCGATTCCGCACGCGGACCTTCTACGATCGCCATGGGAGGCGCAACTCATGACGCAAGGGAGCGGACAAGAACACGCCGCGGCGCCCTACGCCGGAGGCAGTGGGTCGATGCTGGGTGCCTCGGTGCTGCAGCCGGGTCACTCAACGGCGCGCGATTCGTCAGTGGTTGATCTGAATCCCCCCGCACCGTTCGAGTTGCGTGACCATGCTCGTTCTGTGCCGGCGGCGCCTGCCGGGCCAGCGTTCGCCAGGGCTGAGGAGACGCCCTCCGCGGTTGGCGAGGCCGCGGAGGCCGCAAGGTGGGCTCGGTTGCAAAAGCAAATGGACGAACCAGTGCATGATCCCGGCCCTCAAGTGGATACATCGCCATGGGAGGCGCAACTCATGGTGCAAGGGAGCGGACAAGAACACGCCGCGGCGCCCTACGCCGGAGACAGTGGGTCGAGGCTAGGTGCCTCGGTGCTGCAGCCGGGTCACTCAACGGCGCGCCATCATGATGCGCCGGATTCGTCAGTGGTTGATCTGAATCCCCCCGCACCGTCCGAGTTGCGTGACCCTGCTCGTTCTGTGCCGCCGGCGGTGCAGCCAGATCCTCCAATAGGGGTCTCCGGTCGCGACAAGGGTCCTCTCTATTCCAACGATGCGACCATTGTCGAAGGGCTGAGGTCAGCATTGGAGAGCACGGTCAAGCGCCATGTAAATTCTCTTCTCGGCTTTGGTCGTTGGCTCTTTGATAATAACAGGCCGGGATTTGCTGCTCGGCTTCACGAGGAGTCGCTGGATCCGGATCTCAAGGAGTACGAGAGCAAGAGTGGCTCCTCGGACGTGGCTAGAGCAGTGGGTCATCTCAAGACGTGGGCGGGCGGAGCGCCAGTGCTGGACCGCGCCGCTGTCCTGAATAATCCCGACCCTGCCGACGCCGCGCTCATCAGAGATTACACAGCGGCTCCCATCAAAGAGTACAAGGCAGCGCCGACCGGGCCGAATCCCGCTACCATTCAGACCTATGGATCTGCTCCTAGACGTTTCAGTGAATACCTGGTTGAAAACAAAAAGCCGGGGATTGCGGCTCGGCTTCACGAGGGGTCGCTGGATGAAGATGCCAAGCGCTATAACAACTCCGGTGGGATCAGTGCACTAGCTCATCTCCGGAAGTCCGAACTCGGGCGCGAGCTCCCTGGGAAAGCTAATGAAGACGACGCTGTTCTGCCATTGCCTTTCGTGCCAACTGGGCCCCATCACCAAGCCTCGGATCCCGCAGGGTCCTTTCGTCCCCTGATCTGGCGCGACGGCGACCAGCGCGCGCCGGACGAGCGGATCGCAGCACAGGACAGGAGCAACCAGCTACCAAGCGAGGAGGTCCTCATCAACCGTGAGCATGATACAGCGGAGTTGAGACCAGCGAAGAGGCAAAGGACCCCGAACAGTCGTCTGCAGGACGTTGCCACTGAGCCGCAGCTGAGCGAGATCGGCAATTCAGGCGCTCGCGTGCTGATGCAGGCCCCCACCCATCAAGTGGGTGCATTGCCATGGGAAGCGCAGCCCATGATGCAAGGGAGCGGACAAGAACACGCCGCGGCGCCGTACGCCGGAGGCAGTGGGTCGATGCTGGGTGCCTCGGTGCTGCAGCCGGGTCACTCAACGGCGCGCCATCATCATGCGCCGGATTCGTCAGTGGTTGATCTGAATCCCCCCGCACCGTCCGAGTTGCGTGACCATGCTCGTTCTGTGCCGGCGGCGGTGCAGCCAGATCCTCCAATAGGGGTCTCCGGTCGCGACAAGGGTCCCCTCTATTCCAACGATGCGACCGTTGTCGAAGGGCTGAGGTCAGCTTACGCGGGTAAGGTCAAGGAGAGCACGGTCAAGCGCCATGTAAATTCTCTTCTCGGCTTTGGTCGTTGGCTCTTTGACAATAACAGGCCGGGATTTGCTGCTCGGCTTGACGAATCGTCGCTGGATCAGGATCGCAAGGAGTACGAGAGCAGGGGTGGCCCCTCGGAGTACGAGAGCAGGGGTGGCCCCTCGATCGTGGCTAGAGCACTGGGTCGTCTCAAGACGTTGGCGGGCGGAGCGCCAGTGGTCGACCGCCCTGTCCGGAATCCCTACCCTGCCGACGCCGCGCTCATCAGAGATTACACAGCGGCTCTCATCAAAGAGTACAAAGAAGCGCCTGCGACCGGGCCGAATCGCGGTACCATTCAGGTCTATGGATCTACTCTTATACGTTTCAGTGAATACCTGCATGAAAACAAAAAGCCGGGGATTGCGGATCGGCTTCACGAGGGGTCGCTGGATGAAGATGCCAAGCGCTATGTGAACTCCGGTGGTAACCGGAGGATCAGTGCACTAGCTCATCTCCGGAAGTTCGCACCCGGGCGCGAAATTGCCCTTGCTGCTCGTCCGGAAGACGCAGTCGGCATGGAGGCTCGTGCCATTGGGGACGCCGCTGCGCAGCGCAGCGGGCCGCAGGAGGCATTGGGTCGGCCAGAGAGGCCCCCTGGGAAAGCTAAAGACGGGCGGGTGCTCGGCGCATTGGAATGGCTAGGCGACGAACATATCCAGAGGGATTACCAACTCCTGGAGCAGGAGTTGCAGGGGAACAATCCAGATCTCGCCGCCCGGACGCGGTTCGTGGATCCCCTCGTAGCCAATTATCATCTGCGCTTGGGCTCCAAGAGCGTCATGCTAAGCGCATTCCAGCGCATCGTCCATAAGAACGGCAACGACACAGCCGACTTCCTGTTCGTGCCAGTGAGCGATGCCGGTACGACTCGTGAGGAGCGCGGCAAACATTGGTCGCTGCTGTTCGTTGATCGCAGCGACCGGGAACGGCCGGTTGCCTATCATTATGACTCCTACAACGGATGGCATGACCCGCTTGCAAAAGAGCTCGCAGAAAATCTGGGCGCCAGCCTGGAGACCCGCGTGGGCGTATCCCGCATCGCCCAGCAGAGCAACGTGGTGGATTGCGGAGTCTACGTGGTGGACGGCACGCGGGCGCTGGTTGGGCGATTGCAATCGCAGCCAGATGACCTGAACCTCAACAACCTCGTCGTCAATCGGCAGGCACTACAAACCCGCCTCAGGGGTGACGATACATTCGGAACGGCAAATAATCTCACGAACTTTGAACTCATGGACCGACAGGCCCGAGACGCGGTTAAGGAAAGCCCCGTTGGGACGTTTCACCAGCAGATCAAGCGGCTCGGCCAGTCAGCGCCAGACGTTGCTCCCGGGGACCCATTTAAATTTCAAAGTCTTGAGAGCAAGGGGGACGCCGCTGCGCAGCACAGCGGGCCGCAGGAGGAATACAGTTGGCCAGAGTATCTCCCCCCTGGGAAAGCTAATGAAGACGACGCTGTTCTGCCATTGCCTTTCGTGCCAACTGGGCCCCATCACCAAGCCTCGGATCCCGCAGGGTCCTTTCGTCCCCTGATCTGGCGCGACGGCGACCAGCGCGCGCCGGACGAGCGGATCGCAGCACAGGACAGGAGCAACCAGCTACCAAGCGAGGAGGTCCTCATCAACCGTGAGCATGATACAGCGGAGTTGAGACCAGCGAAGAGGCAAAGGACCCCGAACAGTCGTCTGCAGGACGTTGCCACTGAGCCGCAGCTGAGCGAGATCGGCAATTCAGGCGCTCGCGTGCTGATGCAGGCCCCCACCCATCAAGTGGGTGCATTGCCATGGGAAGCGCAGCCCATGATGCAAGGGAGCGGACAAGAACACGCCGCGGCGCCGTACGCCGGAGGCAGTGGGTCGATGCTGGGTGCCTCGGTGCTGCAGCCGGGTCACTCAACGGCGCGCCATCATCATGCGCCGGATTCGTCAGTGGTTGATCTGAATCCCCCCGCACCGTCCGAGTTGCGTGACCATGCTCGTTCTGTGCCGGCGGCGGTGCAGCCAGATCGCCCAAAAGTGGTCTCCGGTCCCGACAAGGGTCCTCTTTATTCCAACGATGCGACCCTTGTCGAAGGGCTGAGGTCAGCACTCTATGCCGGTAAGGTCGGGGAGATCACGGTCAAGCGCCATGTAGATATTCTTTTCGGCTTTGGTCATTGGCTCGTTGAAAATAACAAGCCGGGGATTGCGGATCGGCTTCACGAGGAGTCGCTGGATCGGGATCGCAAGGAGTACGAGATCTGGGGTGGCGGCCCCTCGGCCGTGGCTGGGTCACTGGGTCGTCTCAAGACGTGGGCGGGCGGAGCGCCAGTGGTGGGCCGCCCGGCCCTGAATCCCCACCCTGCCGACGCCGTGCTCATCAGAGAGTACACAGCGGCTCTCATCAAAGCGTACGAGGCAGCGCCGACCGGGCCGAAACCCCGTACCGTTGAGGTCTATGGGTCTGCTCTTAGACGTTTCAGTCAATGCCTGGTTGAAAACAAAAAGCCGGGGATTGCGGATCGGCTTCACGAGCGGTCGCTGGATGAAGATGCCAAGCGCTATATGAAAACCGCTGAAATCAGTGCACTAACTCATGTCCGGAAGTTCGCACTCGGGCGCGAAATTGCCCTTGCTGCTCGTCCGGAAGACGCAGTCGGCATGGAGGCTCGTGCCATTGGGGACGCCGCTGCGCAGACCGCGGCACAAGCTCATGGCCACGCAGGAGAGCAGGGACCCATCTCTCGAGCTCAACAAGTCGCGCCAGCGCCGTTTGAACGGCACTTGGGCAAGAAGCGCGAGGCCCAGGACGGACTGACGAGTACACTTGACAGGAGCAACCTCGTGAACAGCGGGGGCGTCATCATAAACAATGAACATTCCACAGCGCTGTTGAGACCGGCGAAGAGGCAGAGGACTGATAATCCGCAAAGCCGCGCCATGGGGCGGCAACTGAGCGAAGCAACCACGACGTCCATCAGCCAAGCCTCCGATCAAGCCCGAGCGGACCTAGTGGCTTCCTTCAGAAGCAGGGAGCGCTCCGACGCGGGGCGTTGAGCTCCATGGCTGGGGTCAAGCAGAACAGCTCTCTTGACGACAGAGGCGCTGATGCGATCTCCGGACCGGTAGCTCTCGCCGTAATTGATCAGGCTGGTACTGTTGGAAGGCTTGATCAGCCTCGTCACCCCAATCTCCAGCATAGCTCACTGTCACGCGGCCAACGTGCCTCCGTAGCTAACATCTACGTCAGCGTTGAAGAAGTAGCCTGCGCCACGGGATGTTTTGACCAGGCGAGGGTTGGCCGCATCAGCCTCCAGCTTTCGGCGCAAGCGCATGATTAGGACATCGATACTTCGATCGTACACCT
>NZ_JAMYVQ010000062.1:0-15044 GCF_040324155.1 Mesorhizobium sp. M0011 | reverse complement strand
CAAATGGCATCGCGAACCTCCCGGCGCAAAGCACGCCAAACTGTTCGCGATGTCCTCGCACACCTGTTCGCGATGTCTCCGGTCCAAACAGGGGGGAGATCGGAAGCTTCGCCCTTTCTGCCCGCTTTCCAATGTTGGCGATTTGCGAAAGCCGACATGACAGCCAATCTCCCTCCTTGCGGGGGAGATGTCCGGCAGGACAGAGGGGGGTGCTGGCCCGCGGCGACGCCAATGCGCGCGCAACTCCATCACCATTTGGACTATCGTCACGATTGCTGCACTATATCAGTGCATAAGCGGGAAGGGTGTTTGAGAGAGGCAGGCGTTTGAAGGAATCCAGAATCCAGAAACCGGAACGGCAGCAACGCCTGTTCGGCCTGTCGACGCCGCTCAGGTCCGCCGTCATCCCGCCGCTGTCGGCGGCGCGCTGGCTGCTGGTGCTGATCGTCGCCGCCGGCGTTTATTTCTTCCACGGCTTCCTGTTTCCGGTGCTGGCGGCGCTCGTCATCGCTTTCGCCAGCTGGCCGCTCTACCGCCGCCTGCTTGTCGCGGTCAGTGGCAACCGCACCATCGCCGCGACCTTAGCCATCCTCTTCATCCTCGCCTTCCTGGTGATCCCGATCGCGCTCGCCGGCACCTATGCGATCAACGAGGTCCGCGAATGGGTCGCCTGGGCGATCGAGACCAACCGTCATGGCGCGGTGACACCGCACTGGATCGCCACGCTGCCTGTCGTGGGCGAGTGGCTGAACCAGCAGTGGACGACCAATTTCGGCCATCCGGGCGGCATTGGTGAACTGATCCAGCTGGTCAGCGGCGCCAATATCGGCAGCATCTATCGCGGTGTGCTGGCGGCCGGCGGCAGCGCTTTCGGCCTGCTGTTGACGCTTTTGTTCATGATGATCGCGCTGTTCTTCGCCTATCGCGACGGCGAGCATTTTGCCGGCCAGGTCGACCGTCTCGGCGAGCGCATCCTGCCGACCAGATGGGAGCGGATCTCGCGCGTCGTGCCGGCAACGATCTCGTCGACGGTGACCGGCATGACGGTCATCGCCATCGGCGAAGGCCTGGTGCTGGGCATTGCCTACTGGCTGGCCGGCGTGCCGTCACCGGTAACACTCGGCGCCCTGACCGGCGTCATGGCGCTGATCCCCGGCGGTGCACCGCTGTCCTTCACGCTGGTCTCGATCTACCTCGCCGCCAGCGGGTCGCCGATGGCCGGGCTGGCGCTGTTCATCTGGGGCGCGGTCGAGCTGTTCATCGTCGACAAGACATTGCGCCCGAAGCTCGTCGGCGGGCCGATAAAACTGCCCTTCCTGCCGACTTTTTTCGGCCTGATCGGCGGCGTCAAGACCATGGGGTTTCTCGGCCTGTTCATCGGTCCGGTGCTGATGGCGCTTCTGGTCGCGATCTGGCGCGAATGGCTGCGCGAGGTCGAACTGGCCGACGACATCATCCCGGGCTCGGCAGCCGAAATCGAAGCCGGTCCGCAAATCGAGGTCCTGCCGGAACCTGACGTGGCGAAGAAGGCCAGCGCCTGATCTCAACACCTCAGACCGGATGTTGCACCGCAACGTCGCCACGCCGCTTGCGTCCTTCGTGAAGCTGCCACAGCGAATGGGCGATCAACGTCACGATCAGGATCCCGCCGCCGACCAGGCTGTTGCGCGTCGGCGTTTCGTCGAAGATCATCCACACCCAGACCGGCGCCAGCACGGTTTCGAGCAGGTAGAACATCGCCACTTCCGGTCCCGAAATGTATTTCGGCCCGGTGGCAAGGCAGAAGAACGCTATCGGCATGATGACGGCGCCGTTGAGGATGATCCACCATGGCGCCTCCACCTGAAAGCCGGTCTTGGAGACCATGAACGCCGCCAGCCCTAAAGGCAGGACGACGCCGATCAGTGAGGTAAAGCCCATATCCTTGCCGCTGGCGCGCGAGATGGTGATGGCGCAGGCGATCAGGAAGGCCGAACACAATGCCATCAGGTCGCCGAACAGATGTCCGGTGCCGACGGAATCGCCGACGATGATGACGACGCCGACAATCATCATGGCCAATGCCGCAAGGGTCAGCGGCCGCGGCCGCTCCTTCAGGAACACCCATGAAAGCAGCGCGGCGAACATGGTTGTGAAGGCCAGGATGAACACCAGGTTGGCGGTCGAGGTGTTGTAGACGCCTGTGATGAACGCAATCGCGCCGAGCCCATAGATCGCGGCAACGATCAGGCCCGACCAGCCAGGTATCAGCTGCGGCGCATTCTTGCTGAATGAGCGCCAGATGGTCCACATGATCAGTGCCGCGGCCAAGGTGCAGCCGGTGCGCAGCAGCAAGATTGTCCACGCCTCGCCATGGGCGAGCCGGATCAGCGGGATATCCACGGTCAGCGTCAGCCCGCCAAATGCGGTGAGCAGAAGTCCTTTGGTGTGAGTATCGTGAGACGACATGCAGCGACTTTCACAATGAATTTGGGAGAGGATGGCGGACCGGCGCAATCGCACGCTCTCCGCCAACCAGCGGAAAGACCAGCATCGTCTCGATTGAAAATGTTTAAGCCCGGACTTGGGAAAGACTAATCAGCGCGCGACCGCTTCGTTGGTGTAGCGCTCCCAGCCCTTCGGGCCGAGATGCTCCTGCGGCATGAAGCGCATCTTATAATTCATCTTGCGCGAGCCGTTGACCCAGTAGCCGAGATAGACATGGGGCAGGCCCATCGCCCTGGCGCGGGCGATGTGGTCGAGGATCATGAACGTGCCGAGCGACCGTTCCTCGAAATCGGGATTGAAGTAGGAATAGACCATCGACAGGCCGTCGGCCATCTTGTCGGTGAGCGCCACCGCGATCAGCTCGCCCTGTCCCTTGCCGGTGATGAACGTATCGGGTCCACGCCGCCGATACTCGATCACCTTGGTGTCGACATGGGTATCCTCGACCATCATCGCATAGTCGAGCACCGTCATGTCGGACATGCCGCCACGGCGGTGGCGGGCGTCGAGATAGCTGCGGAACAGGGAATATTGTTCGGTCGAAGGCTCGGCATTATGCATGTGGCCGACGAGGTCGGAATTGTGCTGCAGCACGCGCTTCATGTTGCGGCTGGCGACGAATTCCTGGGCGAGGATGCGTACCGAAACACAGGCGCGGCAGGTCTCGCAGGCCGGCCTGTAAGCGATATTCTGCGAGCGCCGGAAGCCGCCTTGCGTCAAGAGGTCGTTCATCTCCGCCGCCTTGTCGCCAACCAGGTGCGTGAACACCTTGCGCTCGAACTGGCCGTCGAGATAGGGGCACGGCGATGGCGCGGTCAGGAAGAACTGCGGCGACTGGGTCGGATGCTGCGTCATCGAGCCTTGGAAACACTCCTTCGAATCGCTCTACCTTTGGCGCGGACGGCGAAAAATTCAACAGGATTATGTGGGCGTGGTCGACTCGACGCCTTCACATTTGTGCTCAATCGGTTGCGTCTGCTCTTCAGAGGGCCGTTTCAGCGGTCGGTGCGGCTGACGACCGTGCCAAGCAAAAGATCGTGCAAGGTGCGCTTGCGGTCGGAAAACAGCGTTACCAGCAGGACAAGCGGCGACAGGATGACGTTGCCGGCCCAGAACAGCACCGAATGGACGACCGCGGTGAGGCCGTCGATCGGCCTGCCGTCGAGCCGGTCGAGGCGGATGCCCATCATCTTCATGCCCGTGGTGGCCTGGTCGGTGCTGCCCAGCGTGTTCCAGATGTAGAGGATGGCGACGGCCGGTACCAGGATGCCGAACAGCATCCAGCCAAGCCCGAGGGTCAAAAGCCCGAGGAAGAACACCAGAATGGCAAACGGAATGGTAAGCAGCGCGACGATGACATAGTCGATCACGAAAGCCAGAATGCGCTTCGTGCGCACGCCGTCATAGGCCCTGACATCGTCGAGTCTGCTGGTGATGATTTCGCCGTCGAGAACGCGCGCGTTCATGTCATTTCCTCGTAACAAGGTCCGACATAGGGTGCGGACCGCTCAGCCATGAAATGGTGAAGGCCCGTGGCGTAATCAAGATCGGGCTTCTTGCGGTGCACTGGCTTCGATGGCGTCGGGTGCAATCTGAACCGGTTGAATTTGCGGCGCGGATAGCATTAGCTTGCTGCGGGGCAGCAAAAGCGCACATGGCAGGGGACGGGGCAATATGGACTACGACATGCTGGTCATCGGCAGCGGCCCTTCCGGTCGCCGCGCCGCGGTGCAGTCGGCCAAGCTCGGCAAGTCGGTGCTGGTGGTCGATCGCGGCCGGCGTCTGGGCGGTGTCTCGGTGCATACCGGCACCATCCCGTCGAAAACGCTGCGCGAAACGGTGCTCAACCTTTCGGGTTGGCGTGAGCGCGGCTTCTACGGGCGCGGCTACCGGGTCAAGCAGGATATCTCGGTCGGCGATCTGGTCGAGCGCCTGCACAAGACGCTCGACCATGAGGTCGAGGTGCTGCAGCACCAGTTCATGCGCAACACGGTCAAGAGCGCCCGGGCTGCGGTGAAATTCCTTGGCCCCAACAAGGTCAGCCTGACCACCGACACCGGCGATTACAGCGAGGTCGGTTTTGCCAATGCGCTGATCGCGGTCGGCACCAGGCCGCACCGGCCGCGCGATGTGCCTTTCGACAAGACCCGAATCTTCGACAGTGACGAGATGCTGGAGCTTGATCGCTTGCCGCGCACGCTGACCGTGATCGGCGCCGGCGTCATCGGTGTCGAATATGCGACGATCTTTTCCGCGCTCGACGTGCCGGTAACCTTGGTCGAGCCGCGCAACTCCATCCTCGATTTCGTCGACCGCGAGATCGTCGACGATTTCATTCACCAGATGCGCGATCGCGGCATGACCATCCGGCTGGGCAGCGCGGTGAAGGAAATCCGCTCCAAGCCGGACGCCGCCGAAGTCGAACTGGCCGATGGCCGCACCATCCGTTCCGAGGTCGTGCTCTACGCCGCCGGCCGCACCGGCAATGTCGGCAGCCTGGGCCTGGATGTCGTCGGCATCGATGCCGACTCCAGAGGGCGCATCAAGGTCGATCCGCAATCCTTCCAGACCAACGTGCCCAACATCTATGCCGCCGGCGACGTCATCGGCTTTCCGAGCCTGGCCTCGACTTCGATGGAGCAGGGCAGGGTGGCCGCCTGCCATGCCTTCGGTGTGCCTTTGCCGCCGCCACCGGAAACATTCCCCTATGGCATCTATGCGGTGCCGGAAATCTCGACGGTCGGCCAGTCCGAGGAACAGGTGCGTGAAAGCGGTGCGGCCTATGAGGTCGGCGTGGCGCGTTTTCGCGAAACTTCACGCGGCCACATCATGGGCGTTAACACCGGCTTCCTGAAACTCTTGTTCTCGATCGAAACGCGCCGTCTGCTCGGCGCGCACATCATCGGCGAGGGCGCCACCGAGCTCATCCACATCGGCCAGGCGGTGATCAATCTCGGCGGCACCGTCGACTTCTTCGTCAACAACACCTTCAACTATCCGACGCTCGCCGAAGCCTACAAGATCGCCGGACTGGATGCCTGGAACAGGATGGGACGAGGGTAGGCGGCTGGTCATGCTGGTGAGTCCGTCAACCTGCCTGCGCTGCCGATCCCGACAGCCATTGCCTGAGGATTGCTGCGTCGGCGCTGCCGAATTCATGACCTGATGGGACAATCCGGGCGTCGATCTCGGCGCCATGCTGGCTGAGCAATGTCACCAGAGCAGGGGCGAAGGGCGAATAGGTGAGATCCGCGGCGCCGGCGATCATCAGCACGCGCACCTTTGACAAATCCGTCGCCGGCATATGATCGAGCACCGGCATCGGCCGCAGCAATGCAGCGCGTTCGACAAGGCCCGGATGCAGCAGCATCAGGCTCGAAACCAGATTGGCGCCATTCGAATAGCCGAGGAACGTCGCGCGTGAGAGATCGAGATGGTGGCGTGTGGCCGCGTCGGCGACGAAGCCCGCAAAGGCATCGGTTTCGGTGCGGATGCTGTGCTGTTCGAAGCGCGTCGGCGTGATGCGCCCGAACCAGCGGAAACCATCCTCCTGGACAATGCGGCCACGCACCGCGATCAGCTTGGCCCGCGGTGCGATCTCTCGTGCCAGCGGCACCAATGTCGTCTCGTCGACACCCGATCCATGCAGCAGGAAGAGACATTCGCCGGTTGAATTCGCCGGGCTGTAAAGCCGGTAGCTGAAGGCGAGATCACGCCGCAGCGCACCATCTTGTGAGGTCTCTTCGATCATCGCGCATCCTCTTGATTATATGAGGATTCGCTCAATTTGCCGGCTTCAAAACGCAATATTTTCAAGCTCCGCGAAAGTTGATTGAACCGGGCGCATTACAGTCCGTTTCTCCGCCGATAACATTCCTTCGGGGGAATCGAAGCGGTGCGCCGGGGGTCGCATTGCCGGTATGAACAACCAGCTTTGAGGCCTTTTTGTCGATGACCACCCAGATTTCCCCGGATCGCGATTCGCGTGTCCCAGACCGCGAGGCGCGTGTCTTGGATCGCATTGAGCGTGACACGCGCATAGACGTGCTCCGTGCTCTTGCTCTGCTGACCATCTATGTCGACCATGTGCCGGGTACCGCCTTGGAGTATCTGACCTACAAGAATTTCGGCTTTTCCGATGCGGCGGAAGTCTTCGTACTGATCTCCGGCATCTCGGTCGCACTTGCCTATGGCAGGAAATTCCAACCTGGAAACCGGCTGCTGGCAACGTTGAAGATGTGGCGCCGCGCCGGTGTCCTCTATGCCGCCCACATCGTCACCACCATGGTGGTGATGGCCATCTTCTGCGCGGCGGCAGTGTTCGTCAGGCGGCCGGAGCTTCTGACGATGATCAACATCGAGCCGTTGATCAAGAATACGCCGCAGGTGCTGATCGGCATCGTGACGCTCGGCCACCAACTCGGCTACAACAACATACTGCCCGTCTATGCGGTGCTGCTCTTGCTGACGCCGGTGTTCCTGTTCATTGTCAGCTATCGGCCGGTCTTCGCACTGGTCGCCTCCGGCGCCCTGTGGCTGGTCGCGGGTGTTTATCAAATTGCTCCGCCCAACTATCCCGAGCCCGGCTTCTGGTTTCTCAACCCGTTGTCGTGGCAGTTCCTTTTCAACATCGGCCTGGCAGGCACGCTGCATGTGCGTCGCGGCGGCATCATCCCGGTCAATCGCTGGCTGGTTGGCGCTGCCTTGGCCTACACCGCAACCGCGCTGGTCTGGGTGCACAGCCCGCTTTGGGGGCATATCTCCTGGTTTGGCCTGCCTCCGGTGCTGACCGGCTTCGACAAGACGTTTCTGTCGCTGCCGAGGCTGCTGCATATATTGGCGGTGAGCTACCTGATCGTGGCATTCCCGCCGGTCTCGAACCTGTTTCGCACCGGACGCGATCATCCGCTTGCCATATTGGGCAAACGATCGCTGCCGGTTTTCATTGCCGGCACGGTGCTCGCGATGGCGGCGCAGGTGCTGAAGCTGATCAATCCGGGCGGATTTGCCTATGACAGCCTGTTGATATCGGCCGGCATCGTCATGCAGTTCGCGCTTGCCTACTATCTCGAATGGCTTTCGGGCCTTGGCTGGTCCGCCAAAAGCAGGCCGGCTCACGCCGCACCGCCCGTCCATGCTGCATCCTTCGCTATGCCGACCATGGCGACAAGAATGGGCCGTTGAGCTCAGGCGGGCGAGGGGCCGGATGAGGCTCGCACCACCAGTTCGACCGGCAGCGATTGCCGGCTGAACGAGCCGTCATTTTCAAGGATCGCCTTGACGGCAAGGCGGCCCATCTCGGCGATCGGCTGGACGATCGTGGTCAGCGGCGGACTGGAAACCGCTCCTTCCGGAACACCGTCGAAGCCGACGATCGAAACGTCGCCCGGTACCGTGATGCCACGCTGCCGCAGCCAGTCCAATGCATGCAAGGCCATCCTGTCTGACATAGCCAGGATGGCGGTCGGGGTCTCGGCGCCGGCGAAAATATGATCGAGGCCGGCCCACACGCTTTCCTCGTCATTGACGGTTTCGTAGATCGGCACACGCTCGACGTCGATGTCGACGCGTGAGAGTTCCGCGAAATAGCCACGCAGACGGTCGCGCGTCCCGGAATAGAGGGCCTTCTCCATCTGCTCCCTTGTGGTGGGGCCGAAGCCGGAGTCCGCGACGGGCAGGGCAAGCACGGCAAAGCGGCGATGTCCGAGTTCGGTCAGGTGGCGGGCCGCCAGGCCAGCCCCGGCGATGTTGTCGACGCCGATCGCTGCAACGGCGTCGTCGTCGTCCGAATCGAGATCGAGCGCGACAAAGGGGAGTTTGCGTTCACGCGCCAGTTCGACCAGCCTTGAACCGCCATCGACGCAAAAGACGATGAAACCGTCGACCAGCGCACTCTGTATGTTCCAGGCAAGCTGTTCGTTGTTGGCTGCGGAGACCAGCGAAATCCCCGCACCGGTCGCGTCGCAAGCCTGCGAGATGCTGGCCATCATCACCCGGGCAAAGGGGTCGTCGAAGAAATAGGAGAGGGGTTCCGCGGTCGCGACACCGATGGCATTGACCTTGCCGGCGCGCAGCAGCCGGCCCTTGGGATCGGGGCCGCCATATCCCATGGCCTCGGCTGCCGCCTTGACCCGCTCGCGGACCTCCTCGCGCACGATCTCCGGACGGGCGAACACGTTGGACGCGGTGCCGTGCGATACGCCGGCTGCCTTGGCGATGTCCGCCAACCGGACCGGTCTTGTCTTTGCAGAGATAAGTGGTGCCATCTTCGTCTCCTGAATTCTTCCCATCTAACACTTTCGTTGGATCGGTTCAAATTTTGACTTGATCAAAGCCTCGCCAAGGCGTATATTTGAATCGATCCAAGTGAGCGATGATTCTTGAATTGGATCGATTCAAGATATTCAGGGGAGTTGTGCCATGCATCCCGTCAATTTTCTGTTCGAAGACATTTACCGCAACGACTGGAGCATCTCGTCGAAAACCACGACGCAAAAGCGCTGCGGCAAAGCGAGCCCATGGGTTCGCGAGTTGCGGTTCCTTGTGGAGCGCAAGCGGAGCTGAGCGGGGTCGGTTTTCGCGCCTGTCGATTGGATCGATTCAAGAATCTAAAGGAAGCACATCATGCATCCCGTCAGCTATCTGTTCGAAGACATCTCCCGCAACTATTGGGGCATCGCGCCGGCTTCCAAAAGGCCGCAAGAGCGCTGGTTGGCCAAGCTGCGGCGACGCAATCGCGAATTGCTCATCAAGCCCGAACGTCGGCAAGACTAGCAAGCCACGCTTTGACGTTTGATGCCGGCGGGCGCGCCGAGGCGTCAGGGACGCACGCGCACCAGCGCCGAGGCAGCGATCGCCAGCCAGCCGGCAATGAGTAGCGTGCCGCCGATCGGCGCCGACAGCGGGAACAGTCGCGACCCGATGAAATCGCGGGCAAGCAGATCGCCACAGAACAGCAGGAGCCCGACCAGCAGGATCAGGCTGCCGATGCGCAGCATCCGGTTCGCGCCAAGCAATCCGGCAGCGAGGAAGACCGGCGCATGCATCAGCAGGAAGGATGCGGCGGTGCCGACGAAGGCGCCGCCCAGATGCGCTGCCGCGGCCGACAGTGCCACGCCGGCGGCGCCGCACAGGCCGCCGGCCAGGGCGAGGATACGGCCGCTGCTGTCGGAAGGTCGTTCGGCCGTGCTCATGTCCATGGCTCCGTGATATCAGGGGGATGCCCAATCCCGTCAGGACTTGCCGGCTTTGGCGAGCATGTCCTGCTCGCGGCGCGACTGTGCGAGCCAGTTATACACCGCGCCCCCCGCCATCAAGACGGATGTGCCCAGAAACACCGAGCGCATGCCGAAATGACCACCGGCAAAGCCGCCCAGCAGGGGGCCGGCGACCTGCCCGACATACTGGGCGGAAATCGACAACCCGAGCACATTGCCGCCGACCCCATCGGGAACATTGTGGCGGATCACGCTGGTGATGCAGGGCAACAGCCCGCCCAGCCCCAGGCCCATCAGGAAACGCAGGCCGATGAGTTGCCAGCTCTGTGTGACGAAGGCCTGCGGGATCAGCAGCAGCGCCGAGACGGCAAGTGCGCCGATGATGACGTTCCAGTGGCCGACGCGGTCGGCGAGCTTGCCGAGGCGCGAGGCCGACAGGATGGCGCCCAGCGCGGCCGCCGACATGACGACGCCTGATATCAGCGTGACGCGGCTCTGGTCTTCAATGAGCTGCTGCACATAGACCGTGATGATCGGCTCGATCGACATGGTGGCGAAGCTTAACAGCATGCCGGTTGCCAGCATGGCGACGACAGGCCGTTTGTCGGGAATTTGTGCCCAGCCGCCTTTAGGCTTCTCCTTCGAGGCGGCGCCCGCCGGTTTCGGCCGGGGATTCTCTTTGATCAGAAACGTGGTCGCCAGGAACGCCAGGAAGATGACGCCGCCGGAGAGGAGAAAGGTGGCGCGGATGCCGATCAGCGGCGGCAGTGCGCCGCCAACCAGCGGGCCGACCAGAGCCCCACCCGTGATACCGGCCGACAGAAGGCCCAACGCCCAGCCGGAACGCTCCTTCGGCGTCTGCATGGCGACGAGGATGGTCGATCCCGAGGAATAGCCGCCGGCAAAACCGATCAGCAGCCGCAGCAGCACCAGTTGCCAGACGGTCTGCACCATGCCGGTCAGCGACATGCATACGGCCATGCCGAAGCTGGCGCGAACCAGCATCACCTTGCGGCCGTAGCGGTCGCCGAGACGTCCCCAGAGCGGCGCCACCAGCGCCGCCGCGAAGAACGTCGCGCCATAGGCAATCCCCGACCATTGCACGATCGCCGCGTGGCCCTCGGCACCCAGCTGCTCAATATAGAGCGGCAGGAACGGCAAAAGCAGCGTCATGGCGACAAGCGTCGAGAACGAGCCGGCAAAGCACACGAACAGGTTGCGCCGCCAGTGGATGTTGTAGGTGCTGTCGGTTGCCGGGGGCGTGCTCTGCTGCATGTCATATGTCCTGTCCCAGCAACTCTTTTATCGATGGTTGCTGCGGATACCAATTTGGGATACCAAGATGGTGCACGTCATGGACGCAAGCTTGGCCGCTGTCAATGCAACCTCAAATGTGATCGTCGTCAAACGGTCCGAAGCCATAACGACCGGAAACCGGGAGCAAAAATGTCGCAGATGCAGAGCGTCGAGAAACAGCTTCGGCAAATGATCCTGGGCCTCGAGATCGGTCCCGGCGAGAAGCTGACCGAGCGCTGGATCGAGAGCCGCTTCGGCGCGTCGCGAACCCCGGTCAGGGCAGCACTGCTGCGGCTTGAGACCGAGGGCCTGGTTGGTAGGGACGGGCGCGGCTGGACGGTGTCGCCCATCAATCTGGCTGAACTCGAGCAGATCGCCGTCTATAGGGAAGCAGTCGAGGTTGCGGCACTTCGCCTGACATGCAGCCTGGCGGACCGGAGCGCCGTCGATGTCATCGAGGCGATGCTCGAGTCCTGCGACAACGACACGCCGCGCGAGGAATGGCATCGTGTCGGCATGGATTTCCACATCGAACTGGCGCGTCTGTCCGGCAACGAATTCCTGTTTAGGGCGGTCCGCGATGCCATGACGCGCCTGTCGCGGGCGCGCTGGCTGGAGGTTCGCGACGAAGCGGCCCTTGCCCGCGCCTGGGCTGAACATCGCGCCATTCTGGCGGCCACGCGCCTTGGCGACGCCGATGAAGCCGCGCGCCTGCTCTCGGTCCACATCGTCAGCAGCCGCGACCGGCTGGTGACGTCGCTCGCCAACGATCGGCGCGGTCTTCGCGCCAGAGGCTTTGCCGTCGTTGCTGCTTAAGAGTGGATGAAGGAGCGCAAAGCGGCGTCTGGACGTATGCGCACTTTCGCCTCGCTTCGCAGACGCCGATGGCGTAAGGAGCGGCCATGGAAAACAACCGATTTGAAACACCTGTGACTGTGAAGTCAGTCGCGGCGGGAAGCACTCAGCTCTTGCGCACGGCGCGTGAGGCTTCCGACTACCTCCTCAACAGCTGGCCCGGCAAGCGCAGCCCCAAGCATCGCGCGGCCCTGCAGGCCTGCCATGACGCACTCGCCGGCGACAAGCCGGCGATGAACGCCAGGCGCGCCTTCATCGCGGCAGCACGCGAAGTGGACGTGTTCGTCAGCGACAAGGCGCCGGCCTGACACAAGGCGACATCCGGGGCGGCAATCCGAATTGAGGCGCGGCCCGCATCTGCGGGCCGTTTGCCGTCACTTTGCCGTTTCGGTTTCGGCTTCAGTCTCGTCTTCGGGCTTCGAACGTTCCCTCGCTGCAACCTTGGCTGCCAGCTTCTCGGCCTTCTTGGCCGCCTTCTGGCGGTCGCGTTCCTTGCGTTCCTGATCGTAATTTGGTGGTCGCGCCATATCGGCTCCTTTTCACTGCCTCGCGGCTCTGGTCCTGCCTAGGAGCATTAGCCGTCAAACACAACAGCTGAAGCGATAGTGCGTCGATGATGGCCAGGCTTGCAAGATGCGCGTTGCAATGAAGGGGCCAGGCTCATCATTGCGGCGGCCGATACCTATCGCCGTCGATTTGCCGATCAGATGCCGCTTCGGTCAATCACCAGATCGGCGGCGCCAAACCGGTCCTTTGCCGTCAATTGCTGGTGCCAGTAGGGATAGAGCAAGGGCGGCCGGCTGACCGCGTCGAGGCGCTCGCGCTCCTCGCCGGAAAGCACCAGGCTTGCCGCCGCGATGTTGTCCCGGAACTGCGTTTCCGTCCTGCCGCCGATCACCAGCGAACTGACGGCCGCCCGGCCAAGCAGCCAGGCCAGCGCCACCTGCGCTGCCGACACGCCGCGCTGCGCGCCGATCTCGACAAGCACATCGACGATCCGCCACAGCCGGTCCTCGTCGCGGATCGGCGGTTCGGACCAGCCGGCAAGCTGGCGGGCGGTGGGGCTGTCGCGGCGGTATTTGCCGGACAGCAATCCGCCGGCAAGCGGGCTCCAGACCAGAACGCCCAACCCCTGGTCGACGGAAATCGGCAGCAGTTCGTACTCCGCTTCGCGCGCTTCCAGCGTGTAGTGGATCTGCTGCGTGACGAAGCGCGGCTGATGATGGCTGTCGCTGACGCCGAGCGCCTTCATCACCTGCCAGCCGGAATAGTTCGAGCAGCCGACATAGCGGATCTTGCCCTGGGCAACCAGCGTGTCGAGCGCGGCGATGGTTTCCTCCAGCGGTGTCACACCATCCCACTCGTGCAGGAAATAGATGTCGATGACGTCTGTCCTGAGCCGCTTCAGGCTCTTCTCGCATTCGCGGATCAGGTGATGGCGCGACAGGCCTTCATCGTTGGGACCTTTGCCGATCCGCATCCGTGCCTTGGAGGCGATCAGCACGTCGCCCTTGCGCTTGCCGCCGAGCGCTTCGCCGATGATTTCTTCGGAAATGCCGTTCGAATAGACGTTGGCAGTGTCGATGACATTGATGCCGGCGTCGATGCAGAGATCGATCATCCGGCGCGCCTCGTCGAGGTCGGTCTTGCCGACAGCCGAAAATGCGCCGGCGCCGCCGAAAGTCATGGTGCCCATGGTCAGCGTCGATACTTTCAGGCCGGAACGGCCGAGAGTGCGGTATTCCATGTCGGTCCTCGCGATTGCATTGAGAAGGGGTTGGGAAGGGCGCCCGAATGTGGCTGCTATTTGTAGGACAATTTGCGCGGTATGTCTCCATGCCAGGGCGGCGGATCGATCATGCCTCGCGGGTTTTTGCAGTGATGGCGATCAGGTCAGGCTGCAATAAAACCGTCATTGCGGGCCTATATTGAAGTCGGCTCAGGCGTTGCCGTTCCGGGCTGTAAGCCGGGAGTTTGGGGCGCCGATCGACAGAGCTTGCAAGTGGAGCAGCCGATAATGACCGAGCTAAAACAGAATTCTGCGGCCAGGGATTGGCTTGAAGCCGAACTCGCCGACACGCTCGACGAAGACTATGAGCTCGAAATGTCGGAGCCGGCGCTGTCGATGGAGATCGCCAAGATCTACAAGAATTCGCATCCGCCTTCGATCGATCGCATGCAATATTTTCGCGACCTGATCAGCCTGCAGTCCGAATTGATCAAGCTGCAGTCCTGGGTCGCCTACCACAAGAAGAAGCTGGTGGTGATCTTCGAGGGACGCGACTCGGCCGGCAAGGGCGGCGTCATCAAGCGCATCACCCAGCGGCTCAATCCGCGCATCTGCCGTGTCGTGGCACTGCCGGCGCCGACCGAGCGCGAAAAGTCGCAATGGTATTTCCAGCGCTATGTCCCGCATCTGCCGGCCGGCGGCGAGATCGTGCTGTTCGACCGCTCATGGTACAACCGCTCGGGCGTCGAGCGGGTGATGGGTTTTGCCCAGCCCGATCAGGTCGAAGAATTCTTTCACGACGTGCCGGAGTTCGAGCGCATGCTGGTCCGCTCGGGCATTACCGTGGTCAAATACTGGTTCTCGATCACCGACGAGGAACAGCAGATGCGCTTCCTGATGCGCATCCATGATCCGATGAAGCAGTGGAAACTGTCGCCGATGGACCTGCAGTCGCGCGTGCGCTGGGAGCAATACACCAAGGCCAAGGAAGAGACCTTCGCCCGCACCAACATCTCGGAAGCGCCCTGGTTCATCGTCGAGGGCAACGACAAGAAGCGCGCGCGGCTGAACTGCATCGGCCATCTGCTCAAGCAGATGCCGTATGAAGAGGTCCCGCACGAGGAGATCACGCTGCCGGAGCGTGTGTTCAATCCCGAATACGAGCGCCAGACGTTGCCGCGTGAGCTCTACGTGCCGGAGAAGTACTGAGATAGACGAAGCTGCAATCTCCCTCCTTGTGGGGGAGATGCCCGGCAGGGCAAGAGGGGGGCGTGCAGGATCGCCAGCCTCTCCACAGCCTGTCGAAAACAGGCCAAAGGCAAAGCCGCTATGGATTGAAGCGCTGGAGGGACAGCGCCCCATAGGCGCTAACTTAGGTGTGGACTGGTGGAATCGACATGTGATTCCTGGGCCAGATGCGCACGAATGATTCGATCGAAATCGACTGGCAGGCTCTGATA
>NZ_JAMYVQ010000061.1:0-15059 GCF_040324155.1 Mesorhizobium sp. M0011 | reverse complement strand
TCATGGTGGCGTTCCTTCGCGGGAATCGGTGACGTTGAACATCACCAGCCTGCCATGACCGCCCTCTCTCAGCGAATTTGCAGAACTCTCAGCACACTACCCTCTGACAGGTATGGGGTGGGCGAGAGCCCGTCGCTTCGCAAATGGAGCGGCGGGTCTGCTCTACCAGCGACTGTCGAATGGCCACGGCAGCAGAATGTACCCGCTTTTCAGCAGAAGCTGACGGAACAACCGTGCGCACACAAAGTTGGATTGCAGGAAGCACCGCATGCCGGCTTCCGCAGCCCGTTTCGTGTCACCGGCAATGTGGGCGGGACGGGCTGTTTTGCGTTGGTGACTACTTGTGGGTGATCCAATCCAACAGGCCAACGTCGATCTTCTCGCACCCGACATATTCGCGGACCAGGCTCTCAGCCAAATCGCGCCATTGACATTCAGGCACGCTCATATCCCTGACCAGGGCTCGAAATGCAGAGCGAAGAATATCAGCATCGAAGGCGGAGACGGAAGCAGGAGTCGGGCCCGGATCTTCCCACCCCTGGGCCATGTCATCGCGGTGACGTTGGCGAAGGCGCGTGAGCAGTTCGCGTGATGCCTCGATTGCGCGTCGGGAGTGATCCATATCCCGGCGAAACGAGGCAGTTCCGGCCAGGGAATGGTGCCGCAACCGAAAGCTGGTTTCGATAGCCGCGCGTGCGACTTCCATATGCGTTTCAACCATCGCGGCCTCCCTTGCTGCGAAGGGATTTATTTACTCTCTTCTCACGCGTGACCCAAGAAGGATTCAACGTACGGTTTGATACGCAAGGGCCGCGCGCAGATGGGCGCGGATCGCGGCGGCGTCTCTAACGAGCATTCGGGCGTGAGTAAGCTGTTCAAACAAGACGTGCATTCGCGCTCGCTCATGGAATCCGCTGTTACCAAGCTCAACGGGATATTACGGGCGTGAAGCCGGTAACTGCCGAGGTCACCCGTTGGAAGTTGATGGGCCTGGGGGCCTTGGGCGTCACTGGCATGGCTGCGGCGGCGCCGGCCTCGCTTGTCACAGCCTATTGGGCGGATATCTGGCGCGTGCTGCGGGGCGGGTGATTGATATCACGCGGCAGGGGCCAATGCCTCATCTATTTACCGTGCGGCTCCAACCTTTGGCGGTCGGCCTCAGCGGCATGCCAATCTCGGTCAATCGAACCTTCTGCTGCCTTGTGGAAATATTGAGAACACACGAGCCAGCCTTTAAGTGGTCGAAGCAACAATATGCATGCCCCGATGGTCAGGGGCAGGCTTGTGAGAATGTGTATCCAGAAAGGTGGCTCGAACCGCAACTGAAGCCAAAGAGCAAAGGCAAGGGCCGGGAATGCAACTATCGACATTGAGAAAAATGCAGGCCCATCAGCCGGGTCGGCAAAGGAAAAATCGAGCCCACAGACATTACAACGTGGAGCAAGCTTCAGGTAACCTGCGAACAGGTGTCCCTGCTGACACCGTGGGCACTGGCCCTTGAAACCGGTCAGGATCGGGTTTGTGGTTTCGTTGTAGTCAGTCATGACCGGCAACGCGGCAGACTCGGCATAGTTCCGGTCCGCTGTGGATGGGCGCCCTTAGCGCGATGTCATCCAGGACAGGAGGCGGGAGCTCGACGAACTACCAATGCGGGTTGGAAAAAGCGGCAGCGTGCCCGCTGCCGGTCGAGGCACCCAAGCCCCGGCCGGTCCGCCTCTGCCCGGAAGTGGGGGCGGCCCCACTGAAACTCCGATTTTTGGTCAAGGGAACCTGGTTCTGAAAATGACGTTTGGCTGTTAACTTGGCTTAGCCCCCCGGCCAAGTGGTCTCGAGGCAGGGCCCGTCATTGCTGATCAGTGACGGGCCTTCGCGTTGACGCTGCTACGCCAACCCTCTGCCAATGACGCAACCGCCAAGGCCTTGTTTGGGTCCGACTAAAGCCCGATGCCGAGGCGCAAAGGTCTGACCCCTGAAACAACACAGCCTTTTCGACATTTGGAACGTGGCCGTCGATCATCGTCCCTTCATCGCCGGTTCGTTGATTACCCGCCACGGCTCGCTTGGCGTGGCGGGTAATCATTCACGGAGAGCGCATGCAGCTTGGCCAGATCATTGCGAACGCATTTGCAGCGGGTTTGGTCGCCGTCCTGATAGCAGTCGCGTTCCTGATCTTCGGAAAGCCGCTCTGGCCTGAACGAAACGTCCGGATGGTAATCATCCCGCCCGTCCATCGAATGACGACCACCGCCATTCACAATACGGGACCCGACCTGCCAACCAAGTTTGATTTGAACATTGTGCGGCCGAGACCGCTTACCAATGAAGGGACATGAGGGCTGCCCGATGATTTAGGGGTTCCTAGCGGCAGCGCGCCCCGCGCTGCTGGTCGAAGAAAGGCAACCTTGGTCGGACCCGCGTCGGTACTCACCCAAGTGGTCCGGGCCTACTTCCGATGGAACATCAGGTAATGCTAATGGTTATGGCTTGGCAGGGACCGCCCTCCCGTCCTCCTTGGGGACGCCCGCTGCTGCCGTGAATGGGGCAGCGGGTGGCAGTTCAGAACCGATCCTCAACCACCTCGCTGAACGGCATCACGAGCACCGTTCTGCCGCTCTCGTCCGTGACTTCGAAGCTGCAGTCGAACCAACTGCGCATCGTGTCCATGCGGGTGTTGAAAACGAGATCACGCGCGTTCGCTAACGCATGGCCGCGCACGGCCGCCTCACTTGCCAGCTCGTCGCCCTCGTGGTCGGGGATTAGCCTTCCCCGGCAGCGCACGTTCATGAAGTAGCGCAAGTGCCCCTCTCATTGCTCTCGCTTGATGGGGAACTGGAACACGTTCGAGTATTCCCTCTCGGCATAACCATAGGCCTGTCCTGCGATCGATTCCAGCTTGGCGCGATCCTTCATTAGGATCTGACCACGCGTGTTCTTGATCGCACCGACGCCCTCCAGCATCTGCACCGCAAGGGTCACACCGGGGCGACGCGCGCCCAGCATGATGCTCATGAACTCATGCGTTACAGGCATGTCGTCCTGTTCCAGCCGATCATGGGTCATAAGCAGCCAGCGCGCCAGCCGCTCCTCGATGGAGTAGCCAGCATTGGCATACGCGGTCTGACTGACTTGCACGATGAAGGTATGCACGAAGCGAAGAAGAAGCTCGCGCAGCGTGGCGCTGTGGTCCATCGCCGCCTGAAGCTCGACCGCCCCGATACGGAATGCTTCACCCGCAGCCTGAACCATGCAGGTGTGAGGCGTGCGGTCGACGCCGAGCACGACAGAAATTCCCGCGAGGCCCTCTGATCCGACCATGCCTACCTCAAACCGTCCTTCCTCGGTGTCGGCGACAATCGAGGCAATCCCTCGTTCCGGGAAGGTTACATGCGTGATCTGCTGCTCCGCTTTGAACAAGTGTTCGCGGACCCCCAACGTGACCGGTTCGAGATGCGGCGCGATGAGCGCGAAGTCATCTGGCGACAAAGACGTCAGTAGCCGATTACGGATGTGTGGTTGATGAAGCTGAGCCACGCTCTCGCCTCCCAGTTTGGGGCAAGAGCACCGCACCTCAGCTATCTCTCAGTCGCCTGCGCCCAAAAAGTTAGCAGGCGATGGAGATTTATCCTCCTGAAATCGATCAAAGGCTACATTTAAACGTCTAACCAGCCGTTGGGTACGATTCGTACAATGGCTCCGCTGCTATGTTGCGGGCGGGAAGAGACACGGCGCGCCGGCCTCTTCAAACCGTAAGAACTTTTTGTCGTCGGGTGAAGAACGCACATGAAACCGGATTGCGGCGGCGTCTCTGACTTCCATGCGAACATGAGCAATATCGTCGAGCAGCGCACGCATTCGGGCCCGCTCATGCGCAAGGCTGGCGCGCAGGGCACGTGCTAGCTCCAGGTCATTCAGCACGGTGTCAATGGCGTTCATAGGCGGGTCAAAAGCGAGGCGTAGTTGGTTTCATACCAAGCCATATCACATCCAAGTTACCCTTTAGATGGAACTAAAGTTCTGTCCCGCCGTTGCTTTGGCCGACGTAGGGGGCCTCATGAGCGACATTGCTATTCTGGTCGTCGAAGACGAACCCCTGATCCTGCTCGACCTTGAAACAGCTTTGCAGGAAGCTGGCTTTCTCGTCGTAGGAGTGCCGAATGCCGAAGCCGCCGTGGAGGCGTTTGATGAGGATCCAAGCAAGTTCGCCGGCCTCCTTACGGACATTCGCCTCGGCTCAGGAGAATCTGGGTGGGAAATAGCCAGGCATGTAAGGCGAGGCAACTCAAGCCTACCTGTGGTCTACATCAGCGGCGATAGTGCGGATTTGTGGGGGTCTGAAGGCGTCCCAGACAGCGTGATGATCGTCAAGCCATTCTTCCTCCCCCAGATTATTACGGCGCTGTCGACACTGCTCAATCAGCAACACCCAACAGCAGCGAACGGAGGCGAACCCTGTCATTAGAGCAAGTCGGCGTATTGGAAGGCGAATACTGCTTCAGTGGGCGGATCACTATGTGCACCTACTTCGAAAGCCCCATAGCCCACCCCAGAGACAAGGCTAACGCGAACCCAATACAAACAGCCGCCAAGATCCACATTGTTGCTATCTCCGCTCGTTATGCGGGTAACAATGCAGAAAGCGATCAATGGTGCACGCGGCCGCGCGGCGCTGCCATTCGCACTGTGCTGGTGCCCCCGGACGGAATCGAACCGCCGACCTTCGGTTTACAAAACCGCTGCTCTACCAGCTGAGCTACAAGGGCACGGCGCTCCGGTTAGCATATTTGTTGCGCCAGTAAAGACAAAACTCCGTTTTTTCCTGGCATGCCGCGTGGCCCGTCGGCGAGGGCATCCTGAAAAGCCCTAGATTGCTTCCTACATCTGGGGAAGGTGCAATCGCTTTGCGCAGAGGTGTCGCATGATCAGATTAGTCATCATTCTCCCGATCATCTTCGTGGCCTGGATGCTGCTGGTGAAGATCATCAGCGATGTGAAGAAGGCCAATGTCGACTGGACCGGCCTCACCACCATCATCGGCTTCATCGCGCTGGCCTTCTGGCTGCGCCATGTCACGGGGATGGGGTGAGGGAATAGGGGAATAGGGGAATAGGGGAATAGGGGAATAGGGGAATAGGGGAATAGGGGGCGACGGTTCATTGGTGTCCCTTGCCGTCGTTGCTCGTTTGCGCCAATGGCGCCCCACAAAAAATCTCCAGCCCTTCGAACCTTTTGCCGCGCCGCGCCGACTGTGGTTAGAGGCGAATGGGTCGCCTCGATCAAAAGATCCAGGAGATCATCATGTTCAAGCGCACTCTTACCTCAGGCCTCGTCGCCATCTTCGTCGCCACCGGCGCGCTCGCCGGCACTGTCGGCACGTCGTCAGCCCACGGCATGCACGGCCATCACCACAACTACAACCATCACAAGAAGCACTTCAAGAAGTACTGGTGGAAGCACTACAACCATCACCACAGGCATGGCAGGGTGATCATTTTCCTTTGATGGAGGGACCCATTCTTCCAAAAGGGCGGCTTCGGCCGCCCTTTTCGCGTTGGGCGATCACTTTGTGAAGTGGGGACGGCAAAGCTGCCGATCTCCCCCTTTGCGGGGGAGATGTCCGGCAGGACAGAGGGGGGTGTGAAGGATCACCGGCTTCCCCATGAACTTTCTCTATTTTGTCCGTGCGGTTGCCTCGCCCTGATTGGTTGACAAGCTGGCGGGACAGCACCCCCCTCTGCCCTGCCGGGCATCTCCCCCGCAAGGGGGGAGATCAGCCGCATCAACTTCTTCGCCAAGCTCTCGCAAGGTCGCCGTCAGCATGACCTCGGTCGATCCGATTTCCCCGATCCCAGAAAAATCGAAAAAAGATTCGAACCTTTTTCCTGGCCGCGACGACAGATGATCAAGAGGCGGATGGATCGCCTCGGTCAACGAAGCAAGGAGATCGTCATGTTCAAGAGCACACTCGTTTCCGGCCTCATCGCCACTGCAGTTGCCGCCGCCACGCTGGCCGGCACCGTCCAGCCCTCGGCCGCCCACAGCCATCACCACAACCGCGAAATCGGCATCGGCATTGCGGCCGGCGTCGGCGGCTTTGTCCTCGGCAGCCTGCTCGCCCAGCCGCGCACCGTCTATGTCGACGAAGGCGGCGGCTCGTGGCACGTCCGCCGCTGCTATGACCGCTACCAGAGCTATGATGCGGACTCCGACACTTATCTCGGCCACGACGGCTATCGCCACTACTGCCGTCTCTGAGAGGAGGTGGCGTTTCAATCAGCCAGAAGAGGGGCGCCCCGCAGCCCCTCTTTTCGCTGTGCTTGAAACGATCGGACCGTCAGGTCGCCCTGATGCCGCCGATCATCCGCGTCACCTCGGCGGCGGCATCGCGCAGCAGCGGGCCGATCTCGGCGAGCCGCTCCGGCGTCACCCGCACGGTCGGTCCCGACACCGAGACGCCACCGATAGGCTCGCCGAATTCGTTGAAGATGGCGGCTGCCACGCAGCGCATGCCGGGGTGCCGCTCCTCGTCGTCGACCGACCAGCCGCGCAGCTTGATCCGCGCCAGATCGTGGGCAAGCGCCGAAATGTCGGACAACGTCCGGTCGGTGAAGCGCTGCAGTCCGGCCTTGCGCAGGATGGTTCCGACGCGCTCCGGCTCGAGATGCGCCAGCACCGCCTTGCCGATGCCCGACGCATGGAACGGGCTGCGCGTGCCCGGCCGGAAGAAGGCGCGGATCGCCTGGTGCGTCTCGACCTGGCTGACGAAGACCACGCAATCGTCCTCGGCGACGCCGAGATTGGCGGTCTCGCCGGTTCTTTCCATCAGCTCCTGCATGACGACACGGGCGCGGTCGACCAGTTTGCGGCGGCGCAGGAAGGCCGCGCCCATGCGGTAGGTCTCGACGCCGATCGACCAGAGCTGGTCTGATGTGTCGAATTCGACCATGCCGTGGTTTTGCAGCGTCGTCAGCATGCGATAGGCGGTGGACGCGGCAAGGCCGCTCTGCGCAGAGATCTCGCTCAGCGACAGGCCGCTGCCTTCCGCGACAATGGCCAGGATGCGCAGCGCCCGGTCGAGCGACTGCACCGAGCTGGCCTCCGACGGCCCGTTGAAAGCGCGCGGCCGTCCGCGCTGGCGTTTTTCGGTGGTTTCCATGCAGTCAATCTCGGCCGGTTTCGCCAAATGCACAATGAAAAAGTTTTTCACTACGTTCGCGGGTCGGATTCCTGGAAAACAGAAAATCAAATAAAATCAAGAAAGTGACGCCGTTTTCTAGAAATGAAAAAATATTCTGAAAAAATTGAAAAATAACCGGCGTGCTGACATCCTTGGCCAATCCAACAATGACAAACCCGTGGAGGGCTGGAAAATGGCCAGGATGCGCGCTGTCGATGCCGCGGTTCTCGTTCTCGAAAAGGAAGGCATTTCCTGCGCTTTCGGCGTGCCGGGCGCGGCGATCAATCCGTTCTATTCGGCGCTGAAGGCGAGGGGCACGATCCGCCATGTGCTTGCCCGTCACGTCGAGGGCGCCTCGCACATGGCGGAAGGTTTTACCCGCGCCAAGGCGGGCAATATCGGCCTGTGCATCGGCACTTCGGGTCCAGCCGGCACCGACATGATCACCGGGCTCTATTCGGCCGCCGCGGATTCCATTCCGATCCTGTGCATCACTGGTCAGGCGCCGCGGGCGCGGCTGAACAAGGAGGATTTCCAGGCCGTCGACATATCAGCCATTGCCGCGCCGGTCGCCAAATGGGCGGTCACCGTCATGGAACCCTACCTCGTCCCCATGGCGCTGCAGAAGGCGTTTCACCTGATGCGCTCGTCACGTCCCGGCCCGGTGCTGATCGACCTGCCGGTCGACGTGCAACTCGCCGAAATCGAATTCGACATCGACGCCTATGAGCCGTTGACGCCGTTCAAGCCGGCCATGACGCGCGCCCAGGCCGAAAAGGCGTTGACGATGCTCAACGCCGCCGAAAAGCCGCTGATCGTCGCCGGCGGCGGTATCATAAACGCCGATGCGTCCGATCTGCTCATCGAATTCGCCGAGATTTCAGGCGTGCCGGTCATCCCGACCTTGATGGGCTGGGGAGCGATCCCCGACGATCACCGGCTGATGGCCGGCATGTGCGGACTGCAGACCTCGCACCGCTATGGCAATGCGACGATGCTGGAAGCCGACTTCGTCTTCGGCATCGGCAACCGCTGGGCCAACCGCCACACCGGCTCCGTCGATGTCTACACCAATGGCAAAAAATTCATCCATGTCGACATCGAGCCGACGCAGATCGGCCGTGTCTTCGCGCCGGATCTCGGCGTCGTTTCGGATGCCGGTGCCGCACTGAAGATGCTGCTCGACGTCGCCACCGAATGGAAGACGGCGGGCAAGCTGCGCGACTGGTCCGGCTGGGCTAAGGAATGCCAGGCCCGCAAGAAGACGATGAAGCGCAAGACGCATTTCGACCAGGTGCCGCTGAAGCCGCAGCGTGTCTATGAGGAGATGAACAAGGCGTTCGGCCGCGACGTCACCTATGTCACCACGATCGGCCTGTCGCAGATCGCCGGGGCGCAGTTCCTGCATGTCTACAAGCCGCGCAACTGGATCAATTGCGGCCAGGCCGGCCCGCTCGGCTGGACCTTGCCGGCGGCCCTTGGCGTTCGCGCCGCCGACCCGGACCGCACCATCGTGGCGCTGTCGGGCGACTATGATTTCCAGTTCATGATCGAGGAACTGGCGGTCGGCGCACAGCACAAATTGCCCTATCTGCATGTCGTCGTGAACAACGCCTATCTCGGCCTGATCCGCCAGGCGCAGCGTGGGTTCTCGATGGATTTCGAGGTCGACCTTGCCTTCGAGAACATCAACCGGGCAGGCGATCCCGAGGCCGGCTACGGCGTCGACCATGTTGCCGTCGCCGAGGCGATGGGCTGCAAGGCGGTCAGGGTGCGCAAGCCCGAAGAATTCGCCGGTGCCTTCAAGGAGGCCCAGCGGCTGATGAAGGAGCACCGGGTGCCGGTCGTGCTCGAATTCATCCTCGAACGCGTCACCAACATCTCGATGGGCACCGAGATCGACAAGATCACCGAATTCGAGGAGCTTGCCGAACATCAGGAAGATGCGCCGACAGCGATCGTGATGTTGGATTAGGAGAAAAAGAATGCCGCGGTTTTCAGCCAATCTTTCGATGCTCTTTGGCGAGCATGAGTTCCTCGACCGTTTCGATGCCGCCGCCCGCGCCGGCTTCAAGGGCGTCGAATATATCGGCCCCTACGACCATGCGCCCGATGTCGTCGCGGCCCGGCTGAAGAAGAACGGTCTGACCCAGGTGCTGTTCAATCTTCCGGCCGGCGACTGGGGCAAGGGCGAACGCGGCATTGCGGTGCTGCCGGACCGTGTGCCGGAATTCCGCCAGGGCATCGCCAAGGCGATCACCTACGCGCAGGCGCTCGGCTGCCAGCAGGTCAATTGCCTGGCCGGCATCGCGCCGGCCAGCGCCGACCGCAAGGTGCTGGAGGATGTCTTTGCCGAAAACCTCGCCTTCGCGGCGGAAAAGCTGGAGCAGGCCGGCATCAGGCTGCTGATAGAGCCGATCAACACGCGCGATATTCCGGGCTTCTTCCTCAACTATTCCGATCAGGCCTTGGCGCTGATCGATCGCGTCGGCTCGAAAAACCTGTTCCTGCAATACGACATCTATCACATGCAGATCATGGAGGGGGATCTCGCCCGGACCATCGAGGCTAACCTTGGCCGCATCGCGCATATTCAGCTTGCGGATAATCCCGGCCGTCACGAGCCGGGGACGGGCGAGATCAATTTTCCGTTTCTGTACGAGCATATCGACCGCATCGGTTATGCCGGCTGGGTCGGGGCTGAGTACAAGCCTAAGGCCGGGACGGAGGCTGGCTTGGGGTGGCTTCGGGAGTTGGCCGGGCAGGGAAGTGCTGCGGCGTAAGCATTAGAGGGGGGGCGTTTCACACAGTCATTTGGAGAACCACAATGGAAACCATCGGCTTCATCGGCCTCGGCATCATGGGCGCGCCGATGGCGGGGCACCTGCTGGATGCGGGCTATCATGTCATCGCCAGCGACCATCGCTCCAAGCCGCCGGCCGACCTCGTCGCCAAAGGCCTGAAGACCGTCACCGGCCACGCCGCCGTGGCCAAGGCTGCCGACATCATCATCCTGATGGTGCCCGACACCCCGCAGGTGGCCGATGTGCTGTTTAGCGACAACGGCGTCGCGTCCGGCCTGGCAAAAGGCAAGCTGGTCGTCGACATGAGCTCGATCTCCCCGATCGAGACCAAGGTTTTTGCCAGGAACATCAACGACCTGGGCTGCGACTATCTCGACGCGCCGGTCTCGGGCGGCGAGGTTGGCGCCAAGGCGGCGTCGCTCACCATCATGGTCGGCGGCGAGGAAACCCCCTTCGAGCGCGCCAAGCCCGTCTTCGAGAAGATGGGCAAGAACATCACCCTGGTCGGACCGAACGGCGTCGGCCAGACCACTAAGGTGGCCAACCAGATCGTCGTCGCGCTGACCATTGAAGCCGTCGCCGAAGCGCTTGTTTTTGCATCGAAAGCTGGCGCCGACCCGGCCAAGGTCAGGCAGGCGCTGATGGGCGGGCTGGCCGCCTCGCGCATTCTGGAAGTGCATGGTGAGCGCATGGTCAAGCGCACCTTCGCGCCGGGGTTCCGCATCGAACTGCACCAGAAGGATTTGAACCTCGCGCTGGAGGGCGCGAAGGCGCTCGGCGTTTCCTTGCCCAACACCTCGACGACTCAGCAGCTGTTCAATTCCTGCGCGGCCAATGGCGGCGCCAAGGAGGATCATTCGGCGCTGGTCAGGGCGCTGGAGCGGATGGCCAATTTCGAGGTCGGCAGCGAGGCAGCCGACGCCAGGGGCAAAGCGGCATAGGTCAGGAGAGGGCGGCGCAACGTTCCCAAGCCGCAAACTCTTGGCCCGTCGAAGAACGGGTTCCGGCGTCTGTCGGAACCCGTTTCTCGTTTCGAGATATTTTTGGCTTAGAGCATTCCACCGTTTCACGGAAACGGCGAAATGCTCTAACTCTTTGTCTTGACGCAATTCTGGAAGGAAAACCGCTTCACACTTTTCCTAGAATTGCTCTAGCCGCGCTTCAAAAATGTCCGCGCCACGTAAAGGCTGATCGCCGCGGCATTCGACACGTTGAGCGAATGGATGGCGCCGGGCATGTCGAGCCGCGCCAGCGTGGTCACCGTCTCGCGCGTCTTCTGGCGCAGGCCCTTGCCTTCGGCGCCCAGCACCAAGGCGATCTTTTCTCCGGCAAAGCTCTTTTCGAGTTCGGCCGGCGCGTCCGAATCAAGTCCGATGGTGCGGAAGCCGGCCTCGTGCAACTGGCCGA
The DNA here is from genome assembly GCF_040324155.1 of Mesorhizobium sp. M0011. Lineage (NCBI taxonomy): Bacteria > Pseudomonadati > Pseudomonadota > Alphaproteobacteria > Hyphomicrobiales > Phyllobacteriaceae > Mesorhizobium > Mesorhizobium sp. M0011. The sequence goes on along the minus strand of NZ_JAMYVQ010000061.1, from coordinate 3,674 downwards.
GTGCGTCGGCGAGGTTCTTCACCTCGATCTGGTCGATGTGCTCCAGCGCGCCGGAGGCGGATTTCGCCAGCACGCCCGATTCCTGCGGGCTGTGGCGGGCTGTGGTGATCAGCGCGCCGGCGCCGAAGGCGACCGCCGAGCGCAGGATAGCGCCGACATTGTGCGGGTCGGTGATCTGGTCGAGCACCAGCACCAGCTTCGCGTCGCCAAGCGCATCGAGCCGCTTGGCTTTCAGCGGCTCGGCCTCGATCAGCACACCCTGATGCACGGCGTCCGACCCGGTGATCTTGTCGATGTCCCTGGGTTCGACCAGTTCCGTCTTGAAGGGCAGGGCGGCGAGATCGGCGATTTCCAGTCGCTCGGCCGCGTTGCGCGTCACCAGCATCTTCCTAATCTTGCGGCGCGGATTGTCGAGTGCGGCGCGCACGGTGTGCAGGCCGTAGAGCCGCACCAGGCCATCCGCGGCATTTTCGCCCGGCGGAACCGGCTGTCGGGGCCGGAACGCCGGCGCGCCGCCGCTTTTCTCGTCGCGATAGGCGCGGCGCAGCTTGGCGTAATGGGTGTCTTTGGGGGTGTTGGTTTTGTCGCTCATGGCTGGCTTCTATAGCGGTGTCCTCCGGCCAAGGATATGGCCTGTCACTACAGCCGGCGAACAGAAACGAAAAACCATGGTTGCGCGGTTGACACCCAATGGGCTTGCCGCCATAAGGCGCTGCGCTGGTTTCGGAGAACACATAACTCGGGTCCGGATCGGCGTGAATGCCTCGTTGCATGGCTCCGGCGGCAGACTGGAGAGGTGCCCGAGTGGTTAAAGGGGACGGACTGTAAATCCGTTAGCTTAGCTTACGTTGGTTCGAATCCAACCCTCTCCACCACTGCCGGCCCGGAAGCCCTGAAACGTGACAAGAATCGGACCGAAAAGTGCATGGCGCTTTTCGGATGAATCCGGTACTTGAGGAACGGCGCGGGTATAGCTCAGTGGTAGAGCAGCAGCCTTCCAAGCTGAATATGCGGGTTCGATTCCCGCTACCCGCTCCAGACACTTATCCCATCACCGGCAAGCCGAAACACTGCGCACGAGGCGCGCAGTGCTCCAATTGTAGTGGCTGCGCCGCGTCAGCTGTTGAACGCGGTGGCGACCTGGTGCTGCTGCGGCACCTGGCCGTTCGGCGTCAGTCTGTCGACGATACCGGGCAGGGCGGTGGACAGTTGCTTGAGCAGTTCCTGCTCGTCCAGCCCGGTCCGTTGCGCGATCTCGCGAATGATCTGCGGTCCGATCGCGGTGCCAAGATCGTTGGCATTGATCGGCTGGTTCTGCCCGGTGCCGACCCAGGAGTCGGCGGCATTGCCGTGGCCGGCATTTCTGAGCTTGTCGAGCAGGCCGCCCAATCCGCCAGCCAGGCCACCATCGGCGGATGTGGTTTCCGTCGGGACGGGGGCGGGGGCGGTCGGAGCGGGCGCGGGAGACTGTTCTGGCTCTTCGGCACTTCTGCCGCTCAGCATCTTGCCGACCAGCAATGCGCCGAGCGCGATCATCAGGGGTTTGGTGATGTTGCCGCCGGGAACGGCGTTGTCAAAAAGTCCCATCGTGGATCCTCCATAGCGACCAAGGCCCGACCCCTCATCAACAATGAAGCATTCGGGCAGAATTTCAAGCTGGCTTGAGGTTTTGACAATCCTATGAAAATGTCGGCTGGCGAGGGGATGGAGAGGAAAAAATGGGTATCATCAGCTGGATCATTCTGGGCGCCATTGCCGGCTTCCTGGGCAGCAAGATCGTCAACAAGACCGGCCAGGGCCTGATCATGGATATCGTCCTCGGCATCGTCGGCGCCATTGTCGGCGGCGTGATCTGCAGCCAGATCTTTGGCGTGGGTGTCACCGGTCTCAACATCTCCAGCCTGATCGTCGCGGTGGTTGGGGCGGTGGTCGTGCTGTGGGCCTACCATCAGTTCAGCGCAAGGCGGACGCTTTAGGCACCTGCGGATCGTCTGAGGTTTCGAGTTTCCGAAGGCAAGACCGGCTTCAGGCCTGTACGTGCAGCGGCTCGTCTATGGCATCAACACTGCATCGGCGGCGACGAAAAAGATCAGCGTTCCGGCGATGAACACCGCCCAGCCGACAAGCGACTTGCGGATAGCGGCCTTGTGCTCGGCGTCGGAGCTCTTGTTCTGGTCAAAATCGGTCACGGGGAACTCCCTTGGCTGATTGATCATCTCGTCGTCGATCGAACTATGCTTCGCCGATTAGACGATCTTTTTCGGCGCGGCAACTGCTCATCCGCGCATGCGTGGATGCGGAGGCTCCAGGTCTTTGTTTATGCATGTCGTTCTCCCAAATCCGGGGCACTTTTGGGCGACATGCATCAGGCGACGACGGCCAGCCGGCGCTGACGCTGATCCAGCGACACGATGGTCAGCCCGCTGCCGACCACCAGCAGGATGCCACAGATCGCCAGTGTGTTTGGGAATTGCCCGAACACCAGCAGGCCCGAAATCACCGCCCAGACGGTGAAGCAATAATAGAACGGTGCCACGGCGCTGGTCGGTCCGACGCGATAGGCCATGAAGATGAAGAAATGGCCGAAGATCAGGAAAAATCCAGCACCCGCCATCAGCAGCAGGTGATGTGCCCCGGGCATGACCCAGCGCTCTGAAACCAGATGCGCGGCGCCGGCGCCGATCAGCACCACCACGACTGCGGAAATCGCCACGATCATCCCCGGCACCTCGGCCGCGACCCGCCGACCGGCAAGGTCGCGCGCTGCCGCAAATGTGGCATTGCCGAGCGCCAGCAAGGCGTAGACCGAAATGCCTTGCATGCTCGGCTGCGCCACCATCAGCGCTCCGACGAAGCCGAGCCCGATCAGCGCCATGCGCCGGCCGCCGATCCGTTCGCCAAACAGGATCGAGGAGCCGACCAGCATCAAGAGCGGCGTGATCTGGCCGAGCGCGGTGGAATCGGCGATCTGCATGTTGGCGAGCGCGACGACATAGCAAAGGATCGCCGCCAGCTCGAGCACGTTCCGGCTCAGTACGCGCTTGTCGAAGATCAGCGGGATCTGCTTGCCGTAGCCCAGCGCGAACAAAAGCGGGAAGCCCCAGAGGGCTGCCGCGGCACCCCGCAGAAACAGCACTTCATAGGACGGCAGGCCAGCCGTCGCGAGCTTCATCATCGTGTCGTTGACGAGATACGATCCCGTCGAGACGATCATGAACAGCGGGCCGCGGATCGAGGCAGGGATGAAATGCATCCGGCCACAAGATCAGAGGCGGGTGGTGGCGGCAATGGTCCATGGCCTGGCCATGATTCAGACAGGGCCGGGCAAGCAAGCCAGCGCTTTCGCGGCCTCGATCGGTCGGCCCGCTACCCCTTCATTTTGCCCAGAGCCTTCCTATATCAGCGTCATATCCCCGCAATCGGATCGATGGTTCGGACTGAGTGAGACGGCACCCGGCCAAAAGACGCTTGTGTTTTTTGGCCTTTGTCGCTAATCGCCCCGCATTCGACTGAACTGAAGGTCTTCGACCGAACTGAAGATCCGGGCCGTCCAAGGAAAGAGACAATGGCAAAAGGTAAATTCGAGCGTAACAAGCCTCACGTGAACATCGGCACGATTGGCCACGTCGACCATGGCAAGACGTCGCTGACGGCGGCGATCACCAAGTATTTTG
>NZ_JAMYVQ010000060.1:0-15291 GCF_040324155.1 Mesorhizobium sp. M0011 | reverse complement strand
CAATGCCGACTTCGGAATTTTATATTTCGCCGATGGGGGCCTCGCCGGGGCCGGCACGCTGGCCGACCCGACGACGCTGGACGACGCCGTGACCAAGTCGGGTGCGAACGGCTTTGTCGTCGCGCTTGGCGGCAACGGCAATCTGACGACCGGCGGCGTGACGCTCGCCAATGGCCAGACCGTCATCGGCGGCGGCGAAAGCGTCACCGCCAGGCTTTTCGGCGGCGGCACCAGCACCTTCAACCTGGGCGGCAGCGATGGCACGATCCAGGGCACCAACGTCGCCAACCCCGTCATCACGCTCGGCAACGGCAACACGCTCAACGGCATCACCATCACCGGCGGCGGCGACGGCATCTTCGGCAACAACATCACCGGCGCGACGCTGACCAATGTGACGGTCACCGGTGCGGGCGGCAACGGCGCCGACTTCACGGGCAGCTCGACCGGCATCACCGGCTCCAACTTCACCGCCACCGGCAACGGCCTCGACGGTCTGCACATCGACGGCGACGGCACCTACAATTTCACCGGCACGACGCTGCTGCAGGGCAATCTCGACGACGGTCTCGATATCACCGGCAAGGGCACCTACACCTTCGCCACCGTCAATGCGCAGGACAATACCGACCGCGGCATCACCGTGCAGGGCACCTCGACCGGCGGGACGTTCACCACCACCGGCGGCACAATATCGGGCAATGGCGGCACCGCCGTCTTCATCGATCCGATCACCGCTCATGTGGTGCTGGACTCGATCAGCCAGAGCGGCGGCACGTCGGGTGTCGTGCTCGAGAATGTCGCGGGCAGCTTCACGGTCAACGGTGCGACGACGATCTCCAACACGACCGGACCAGCGATCGCCATTTCGGATTCGCCGGCGACGATCCGCTTCGGCGACATCAGCATCACCAACCCCGGCGCCGACGGCATCTCGTTTGCCGGCGTCAATGCGGCGGTGGTCGCCGGCAACATCGTCATCTCCGGACTGGGTGTCGGCACCGGCCTCGACTTCTCCGGATCCAGGACCAATTTCACCGCGCAGTCGCTCAACATCACCGGCACCGGTGCTGCCGGCTCGATCGGCATCGACCTGACCTCACCGAGTGTTGGCGGGGCGGTCATCACCATCACCGATGGCGGCGTCATCACCAATGTCGATACCGGCGTGCGGCTGGGCATAGCCGGCACGCTGGGGGCCACGGCCAACGCCGAATTTACCTTCGGCGGCGATTCCAGCTCCATCTCCGGCATCACCGCCTCGCTCGATGCGCGCGGGCTCAATGAGGGCAGCGGCCACTACGCCTTCGGCACGACACAGTTTACCGGCCTGCAACTTTACGATCTGCGCAACTATATCTTCGTCGCGGCCGGGGCTTCGGGCGGCGGCACGTCGATCACCGACCTCGCCTCGATCGATTATGCCGACAGCATTACCGCCAGCGACGCCATCATTGTGCTGGTCAACCGCGGGACAATCGACGACGCCACCGGCTTCTCGCTGAGCGACGGACAGGAACTGGCCTCGTTCGGCAACGGCCGCGAGTTCTCGCTCGGCGGGGTGCCGTTGAATGTCACCGGCACCAACGTCCATCATGACGAATCCATCTCGGATTCCGCGGGCGCGGCAACGCTGACCAGTTCCGGCGGCGGCGATGTCGTGACGCTGGGCAACGGCAACACGTTGCTCGATTTCAATATTTCCGGTGGCGCCGCTGCCGGCATACACGGCCTGGGCATCAATGGCCTGACCGTCCAAGGCGTGACGGTCAGCAATGTCGCTACCGGCCTCTTCCTCGATGGAGTGACCGGTACGGTCTCGGTCGACGACCTGACCGTCCAGACCGCATCTCAAACCGGCATTGCGCTTGTTGGTTCGAGCGCGACCGTCAATTTCACCGGCAACACCAAGATCACCAACGCCACCAGTGCCGCGCTGTCCACCAACAATTTCGACGGCATCGCCACCTTCGACGATCTCGACATCACCGGCGGCGGCGTAGGCATAGGCATCGTCGGCGGTTCCAGCGGAACCTTGACCTTCGGGGTCGGGAGTTCCATCGCCAACACGAGCAGCAACGCCTTCTCCATCAGCAACTCGACGCCCAACGTCACCTACAACGGCACCATCAACCAGACCGCTGCTACCAGCGCGGTGACGATCTCTGGCATGAGCGGCGGCAGCGCCACGTTCGGCGGAGCGATCACCGCCAGCACCGCCACCGCCTTCGCGATCAACCTGAGTGGCAACACCGGCGGCACAATCAAATTCACCGGCGGGCTGGATCTGACCACGACGATCGGCACCGGCTTCAGCGCCACCGGGGGCGGCACGATCACAGTCGCGGCCGCAGGCACGGAGCAGATCACCACCGGCACCGGCCACGCGATCTATCTCGACGGCGTCACCATCGGCACCGGCGGCATGGCGTTCGACAGCATCACGACAGGCGTCGTGGCAGCCACAGCGCTCAATTTCAATGCCGTCTCGGGCGGCCAGTTCCTGGGTGGCAATGTCACTATCGGTGGCACCGGTGCCGGCATCAACGGCGTTGCAATCAACGATTCGTCATCGACCTTCACCATCACCAATTTGGTGACGACCAATGTCGCGGGCACCGATGTCAGCCTGACCAACAACACGGGCTCGATCACGATCCTCGGTGGCACCATCACTAATTCGGGCGTTGGCGACGGTGTCGTCGTTTCCGGTGGCAGCGCGACAATCGGTGTAGCGGCCAACATCTCCAGCTCGGCAACCGTGCCAGGCACGGCGGTCAAGGTCGACGGCACCACCGGCGGCTCGGTGACCTTCAGCGGCAGCATCACCTCGACCGGCACCGGCAATCTTTTCGCGATCGGCTCGTCGCTGCCCCCGGTCGGCGGCGCGATCAGCTTCATCGGCTCGACGCTGTCTGCGACGGGCGGCGGTGGTGCCGTCGTCACCGGCCTTGCCGGCACCGCGACGCTGAACGTCACAGCTCCGCTGTCGATCACCGGCGCGACGGCCACCGGCCTGGCCGTCGCCAATGTCGCCAGCACCGCATCGGCGACCTTCGGGGCGGTGACCGTGTCGGGCGCCACGGGCAATGGCATCGACATCACCAACAATGCCGGCGCAGTTACCTTCGGCACTACCAGCGTGACGATGGGTTCGACCGTCGGTCCAGCCGGCATCAACTTCGCCCTGACCAATGCCGATGTCACATTTGGAACAACCAATGTGACGATGGGCTCCGGTGCCAACCAGACCGGCATCGACTTCAGCGGTTCGTCAACGATAGCCGATTTCGGCGTGACGACGATCACCGGCACCGACGACCTGACCTCGCGCGGCATCGACCTGTCGTCGACCATCGGCAACAAGACCATCACCTTCCTGCAGGGCTCCAGCATCTCGAAGGTCGGCGTCGGCGTCGAACTGTCGTCCGGCGGCACAACGGCGACGTCGGCCAACGCCAATTTCACCTTTGGCGACGGCAATGCGGGCGACGGGCTGGAATCCTTCATCAGCGCGGCCAGTGGCGGCTACACGGTCAACACGATCGGGCTCGATCCGACGCTCGGCAATTATGATTTCGACGATGTCGCCTTCACCGGCAGCGCCAATCTGGCCAGCGCGGTCGGCGGGGTCGTCATGATTTCCCAGGACGGTGGTGTGATCGCTGCCGGCACCAACGGGCTCAGCGCCGCGGTGACCACGGTCACGGCCGCCCAGGCCGATGCCATGACCGGCACACTGACCTTCGCCTTTGTCGGCACGGTCGATCTGAGCGCCACGCCGTTCACGCTCGATTCGGGCCAGTCGATCGCCGGCTTCGGCAACGGCAGTTCGATCATCACCTCCGGCACCATCCAGCCAATCAATGTCCAGGGCAATCTCGGCGCCACCGGCGGCAACGTCACCGGCAATGAGGGCGTGGTCAAGAGCACGGGCGGCGATACCTTGCAGCTGCTCGGCAGCAACCAGGTGCGCGACACCGCGTTCGACTTCAGCGGCGGCAGCGGTTCGGTCTTCCTTGTCGACCAAGGTACGATCGTCGACAATGCCGGCGGCATCTTCATCGAAGGCGTCACGATCACCAACGTCGCCGCGGGCCAGACCGCGTTCAAGGTCGTCGGCCTCGACAGCAATTTGTCGATCACAGACAACAACATCAACGTTGCCGGCACGCTGCTCGACGTCGATGGCGGCGCCGGCAACATCACGGTCACGCGCGGCACCTTGCCCAACAGCGGATCGGCTGGCACGCTGACCGGCGGCGGCATCTCGATCGCCAACCGCAGCGGCGGCACGGTCGATTTCACCGACAAGGTGACGGTCAACGGCAATGGCGTCTCGCTGACAGGCAATGCCGGCTCCACGATCACCTTCGCCGATGTCGACATCACCACGAACGGCGTGACAGCGTTCAGCGCCACCGGCGGCGGCACGGTCAATGTCGTGACCGGCACGATCAACGCCACCAACGCGCAGGCGGCGGCGCTCGACGGCATCACGGCCGGTATCAACTTCGCCTCGACAAGTGCCACATTCGCTTCCGGCAGCGGCGTCAACCTGCAGAACCTCAGCGGCACGGCAAGCCTCGGCACCGGTACGCTGACCAACACCGGTTCGGGCACGTCGTTCAATGTCGGCTCGGGGACCGCAGGCAGCGGCGGCAACGCGACGATTTCCTATGGCGGCACGATCGCCAGCAACGGCACGGGCGCCGCGGTGTCGATCCAGAGCATGACCGGCGGCTCGGTGACGCTGTCGGGCAATCTCACCGATACCAATGCGGCAGCCGGCGGCAACATCGTCGTTGCCGGCAACGACGCGGCCGCGATCACCTTCTCGGGCACCAGCAAGGTGATCAGCTCGGGCGCGACGGACGGCGTGAGCTTGGGTATCATTGGCAATTACGCTTCAGCCGTCCCGGCACTCAATACCAACAGCACGATCGACTTCACCAATGGTGGCCTTGCTATAACGACAATGACCGGGGCGGGCTTCGTCGCAATTGGCGATTTAGGCCCGGCTGGCGCAACCTCCACCATCATTACCGTCACCGGCGCCGGCAACAAGATCAATGCCGGCAGCGACGGACTTGTGGTGTATGGTGCCAATGTCGGCAGCGCCGGCATTACCTTCGACAGCATCTCGGCGGACTCCACGATCCCTGCCCTTCCCGGCGACCCCGGCGGTGCCGGCGTGACGCTGTTGGGCGCCAATCTCGTCGGGGATGTCAACATCGGCGGCCTGAGGGATACTGGATACACCGGCGCCTGGCTGTACGCCCTGAGTGGCACCGGGGAGGTCAACTTCACCGGCACGATCGATCTCGACGTCCAATATGCCGGGTTCGATATCGGCGGTCCCGAGGTTGGCACCGTCAACATCGCCAATGTCGCCGGATCCACCCTGACCATCGATGGCGGCCAGTTCGGCATCATACAGAGCTCGCAGGGCGGGACCGTCAACGTCGGCGTCAACGGCAGCGCCAGCATCACGAACACCACCCTCTCGGCTATCAGCCTCGGCGGCGGCAATGACCTGGCCTTCACCACGCTGACCTACAAAGGTTCGATCACGGTCGGTGCGGGATCGGTGATAAGCGCCAGCGGCGATGCGACCCGTCTGAACATGAGCGGTTCCGTCGTTTCCACCACGTCATCGACGGCCTTCGACTTCTTTGGCCATGCCGAAGGCATATACGATATTTCGAGCACCATCGATCACAGCGGTGGCGAGGGTGTCGCCATCGGCGGCTCGGCCAACGGCACGGTCACCTTCTCTGGTACGTCGAAGATATTCAACACCGGCGCCAACGATGCCATCGTCAAGGCACCGTCGTACGTGATGGACCCGCAGACCAAGGGCACGCTCAACTTCACCAATGGCGGCCTCGTCATCACCACCAGCAGCGGCGCCGGCTTCACCGCCAGCACCTTTGGCCCCGGCACGATCAGCGTCACCGGCGACGGCAACACCATCACCACCGGCACGGGCACGGCGCTGAAGCTTGGCGACGCGACGGCGGTCGTCGCCGGGGCGAAAGGCGCGACGGTCGGCGCCGGTGGTATCAAGTTCGATACGATTTCGACCAACGGTGCTGCGACCGGCATATCGCTCAACAATGTCAGCGGCGGCACCCTCAATCTCGGCGCGGTCGACCTGCAGGGAGTCACCACGACCGGCGTCCAGGTCTCTGGCACGCTCGGCTCGACGCTGAATTTCGCCGGCCTGACCATCGGGCTCAATGCCGCCAATGCGGTCGGCCTCGACCTCAACGGCGCGGCGCTCGGCGCGAGCAACATCACCGCGGACGATTTCGATGTAGCCGGCGGCGGCTTCGCTGGCACGATCGGAATCGACATGGCCGGCACCACCGGCACGGGCACCATCCAGCTCGGCGACACCGTCAACAACAATCCGGCCGGCCAGAAATCGACTATCGCCAATGTCGGCTATGGCGTGCAGTTCTCCAGCACCACCAACGCCAGGCTGGTGTTCGGCGACGGCGCCGGCCCGGCCGAGTCGTCGATCGCAACCACCGGCGGCCAGGTCATCCACACCACCGATAGTTTGCCGACCAATGGCGACTACAATTTCAACGACGTCAATTTCACCGGCGACGTTTCCAACCTGTCATCGATCAGCGTCTACTACGTCACCGAAGGCGGCACCGGCGACGGCAGCCTCGCCAATCCGGGCAGTTACGCGGGCGCACAGGCTTCCACGGCCAACGTCGTGGTGCTGATCGACAAGAACGTCAACGGCGCCCAGGAAACCATCGACCTGAGTGGCACCACGTTCAACCTCGATGACGGGCAGGTGCTGCTCGCCTTCAAGAGCGGCGACGCGGCGGTCGATGTTTCGCAGCTCGGTGTCGACACCAGCAGCGGCGCCTCCGCCGCGTTCCACTTCACCACGGTGCAGAATTCGCCGATCATTTCGGCGCCGGGCGGCATCGACACGCTGCGGCCGGTCCTGCAGAGCAACAACGCCACGCAGGTCATCAACCTGGCGACATCAGGCAGCGGCATCTTCGCGGGCGGCATCCAGAACCTGATCGTCAGCAATCTCGGTTCCGGTGCGGGCGTTGCCGTCAACGCCACCGGCGCCTCCAGTTTCTTCGTCAGGAACAACACCATCGCCGCCGGCGGCAACGCGCTCGATTTCTCCACCACGGGAGCTCCGGCCAATACGCTTCTGCTGTCGATTGACGGCAACACGCTGCAATCGACCGGCTCCGGCCTCGCAGCGTCCTTCGCCGGTCAGAACATCAATGCGACCGACAATTCAATTGCGATCAGGTCATTTGCCGGCAACAAGGTGACCGGCGGCGCCGGCAGTGGCGGCATCGCCTTCAACAATGTCCGCTTCGATTCCGACGGCGCCGGCGGCACGGTCAGTGCCGGCACGCTCGGCATCGGTAACCCAGGCGCTCGCGTGCAGGGCAATGGCCTCAGTTTCACCAACACCAGCGGTACCCTTGATCTGGGCACGCTCAGCCTTGCCAACAATGGCGGCACCGGTGTCATCGCCAACACCAAAACCACCAATTTCACGCTGAACAACAGCGGTGGCGTGGTCACCACCAACAACGGCGCGGCATTCGATCTCGATCCGCTGACCGTCAACATGACGTTTGCCACCGTCAGCGCCCTAGGCGGCGCCAGCGGCATCATCTTCGACGGCGTCGCCGGGACCTTCACCGTCACCGGCGGGACAAGCATCACCAACACGACGGGCTTCGGCATCGATGCCATCAACACCAACACTGGCACCTTCAACTTCAACACGGTGACGGTGAACAATGTCACCGTCCCCAACACAGGCGGCGGCATCCGAGTCCAGACCGGCACGCTCAACGTCACCGGTCTCGCCAACATCGACACGACCAGCGGCGTTGGTCTCTGGCAGGCCGGCGGCACAACCAGCTTCACCAATGGCGTCACCATCGACACCACCGCCGGCACCGGCATTCTCGCCACCGGCGGCACGATGGGCATCACCGCTACGGCTGCCGCCCAGACGGTGAACGCAACCGGCGGCACAGCGATCAATCTCTCCGGTGTTGCCGCCACCATCGCGCTCGATTCGACCTCGTCGGCCGGCGGCGTCAACAATGTTAGCCTGACCAATGTCAGCGGAGCGCTCAATCTCGGCACCGGCGCGCTCAGCGGCGCGACGGGCGCGTCGTTCAATGTCGTCGGCGGTACGGCTGCCGTGAGCTATTCGGGCACGGTCAACAATTCGGGCGCATTCAGTCCGGCGCTGAATGTCCAGAGCCGGCTTGCCGGCGCCGGCCTCGTCGCCCTGAGCGGCAATCTGACGGCCAGCGGGCTGGGCGTATCGCTGAACAACAATGCAGGCGGCACGGTGACGGTGTCCGGCGCCTCGAACAGCTTTACCGGTGGGGGCACCGGCATATCGATCACCGCCAACACCGGCGGCACCTACAACATCAGCGGCGCCAGCTACGCCATCGGCATGAGCGGCGGCGGGCTTGGCGTCGATATTGCCGGCAACAGCGCCCCGGTGACGGTCAATTTCAACGGCGGCGGGCTGGCGATCGTGACCTCGGCAGGCGCCGGCTTCAATGCCACGGGCTCCGGCACGGTCAGCGTCACCGGCGTGGGCAACTCCATCGCCACGGGCACCGGTGTGGCGATGAACCTGAGCGGCGTCACCGTCGCGGCCACCGGCATGAATTTTTCCTCGACCAGCAACGGCGCCGGCGGCAACAGCGCCGTCGTCCTCACCAACGTCATCGGGTCGGGGACGATCAATCTCGGCGCCGGCTCGCTGGTCGGCGGCAGCGCGGCAACCATCGCTGTCAGCGGCGGCACCGCCAACCTCAACTATACCGGCAATGTCAGTCAGTCGAACAATGCCACCCTGGTCAGCGTCGCGGGCGGCCACAGCGGCACGCTCAACTTCGCCACCGGCGCGCTGTCGGCGACGAACGGCACCGGCCTGCAGTTCGACAATGCGGACGGCATCTACAGTTTCGTCGGCACGACGACGCTGAATGGCGGCAATGCCAGCGTCGACATCCTCAACGGCTCGGGCGGCACGTTCAATTTCGGCACCGGCACCTCGATCATCAGCCCAAGCGGCACCGCGTTCAATGTCAATGGCGGCACCGCCACCGTCACCTATGCCGGCACGATCACGCAAGCCACCACCGGCCAGCGCATGATCGTCGTCTCCGACACCGCCGGCGGTTCGGTGAATTTCACCACTGCCGTGGCGAACGGGCTCAACGACACCGGCGGCACCGGCATTGTGATCGACGGGGCGGCGGGCAGCGTCACCGTCAACAATGCCAGCCTGACGGGCACGGCCGGCATCACCATTCTCGGCGATTCGCTGAACAACGCGACCGGCACCTACACCTTCAACAATGTCGCCATCCAGACCGACGCGGGGGCTGCGAACAATGCCTTTGTCGTCGACGGCGATCAGGGCACGCCAGGCAATGACGACGTCAGCGCGGTCGTCAACCTGAACAATGTCGACATCACCAACCCCGGCGGCAATGTCGCAAATATCCGCGGCATGGCCGGCGGTTTAATCAATTTCGACAGCGCCAGCACGATCACTCGCAGCGATGGCGGGCTGGGCATTGCCGTGCTCAGCAACGCCGGCGGCACGATCAACTTCGGCGGCGCGGTCAAGACGCTCTCGACCGGTGTTAATGCCGCCGTCATCCTGACCAGCAACCCCGGCGCGACCATCAACTTCACCAATGGCGGGCTGATTATCAACACAACGAGCGGCGGCGGCTTCAGCGCCACGGGCGGCGGCACGGTGACGGTGCAGGGCACCGGCAACACGATCGCGTCCGGCACAGGCACGGCGCTCAACGTCGTCAACACGACGATCGGCGGTTCCGGCGTGACGTTCCAGAGCATTTCGGCCAACGGTGGCACCAACGGTATCGTCCTCAACAATACGGGCAGTGGCGGCCTGACGGTGACCGGCATTGGCACGACGGAGGGTTCCGGCGGCACCATCACGGGCACAGTGCAAGGCGCGGTGTTCACGTCGACGAGCAATCTCTCGCTCTCGAACATGAACTTCACCAATGCCAACAGCGGCAACGGCACGTTGAACAATGTCGACGGCCCGACATTCAACAGCGCGGCTCAGGCCGCCATCAACATGAGCAGCGTTTCGACGGTCAGTTTCACCAATCTGAATTTAAATGGCGGCGTCCAGGTCGGCATCAATGGCCAGAACGTCTCGAACCTGACGATTGCCAACACCACGGTGACCGGCTTCGGCGACGCGGTCTTTGAAGGCGACATGCGGTTCTACAACCTTACCGGCACCGCATCGATCACCAATTCCACATTTAGCTTCGCGGCCGGCGATCTCTCCGCCGGCGACAATCTGGTTGACATCCGCAACGGCACGGGCACCAGTCTGACGCTGAACATCAGCGGCAGCACGTTCAGCAACACCAAGGACTCCTCATTCGGCGCGCAAGGTCTCAACTTCGAAGCCTTCGGCACCGCCAACGCGACGCTCAACATCCTGAACAGCAGCTTCCTGAGCTTGAAGACGTCCGGCGTCGAAGCCTTTGCGCGCGACACCTCGACGCTGAATGTCAACATCGGCGACGGCACGGTCGCCAATGGCAATACGTTCGACCCGCAAGCCGCCCTCAGCGGAGCCGGCCGCGCCATCGGCCTCAACGCCGAGGACACCGCGCACCTGAACTTTAAGATCCTCAACAACAAGAAGATCTATGGCAAAGGCGGCCCGGTCATCAACGTCTTCGGCATCAACAATGCCGTCATCATGGGCCGCATCAACAGCAATGCCGACATCCAGGGCGGCGGCGTCGGCTCGGCGGGCTCGGCGATCTTCATCCATCCGGAAGATGCCTCGACCGGCATCATCGAGATCATCGGCAACACGATCACCAAGTCCGGCAACGATCCGGCTATCTTCGCGACGCCGCACGGCGACGGCGCCGGTCCGAGCACGGACAATGGTTCGCTGGATTTGACGATCATGAACAACAACATCACGCTTTCGGGCACCGGTGTGGCGGGCAGTGGCGCGGTCGGCATCGATGTGCGCGCGGGTTCCAATGCCGGCGACCTTACAAACACCTATCTGAACATCAGCAGCAACACAGTGACTCTGGCTCAGCCAGCCGACGACATCGCCTTCCTGGCACGCATAGGCAGCACTACGTCGCACCTGTATTTCCAGAACTTTGTAGGCGGCGCGAACAACCAGGCGATCGCCACCGCCATCTGGAATGCCGGCGGCAACACGCCGGCCGGTTCGGTGTTTTCCTTCGACGCCGGCGGTGCGCCGGCTTATGCCGCGATACCTGGCGGGCACAATGGCGGGCTGGTCCTCGTGCCAACTAACTGATTCCGACTGGAAATACTTATGAAGAATTAGGTATGTCCATTGGCAATAAAGCGATCTAAATTTTCTTGGCGATTTCTGTCGACTTGCTAATGCAGTCGCCGTAAGGTCAGTACAAGCAGTTTGGGGGAGAGGACTTATGTCTGAGCCGTTCTTGTCGGAAATCAGAATCATGTCGTTCGTGTTCGCGCCAAAAGGCTGGGCACTCTGTAACGGGCAGCTCCTGCCCATCAACCAGAACCAGGCACTTTTTTCGCTGCTCGGCACCACCTTTGGCGGCGATGGTCGGGTGAATTTCGCACTTCCCGATTATCGTGGACGCATGCCAATTCATGTCGGCGGCGGCCATACGTTGGGCGAGCGCGGCGGCGAGCAGGCCCACACGCTGTCGATCGCGGAAATGCCCACGCATGTCCACGCCGCCAACGCATCGTCTGTCACGGGCGCGACCAATCTTCCGGCCAACAACCTGCTTGGCAACAGTGCGCCAAACACCCTCTATGGTCCGGTGCAGAACCTCGGCGCCATGGTTGCCGGCACTGTCACCGATATCGGCGGCAGTCAGGCGCATCTCAATATGCAGCCTTTCCTGGCATTGACTTTCTGCATTGCCCTGCAGGGCATTTTCCCATCGCCGAATTGAGGAAACGCGACCATGGCACAACCCTATGTTGGCGAGATTCGCATGTTCGCCGGCAATTTTGCGCCGGCCGGCTGGATGTTCTGCGAGGGACAGTTGCTGCCGATCTCCGAGAACGAGACACTTTTCCAACTGATAGGCACAACCTATGGCGGCGATGGCGAGAGCACCTTCGCGCTGCCCGACTTGCGTGGCCGCCTTCCCATCCATCAGGGCAACGGGTTCATCCTGGCCGAGACGGGGGGCGCGGAGGAAATCACGCTGACAATCCAGCAGATTCCGGCGCATACCCACGCCCTGATGGCCTCGAACGACGTCGCCAATCAGCCCAACCCCAGCCAAAGTGTCATTGGTAGGTCAGGGCAGGTCAATGCGTTCATCAACGGCGGCCCATCGGTGGCAATGAGCACCCAGTTTCTCGGTAGCCGCGGCGGCAGCCAGCCACACAGCAATTTCCAGCCCTATCTGTGCGTCGACTTCATCATCTCGCTGTTCGGCATATTTCCTTCGCCGACTTAAAGAGGACCGTCATGGCCGATCCGTTCGTCGCCGAAATCCGTATCTTTCCGTTCAATTTCGCGCCCACGGGCTGGGCTTGGTGTGACGGTCAATTGCTGCCGCTGTCACAGAACACCGCGCTGTTCTCGTTACTCGGCACCACCTATGGCGGCAACGGCAAGTCCAACTTCGCCTTGCCGGATTTGCAAGGCCGTGCGCCGATGCACCCGGGGCAGGGGCCGGGCCTGTCGCTGCATGATCTCGGCGAAACCGGCGGTTCTGAAACGGTGTCTCTGCTGGAGTCCGAGATGCCGATGCATGCGCATTTCGTCCAGGCCGCTCCTTCGATCGTCAGCGGGGACAGCAACATCGCTCCCGGTAATGCGTTCGCCAAGTCGAGCCAGGGAAATGTATATGTCGCGCCAGGCAGCATAGTGTCGCTGTCGGACCAGACAATAGCGCCCGCCGGCGGCGACCAGCCGCACAACAATTTGCAGCCCTACCTCACCTGTTATTTCTGCATCGCGCTGCAAGGCGTCTTCCCACCAAGAACCTGAATTCCGAGCCAACAGGCAGGATCGATATCATGGCCAAGAAAGCAGAACCAAAGTCGAAAGCCCCTGCAGCCAAGACGCCGGCGCCGAAAGCGGCTGCCAGGGCCAGCGCCCGCCCGGCGCCGTCCAGCCCTCCACCCATTTACCAGCACAAGCCGGCCGGCGCGTCGTTTTTCGAACTTTCGCGGCTGATGGTGGTGGGGATCGATTCTGCGAAGGGGCAGTTGATCCAGAAGGCGCAGCTTTCGCCGAACGGGCCATGGCCCTCGGCCTGGTCGTTCATCGCGCCCGGCGCCTGGATGATCATGACGGCGGGCCTCACCAAGGACGGCCGTGTCGCCGTGGTCGCGCAGCCATCGGGAACCACCAATCTGTCCTTCATCACCGAAGACGCCAACCAGATCGGCCCGGTCGAGAAATGGACCGCGCCGATGAGCATCGGCACGCCGCCCGGCGCCACCTCCTATCAGAAGCTTTCGATGGCGCGCGATGCCGACGGCCGCATCGAGGTCTTCGTCACCGACAATCAGGGCCGCATCTGGTGGATCTACCAGAATCCGGACCAGATCGTGCAGGTGCAGAAAACCATCACGCCGCCGGGCACGACGACACCGATCGTCGTCACCGTCGACGTGCTGACGCCGCCGGCCAAACCGTGGAGCGACTGGATCCAGATCCCCGGCGGGCTGGTGACGGTTTCGGCGATACGCCAAGGCGACGGCCGCATCGCCCTGTTCGGCATCAATTCGAACCTGCATCTCTATCGCTGCCAGCAGGCGAAGGCGCAGGCCCTGAAGGCCGCCGACTGGACGGGTTGGGTGCAGATCGACACGACCCAGACAGGTGGCTTCATCGAGATGGCGCCGGTCGTCGGCCCGCTGGGCGCCACCAATTTGTTCGCCCTGACCCAGAACGGCCAGGTGCTGCACACGCGCCAGATGCCCGCCGGATCGGATACGTGGACGCAGTGGGCGACACCCGGCTACTCCAGGGCGCCCAACCAGGCGCTTGCCGCCGGCATCCAGGGCGACGGCGATATCGTGCTGGTCGCCGCCGACCAGCAGCACTTCCTCCAATTCAACGCGCAATGGGATGCCTACACCCAAAACTGGTCGGGATGGCGCGATTTCGGCGCATCCCTTCGCTCGACGCGCCTGACGCTCAACTACAATGCCGATGGCCGGCTCGCTTTGTTCAGCCTGGCGCTCATGCCGGACGGCACCAACGGGCTGTGGACGATCAACCAGATGGGCATCGACAGTTCCGAGTGGGAGTATAGCTGGACGTCGCTGACCGACAACAATCTCAAGCAGATCGTCGTCGTGCGCGACCTGACGCCGCCGGTCTGACGGTTGATTTACGCCAGCGTGGCGCAAGCGAAGCAGGCCCGTCCGGTCTGGTCCCGGTCTGACACGGCCGGGCTCCGCTTTCGTGCGGCAGTGGACGCGGACATGCCGTTCCTGTCGCGGCTCTATGCCTCGACCCGCTTCGAAGAACTCGCGGTGACGTCGTGGAGCGAGGCGCAGAAGACCGAATTCCTCGGCATGCAGTTCCAGGCCCAGCACGCGCATTACCGAAAACACTATCCCGAGGCCGACTGGCTGGTGGTGGAACGCGATAGCGAAGACATCGGCCGCCTCTATGTCGAGCGCTGGCCAAGCCAGCACCGCATCATCGACATTGCCTTCCTGCCGCATCATCGCCGCAAGGGCTACGGCACCGCACTGCTCTGTGACCTCATCGACGAGGCATGGTTAGCCGGCAAATCAGCATCGATCCATGTCGAGAAGCACAATCCGGCGAGACGGCTTTATGTCGCGCTGGGCTTCGCGGTCGTCGAGGACAAGGGCGTCTACGACCTGATGGCCTGTGCGCCGCCGGGGAGCGGGGCGGCTGGTTTGTGACGGCGAGCATCGCAAGCGGCGGCTCTCACCAGCTTCGTCATCCTAGGGCGGAGCAAGGAGCGGAGCGACGCGGCGCAGACCCTAGGATCCATGCCGCGACCTTTGTCCAAGATTGCTGCGCTTCAAGAAGGGCCTCGGACAGCCTGGGTGCACGAGCCGGCAGTAAAACAGCATTGCACCGTTGTCGCGCTCGAAAGTCGCGGCATGGATCCTAGAGCGATTCCTATTTTGAGAGAATCGTAGGATTCCCAAAGCCGGATGTTTGTGATTCAAGATGCTGGCTGGATTGGAGGCCAGCATCTGATGACGCGA
>NZ_JAMYVQ010000059.1:0-16510 GCF_040324155.1 Mesorhizobium sp. M0011 | reverse complement strand
CGGGCGACTTCGCCAAGCCAAGGTCCGGGCGGCCGCCCGGACCTTGGCTCAATCGCTCTAATCCCACGAAATCTCTCTCGTGTAGATACAAGGTGGCTCGGCGTAGCCGAGACGGAGTGGGGGTCGACCCTTTGGCGCCGGGCGTGCATTCACGCCAGGTCCGCGATCCCGTCGCGTGCATAAGTCAATCGAAGAACGCCTCGACCACGTTGCGCTTGCCGAGCATGAAGGCGTCGGCGACATGCTGCAGGGGCGCGAGGTCGACATCTGAGGTCCCGGCACGCACGATCTCGGCGAAGCGCTTGTAGAGCATCGGGTACTCGGCCTCCGGCTCGTCATGAACTACCTTGCCGTCGATGGCGAGCTTCGACCCGCCGCCCGACAGCACCATGGCGCCCTTGTCGGTCTCGGCCAGGATGTCCCAGCTTTGCGGGCCGGTCTGCAGCCAGTCGAGGTCCATCGTCACCGGCAATCCATTCGAGGTGCGGAAGGCGACGCGCGCGGCAACCGGGGAGGCGCGGTTTTCGGGAAAATCCAGCACCGCCGAGGTGATGAACATCGCCGGCAGGATGTGGGTGGCAATCGACAGCGCGTTGATGCCGGGATCGAAGACGCCAAAACCGCCGGGCGCCCAGATCCATTCCTGGTTCGGGTGCCAGCGGCGCACATCTTCCTTCCAGTTGATGGCGGCCGACTTGATCTTGGTCGTGTCGAGAAATGCGCGCGCGGCCTCGACCGCCGGCGCATAGCGCGAGTGCCAGCTGGCGAACAGCGAGACGCCGTTCTGCGAGGCCAATGTCTTGAGGTCCTCGACCTCGCTGACAGTGGCGCCTGGCGGCTTCTCCAGGAAGACATGCTTCTTTGCAATCAGCGCTGTCCGCGCCGCGTCGTAGCGGAACTGCGGCGGCATGCAGAGCGATACGGCCTCGAGTTCGGGCACCGCGTCGAGCATGGCTTCGATGTCAGGAAAATTCGCGATGTCATCCACCTTGCCGTGACGGCTGGCGGCCGCGATGAGGCGATAGTCCTGGTCTTTCGCCAGGGCCGGCAGATGCTGGTCGCGGACGATCTTGCCGACGCCGACGATGCCTATCTTGATGGGCTGGGACACGGCCGCTCCGTCTGTTTGATGATGGTGATGGTTTCTTATCAGAACACTTGCCCCGGGCAAGCCGAAGCCGAGCAGGCAAGCTCAGCCTTCCTCGAGCGGCAGTGCACATTTTTGTCGGCTGGGAAGGCCTCGGTCGCCGATTCGTCTCGGTAGCCGATTCGAAAGCTGGACCGGGAGGTCGGGGTCAGATCGGCACGTCGAAGGTAACGATCGACACTTCGCCTTCGAGCGCGCCCTGGAAGGCGGAGATATGCGGCTCTTCGTCGGGGATGCCGTCCATGTCACCGATCTGGTCGAGCTCCGCCTCGGCGTACCCTTCGGCGGCAAGCGATTCGAGTGCCCGGCGCACCGCCGAATCGTCGTCGGGCGCAACCAGCATGACGTGGACGCCTTCCGGTTTGCCGCCTTTTTTCTTCCACACCCGGCCGGTGATGATGGTGACCGGGCGTTCTTCGTTGTCGTTCACGGGCCGATTCCTCTTGGCAGCGGGTGGGCGGGCGAGGGGGTTTTGACTGCTCATGCGGCCTTTTCGCATGAAGCAAGGCCGCGCAACAGCGCAAACCCATTCACTTTGCCTGAAGGCTTGTCACTTTCTTCCTCGCTCTTGCAAAAATGCGAAAGAAAATTACATGCGGTTTTCGCATGGCTGCCAAGCCCTGGTCGGCGTGCAATATTTGGTGCTCCGGGCTTGACGGTCCGCGGTCTTACGAGTAGAAGCCGCCCAGTCAGAACCGATGTGAGGCTCTCCCTTCCGAAGCGACACGCTTTGGAGTTTGCCTCAAACAGGGTTCGTTTTACGAGCGAAAAGACATTTCCGGCGTGCACGAAGCGGCTTCCGCTTCCTCTGCCTTTTGTTCGGGCAAGACCGCGAGGCGCGGTTTATGGCCCGAATTTGCGTATGGAAATGACGCTTTGAGCGGCCCTGACCGGGCGAGACACGGAATTGAGAGACAAGAGGGTTTAATGCCTACCGTCAACCAGCTGATCCGCAAGCCGCGCATTGCGCCGGTGAAGCGCAACAAGGTCCCGGCCATGCAGCAGAACCCGCAGAAGCGGGGCGTTTGCACGCGCGTCTATACAACGACGCCGAAGAAGCCGAACTCGGCGCTGCGCAAGGTGGCCAAGATCCGCCTGACCAATGGTTTTGAAGTGATCGGGTACATCCCCGGCGAAGGCCACAACCTTCAGGAGCACTCCGTGGTCATGATCCGCGGCGGCCGCGTCAAGGATCTTCCGGGCGTTCGCTACCACATCATCCGCGGCGTGCTCGACACGCAGGGTGTGAAGAACCGCAAGCAGCGCCGTTCGAAGTACGGCGCCAAGCGTCCGAAGTAAGGGGCGTCCGAAGTAAGATTTTCCGGCCTTGGCGCTCCTTGAGAGCGTTGGGCTATGAGATTGAGAGACAAAAGCCATGTCGCGTCGTCACAGTGCAGAAAAGCGTGAGATCAATCCGGACCCGAAGTTCGGCGATCTGATCGTCACCAAGTTCATGAACGCCGTCATGTATGACGGCAAGAAGTCGGTCGCCGAGACCATCGTCTACGGCGCGCTCGACCAGGTTCAGTCGAAGACCAAGCAGGAGCCGGTCACCGTCTTCCATCAGGCGCTCGACAATGTCGCGCCGCATGTTGAAGTGCGTTCGCGTCGTGTCGGTGGCGCCACCTACCAGGTTCCGGTCGACGTGCGCCCCGAGCGCCGCCAGGCATTGGCCATTCGCTGGCTGATCGCGGCGGCCCGCAATCGCAACGAGACCACGATGGTCGACCGCCTCTCCGGCGAGCTGATGGATGCGGCCAACAACCGCGGCACGGCTGTCAAGAAGCGTGAAGACACCCACAAGATGGCTGAAGCCAACCGCGCTTTCGCGCACTACCGCTGGTAAAGCGCGAACGAGACTGAGAGGCAGCTACGATGGCCCGCGAATACAAAATCGAAGACTACCGCAATTTCGGTATCATGGCGCATATTGACGCCGGCAAGACGACGACCACCGAGCGCGTCCTCTACTACACGGGCAAGTCGCACAAGATTGGCGAAGTCCACGACGGCGCTGCCACCATGGATTGGATGGAGCAGGAGCAGGAGCGCGGCATCACCATCACGTCCGCCGCGACCACGACCTTCTGGAAGGCTCGTGACGGCAAGATGCACCGCTTCAACATCATCGACACTCCCGGCCACGTCGACTTCACCATCGAAGTTGAGCGTTCGCTGCGCGTTCTCGACGGCGCCATTGCGCTGCTCGATGCCAATGCCGGCGTTGAGCCGCAGACCGAGACCGTCTGGCGCCAGGCCGACAAGTATCGCGTTCCGCGCATGATCTTCTGCAATAAGATGGACAAGATCGGTGCCGACTTCTATCGCTCGGTCGAGATGATCGGTTCGCGCCTCGGCGCGCATGCCGTTGTCATGCAGCTGCCGATCGGCGCCGAGACCGAGTTCAAGGGCGTCGTCGACCTCGTCGAGATGAACGCGCTGGTCTGGCGCGACGAGACGCTGGGCGCTGCCTGGGATGTCGTCGAGATCCCGGACGATCTCAAGGCTCGTGCCGAAGAATACCGCGAGAAGATGATCGAGGCCGCCGTCGAAATGGACGAGACGGCGCTTGAGAATTACCTCGAAGGCAAGATGCCGTCGAATGACGAGATACGCGCGCTGATCCGCAAGGGCACCATCGCGGTCAAGTTCTACCCGATGTTCTGTGGCTCGGCCTTCAAGAACAAGGGCGTGCAGCCGCTGCTCGACGCCGTCGTCGAATATCTGCCGTCGCCGGCCGATGTTCCCGCCATCAAGGGCGTCGATGCCAAGACCGACGCCGAGATCGAGCGTCATGCCGACGACAACGAGCCGCTTTCGATGCTCGCCTTCAAGATCATGAACGACCCGTTCGTCGGTTCGCTGACCTTTGCCCGCATCTATTCGGGCAAGCTCACCAAGGGCATCTCGGTCGACAACACCGTGAAGGGCAAGAAAGAGCGCATCGGCCGCATGCTGCAGATGCATGCGAACTCGCGCGCCGACGTCGAAGAGGCTTTTGCCGGCGACATCGTTGCTCTTGCCGGTCTCAAGGACACGACCACCGGTGACACGCTGAGCGATCCGCTGCATCCGGTCATTCTCGAGCGCATGGAATTCCCCGATCCGGTCATCCAGATCGCCATCGAGCCGAAGACCAAGAACGACCAGGAAAAGATGGGCCTCGCCCTTCACCGCCTGGCCGCCGAGGATCCGTCCTTCCGCGTTAAGACCGACGAGGAAAGCGGCCAGACCATCATTTCCGGCATGGGCGAACTTCACCTGGACATCATCGTCGACCGCATGCGTCGCGAGTTCAAGGTCGAGGCCAATGTCGGCGCACCGCAGGTGGCTTATCGCGAGACCATCACCCGCAGGCACGAGCAGGATTACACGCACAAGAAGCAGACCGGCGGTACCGGTCAGTTCGCTCGCGTCAAGATCGTCTTCGAGCCGAACCCGGACAGCAGCGAGTTCGAGTTCGAGACCAAGATCGTCGGCGGCGCCGTGCCGAAGGAATACATCCCGGGTGTCGAAAAGGGCATCAACAGCGTCATGACCTCGGGTCCGTTCGCGGGCTTCCCGATGATCGGCGTCAAGGCGACCCTGATCGACGGCGCTTACCACGATGTCGACTCCAGCGTTCTGGCCTTCGAAATCGCCGGCCGCGCCTGCTTCCGTGAAGCCGCACCCAAGCTTGGCGTGCAGCTTCTGGAGCCGATCATGAAGGTCGAAGTGGTGACGCCGGAAGATTACGTCGGCAGCGTCATCGGCGATCTGAACGGTCGTCGTGGCCAGATCCAGGGCCAGGAAGCGCGCGGCGTGGCCGTCGTCATCAACGCGATGGTGCCGCTCGCCAACATGTTCAAGTATGTCGACAACCTGCGCTCGATGAGCCAGGGCCGTGCGGCCTACACCATGCAGTTCGATCACTATGAGCCGGTTCCGACCGCAGTGGCTCAGGAAGTCCAGAAGAAATACGCCTAAGGGTTTCTTAGCCACCGGGTCGCGCTCCTTGCGCGGTGCCGGATCTGAAGAGCGAATAACAATATCCCCTTAGCGGGTAGAATAGACGGAGAACGATTATGGCCAAAGGTAAATTCGAGCGTAACAAGCCTCACGTGAACATCGGCACGATTGGCCACGTCGACCATGGCAAGACGTCGCTGACGGCGGCGATCACCAAGTATTTTGGCGAATACAAGCGCTACGACCAGATCGACGCCGCCCCTGAAGAAAAGGCGCGCGGCATCACGATCTCGACGGCGCACGTCGAATACGAGACGGCCGCCCGCCACTACGCTCACGTCGACTG
This sequence comes from Mesorhizobium sp. M0011, assembly GCF_040324155.1. Lineage (NCBI taxonomy): Bacteria > Pseudomonadati > Pseudomonadota > Alphaproteobacteria > Hyphomicrobiales > Phyllobacteriaceae > Mesorhizobium > Mesorhizobium sp. M0011. The sequence continues at coordinate 11,069 of NZ_JAMYVQ010000059.1, read as the reverse complement.
CCCCGGCCACGCCGACTATGTGAAGAACATGATCACCGGTGCCGCGCAGATGGACGGCGCGATCCTGGTTGTGTCGGCCGCCGACGGCCCGATGCCGCAGACCCGCGAGCACATCCTGCTTGCCCGTCAGGTGGGCGTGCCGTCGATCGTGGTGTTCCTCAACAAGGTCGACCAGGTCGATGACGCCGAGCTGCTCGAACTGGTCGAGCTCGAGGTTCGCGAGCTTTTGACCAAGAACGAGTTCCCCGGCGACGACATTCCGATCGTCAAGGGTTCGGCGCTGGCTGCTCTGGAAGACAGCGACAAGAAGATCGGTGAAGACGCGATCCGCGAGCTGATGGCTGCGGTCGATGCCTACATCCCGACGCCGGTTCGTCCGCTTGACAAGCCGTTCCTGATGCCGATCGAAGACGTGTTCTCGATCTCGGGTCGCGGCACGGTCGTGACCGGCCGCGTCGAGCGCGGCGTGGTCAAGGTCGGCGAGGAGCTGGAGATCATCGGCATCCGTCCGACGACCAAGACGACCTGCACGGGCGTGGAAATGTTCCGCAAGCTGCTCGATCAGGGCCAGGCTGGCGACAACATCGGCGCGCTGCTGCGCGGCGTTGATCGTGAAGGTGTCGAGCGCGGCCAGGTTCTGGCCAAGCCCGGTACGGTGAAGCCGCACAAGAAGTTCGTGGCCGAAGCCTACATCCTGACCAAGGACGAAGGTGGCCGTCACACGCCGTTCTTCACCAACTACCGTCCGCAGTTCTACTTCCGCACGACCGACGTGACCGGCATCGTGTCGCTGCCGGAAGGCACCGAGATGGTGATGCCGGGCGACAACATCACGGTCGATGTCGAGCTGATCGTGCCGATCGCCATGGAAGAGAAGCTGCGCTTCGCTATCCGTGAAGGCGGCCGCACCGTCGGTGCCGGCATCGTCGTCACCATCAAAGAGTAATTTGGACTTAAACCGATCTGTCGCGGGCGCGGGAGTTGCCCGCGCCGCGCCAGAACAAGGAAGTGACGCATGAACGGACAGAATATCCGCATCCGCCTTAAGGCGTTTGACCACCGCGTGCTCGACGCCTCGACGAAAGAAATCGTGTCGACGGCCAAGCGTACCGGTGCAAACGTCCGCGGCCCCATTCCGCTGCCGACGCGGATCGAAAAGTTCACGGTCAACCGGTCGCCTCACGTCGACAAGAAGAGCCGCGAGCAGTTCGAGATGCGCACGCACAAGCGTCTGCTCGACATCGTCGATCCGACCCCGCAGACGGTCGATGCTTTGATGAAGCTCGATCTGGCCGCCGGCGTCGACGTCGAGATCAAGCTCTAAGGGAATGAGAGCGCGGTAAGGGGCGGTGCCCCTGGCCCGGAACTCTAAAGGAATTGAACCGATGCGTTCAGGTGTGATTGCAAAAAAGGTGGGAATGACCCGCATCTATAACGATGCCGGGGAACATGTTCCCGTCACCGTTCTCCTGATGGAGAACTGCCAGGTCGTGGCCCAGCGCACGCAAGAGAAGAATGGCTACACCGCCGTTCAGCTCGGCGTTGGCCTTGCCAAGGTGAAGAACACGTCGAAGGCGATGCGCGGCCATTTCGCGACCGCTTCCGTCGAGCCGAAGGCGAAGGTCGCCGAGTTCCGCGTCTCCGCCGACAACATGATCGATGTCGGCGCGGAGATCACCGTCGAGCACTTCGTCGCCGGCCAGAAGGTCGATGTGACGGGCACGACGATCGGCAAGGGTTTTCAGGGCGTCATTAAGCGCCACCACATGGGCGGTGGCCGTGCGACGCACGGTAACTCGGTTTCGCACCGTACGCACGGTTCGACCGGCCAGCGCCAGGACCCGGGCAAGGTGTTCAAGGGCAAGCATATGGCTGGCCACATGGGCGACACCCGCGTCACCACGCAGAATGTCGAGATCGTATCGACCGACGCCGACCGCGGCCTGATCCTGATCCGCGGTGCGGTTCCCGGATCGAAGGGCGCCTGGATCCTGGTCCGCGATGCGGCCAAGGTGGCACTGCCGGCCAATGCGCCGAAGCCTGCCGCGATCCGCGCCGTTGCTGCCGAAAGTGGCGCCAAGAACGAGGCTCCGGCCACAGAGGGAGCGGAATAATGGATCTCAAGATCACAACGCTGGGCGGCAAGGACGCCGGCAAGGTGGAACTCTCCGACGAGATTTTCGGCCTTGATCCGCGCGAAGACATCCTGCAGCGCGTCGTGCGCTGGCAGCTTGCCAAGAAGCAGCAGGGCACGCACAAGACCAAGGGTCGCGCCGAGATCGCGCGCACCGGCGCCAAGATGTACAAGCAGAAGGGTACGGGCCGCGCCCGTCACCATTCGGCACGCGCTCCGCAGTTCCGCGGCGGCGGCAAGGCCCACGGCCCGGTCGTTCGCAGCCACGAGCACGAACTGCCGAAGAAGGTTCGTGCTCTCGGCCTCAAGCATGCTCTCTCGGCCAAGGCCAAGAGCGCGTCGATCATCATCATCGACGAGCTGAAGCTGACCGAGGCCAAGACGAAGGCGCTGATCGCGAATTTCGCGACGCTGGGCCTGACCAACGCTTTGCTGATCGGCGGCGCCGAGCTTGACAAGAACTTCAAGCTGGCGGCGACGAACATCCCCAACATCGACGTGCTGCCCATCCAGGGCATCAACGTCTACGACATTCTGCGCCGCGGCACGCTGGTCCTTTCGAAGGCCGCCGTCGAGGCTCTCGAGGAGCGTTTTAAATGACCGACCTTCGTCATTACGACGTGATCGTCTCGCCGGCGATCACCGAAAAGTCGACCATGGCCTCCGAGCAGAACAAGGTCGTCTTCAACGTCGCCAAGAAGGCGTCGAAGCCGGAAATCAAGGCCGCCGTCGAAGCGCTGTTCGGCGTCAAGGTGATGGCCGTGAACACGCTTGTCCGCAAGGGCAAGATCAAGCGCTTCCGTGGCACGGTTGGCCGCCAGAGCGACGTCAAGAAGGCGGTTGTGACGCTGGCCGATGGTCAGTCGATCGACGTCGCGACGGGTCTCTGAGCAAGGCCGCGAGGACAGAACAATGGCACTGAAAAAATTCAACCCGGTAACGCCCAGCACACGTCAGCTGGTCATCGTCGACCGCTCGGGCCTCTACAAGGGCAAGCCCGTCAAGGGTCTGACCGAAGGCCTGACCAAGTCGGGCGGCCGCAACAATCATGGTCGCATCACCGCCCGCTTCATCGGCGGTGGTCACAAGCGTTCGTACCGCATCATCGACTTCAAGCGCCGCAAGTTCGACGTCGTCGGCACGGTCGAGCGCATTGAGTACGATCCGAACCGCACCGCCTTCATCGCCCTGATCAAGTATGATGATGGCGAGCTGTCCTACATCATCGCTCCGCAGCGTCTGGCTCCCGGCGACAAGATCGTCTCCGGTGAATCGGTCGACGTGAAGCCGGGCAATGCGATGCCGCTGGCTTCGATGCCGGTCGGCACCATCGTCCACAACATCGAGCTGAAGCCGGGCAAGGGCGCTCAGGTCGCCCGTTCGGCAGGTGGTTACGGTCAGCTGGTCGGTCGTGACCAGGGCATGGCGATCCTGCGCCTCAATTCGGGCGAGCAGCGTGTCGTTCACGGCTCCTGCATGGCCACTGTCGGCGCCGTGTCCAATCCGGACCACGGCAACATCAATGACGGCAAGGCCGGTCGCACGGTTTGGCGTGGCAAGCGCCCGCACAATCGCGGCGTGACCATGAACCCGGTCGACCATCCGCACGGCGGCGGCGAAGGCCGCACCTCGGGTGGCCGCCATCCGGTTTCGCCCTGGGGCAAGCCGACCAAGGGCAAGAAGACGCGGTCCAACAAGGCGACCGACAAGTTCATCCTGCGCTCGCGCCATCAGCGCAAGAGCTAAGAAGAGGTAACGCCAAGTGACTCGTTCGATTTGGAAAGGCCCCTTCATTGACGGCTACCTTCTCAAGAAGGTGGACAAGGTTCGTGAAGGTGGTCGCAATGAGGTGATCAAGATGTGGAGCCGTCGCTCCACCATCCTGCCGCAGTTCGTCGGCTTCACCTTCGGTGTCTACAACGGCCAGAAGCATGTTCCCGTCTCGGTGAACGAGGACATGGTCGGTCACAAGTTCGGTGAATTCGCTCCGACCCGGACCTATTACGGTCACGGCGCGGATAAGAAGGCGAAGAGGAAATAATCATGGGCAAGGCCAAAGCTCCGCGCAGGCTTGCTGATAACGAAGCGCGCGCCGTATTGCGCACGATCCGTATCAGCCCGCAGAAGCTGAACCTCGTTGCCGCGCTGATCCGCGGCAAGAAGGTCGCGACAGCGCTTTCCGATCTCGAATTCTCGGCCAAGCGGATTTCCGGCACGGTCAAGAAGACGCTGGAATCGGCAATCGCCAACGCGGAAAACAACCACGACCTGGATGTCGATGCACTGATCGTGGCGGAAGCCTATGTCGGCAAGTCGATCGTCATGAAGCGGTTCCATGCCCGTGGCCGCGGTCGCGCCAGCCGTATCGAGAAGCCGTTCTCGCACCTCACGATCGTCGTTCGTGAAGTCGAAGAAAAAGGGGAGGCCGCATAATGGGCCAGAAAGTCAATCCGATCGGTCTTCGCCTCGGCATCAACCGCACCTGGGATTCGCGCTGGTTCGCGAACACCGGCGAGTACGGCAAGCTGCTGCATGAGGACATCAAGATCCGCAAGTATCTCGAGAAGGAGCTCAAGCAGGCTGCCATCTCGAAGGTCGTGATCGAGCGTCCGCACAAGAAGTGCCGCGTCACCATCCACGCCGCGCGCCCGGGTCTGATCATCGGCAAGAAGGGCGCCGACATCGAGAAGCTTCGCAAGAAGCTGATGGAGATGACGAAGTCCGAGACGCACCTCAACATCGTTGAAGTGCGCAAGCCGGAGATCGACGCGACCCTGGTCGCCCAGTCGATCGCCCAGCAGCTCGAGCGTCGTATCGCGTTCCGCCGCGCTATGAAGCGTGCCGTTCAATCGGCGATGCGCCTCGGTGCCGAAGGCATCCGCATCAACTGCGCCGGCCGCCTCGGCGGCGCCGAGATCGCGCGCATGGAATGGTATCGCGAAGGCCGCGTGCCGCTGCATACGCTGCGTGCGGACGTCGACTACGGTACGGCCGAAGCGCACACGGCTTATGGCATCTGCGGCGTCAAGGTCTGGGTGTTCAAGGGCGAAATCCTTGAGCATGACCCGATGGCTTCGGAGCGTCGGGCCAGCGAAAGCGATGCAGCGCATGGCGGTGGTGGTGATCGCGAACGCGGTCGTCGTCGCGAAAACGCCTGAGACATTTAGGAATTTGGAGTTAGAACGATGCTGCAGCCAAAGCGCACAAAGTTCCGCAAGCAGTTCAAGGGCCGTATCCATGGTACCGCAAAGGGCGGCACCAACCTGGATTTCGGTGGTTTCGGGCTGAAGGCGCTTGAGCCGAACCGCGTCACCGCACGTGAGATCGAGGCGGCCCGCCGCGCGATCACGCGTGAAATGAAGCGCGCTGGTCGCGTCTGGATCCGTATTTTCCCGGACGTGCCGGTCACTTCGAAGCCGACCGAAGTCCGCATGGGTAAGGGCAAGGGTGCGGTCGACTACTGGGCGGCGCGCGTCAAGCCGGGCCGTATCATGTTCGAGATCGACGGCGTCAATGAAGAAACCGCCCGTGAGGCACTGCGTCTCGGCGCGGCCAAGCTCTCGGTCAAGACGCGCTTCGTGCAGCGCATCGCAGAATAAGGACGGGCTGATCATGAAAGCCGAAGACATCCGGACCAAGACCCAGGACCAGCTGACCGACGACCTGGCCAGCCTGAAGAAGGAGCAGTTCAACCTGCGCTTCCAGAAGGCCACCGGCCAGCTCGAGAAGACCGCGCGCGTGAGACAGGTCCGTAAGGATATTGCGCGTATCAAGACCATCGCTGCGGAAAAGTCCGCGGCTAAGAAGGCTTAAGGACGAAAACCATGCCAAAGCGCATTCTGCAGGGCACCGTCGTCAGCGACAAGAACGAGAAGACGGTTGTCGTCAAGGTCGAACGGCGCTTCACGCATCCCGTGATGAAGAAGACCGTGCGCATGACCAAGAAGTACAAGGCGCACGACGAGAACAACGCCCACAAGGTAGGCGATCAGGTGTTCATCCAGGAATCGAAGCCGATTTCCAAGGACAAGCGCTGGATCGTCGTGTCTTCGGACCAAGTCTGACCTCGGGCGTAAACAACGAATTTTGGACAGACCGGGGAGGGGCTTTGAGCCCATCCCGTTAGAAGAGAAGAAGGCGGCCAGTCATGATTCAGATGCAAACAAACCTCGACGTCGCGGATAATTCCGGCGCCCGTCGTGTCATGTGCATCAAGGTGCTGGGCGGCTCGAAGCGGAAATACGCTTCCGTGGGCGACATCATCGTGGTGTCGATCAAGGAAGCCATTCCGCGCGGCCGCGTGAAGAAGGGCGATGTGATGAAGGCGGTCGTGGTTCGCACGGCCAAGGACATCCGCCGCCCGGACGGCAGCGTGATCCGTTTCGACAAGAACGCGGCCGTTCTCGTCGACAACAAGAAAGAGCCGATCGGCACGCGTATCTTCGGACCGGTTCCGCGCGAACTCCGCGCCAAGAACCACATGAAGATCATCTCGCTCGCGCCTGAAGTGCTGTAAGGAGCCGGACCAATGCAAAAGATTAGAAAAGGCGACAAGGTCGTCGTGCTGGCCGGCAAGGACAAGGGCCGTTCGGGCGAAGTCCTCTCGGTGCAGCCGAAGGAAGACACCGCGCTGGTGCGCGGCGTCAACATGATCCGTCGTCACCAGAAGCAGTCCCAGTCCCAAGAGGGCGGGATCATCACCAAGGAAGCGCCGATCCAGCTGTCGAACATCGCGCTGGCCGACCCCAAGGATGGCAAGCCGACCCGCGTCGGCTTCATCTTCCAGAAGGACGGCAAGAAGGTGCGCGTCGCCAAGCGCTCGGGAGAAGTCATCAATGGCTAAGGCTCAAACCACGAAGCCCAAGGCTGAAAGCAAACAGTCCAAGGCTCAGAACACGCCGCGCCTCAAGCAGGTCTACAACGAGACCATCCGCAAGGCGCTGCAGGAACAGTTCGGCTACGACAACGAGATGCAGGTTCCGCGCATCGACAAGATCGTGCTGAACATGGGCGTTGGCGAAGCGACCGCCGATTCGAAGAAGCCTTCGATCGCGGCCGAAGACCTGGCGATGATCGCCGGCCAGAAGGCCGTCGTCACCCGCGCCCGCAATTCGATCGCCGGCTTCAAGGTCCGCGAGAAGATGCCGATCGGTGCCAAGGTCACGTTGCGCAAGGAACGCATGTACGAGTTCCTCGACCGCCTCGTGAACATCGCACTGCCGCGCGTCCGCGACTTTCGCGGACTGAATCCGAAGAGCTTCGATGGCCGTGGCAACTACGCCATGGGCATCAAGGAACACATCGTGTTCCCGGAGATCAACTACGACAAGGTTGATCAGATCTGGGGCATGGACGTCATCGTTTGTACGACTGCGAAGACGGACGACGAAGCCAGGGCATTGCTCAAGGCCTTCAACTTCCCCTTCCGCCAGTAACGGCAGCGAGAAAAGGAAAAATCTGAAATGGCAAAGACCAGCTCAGTCGAGAAGAACAACAGGCGCCGCAAGCTTGCCGACCAGTACGGTCCCAAGCGGGCTGCGCTCAAGGCGATCATCATGGATCAGTCCAAGCCGATGGAAGAGCGTTTCCGCGCTCAGCTGAAGCTTGCCGCCATGCCGCGCAACTCGGCCAAGATCCGCATCCGCAACCGCTGCGAAGTCACCGGCCGTCCGCGCGCCTACTATCGCAAGCTCAAAGTATCGCGCATCGCGCTTCGTGATCTCGGCAATAACGGCCAGATCCCGGGCCTGGTCAAGTCGAGCTGGTAAGGAGGACATAACATGTCATTGAGCGATCCTCTCGGCGATATGCTGACCCGCATCCGCAACGCGTATGGCCGCAAGAAGTCGAGCGTTTCGACGCCGGCTTCGCGTCTGCGCACCCGCGTCCTCGACGTGCTGAAGGCTGAAGGCTATATCCGCGATTACAGCCAGACCGACTTCGACAACGGCAAGTCCGAAATCGAGATCGAGCTGAAGTATTTCGACGGCGCGCCCGTCGTGCGCGAAATCGCCCGCGTCTCGAAGCCAGGCCGCCGCGTCTATGTTTCGGCCAAGTCGATCCCGCAGGTCGCCAACGGCCTCGGCATCGCCATCCTTTCGACACCGAAGGGCGTGATGGCCGACCATGAAGCACGTGAACAGAACGTCGGCGGTGAGATCCTCTGCCAGATCTTCTGATCTGGCAGTTGACCGCAAAGTGGAATCCGGTCTTCGGATCGTTCCCGAAGACAGAGACCTGAAACAAGAGAAGTGACGAGGACAACAAAATGTCTCGTATTGGAAAGAAACCCGTTTCGCTGCCTCAGGGCGTGACCGCGACCGTCAACGGCCAGACCGTGACGGCGAAGGGCCCCAAGGGTGAGCTGAAGTTCGTGGTGAACGACGAAGTGCTGGTCAAGATGGAAGGCAGCGAGATCGCTGTCCAGCCGCGCGACCAGACCAAGACCGCCCGCTCCAAGTGGGGCATGTCGCGCACGCAGATCGTCAACATCCTGCAGGGCGTCAAGGACGGTTTCGAGAAGAAGCTCGAGATCACCGGCGTCGGCTATCGCGCGGCACTTCAGGGCAAGAACCTGCAGCTGGCGCTTGGCTTCAGCCATGACGTCGTCTATGAGACGCCGCAGGGCATCACCATCACGGTGCCGAAGCCGACTGAAATCACCGTGGCCGGCATCGACAAGCAGCAGGTCGGCCAGGTTGCGGCCGAGATCCGCGAGTATCGTGGTCCTGAGCCCTACAAGGGCAAGGGCGTCCGCTATGCCGGCGAGAAGATCGTCCGCAAGGAAGGCAAGAAGAAGTAGTGGGCCTGGCCTCGAAAAGTCCAAGACTTTTCGGAAAGGCCAAGTCAGGAAGTGTAACGCCGCGGGGAGCGGTCGCGGGAGGCGCTTTCGCTACCGCATATGGCGGCCCCCGTTTTTTGAAGGCAAGGAAGACCATCATGGGTACCAAGGAATCCACGCAGCGCCGCGCGCAGCGCGTCCGTCGTCAGATCAAGAAGGTCGCCGGCGAGCGCCCGCGTCTGTCGGTCCACCGCACGTCGAAGAACATCTACGTGCAGGTCATCGACGACGCCAAGGGCCACACCATCGTTGCCGCTTCGACGCTCGATAAGGACCTCAAGGGTTCGCTCAAGACCGGCGCCGACACCGCCGCCGCCGCAGCGATCGGCAAGCTGATCGCCGAGCGCGCCACCAAGGCCGGCGTCAAGGAAGTCGTCTTCGACCGCGGCGCCTACATTTATCACGGCCGCGTCAAGGCGCTCGCCGAGGCTGCCCGCGAAGGTGGCTTGAGCTTCTAAGCATAGTCCCGAAAAGTTGCAGACTTTTCGGATAGGGATTATGCGAAGAAATTGATTTCGCCCCCGGTGACCGTTCCCGATTTGTTCGGGGCGAGGCACCGGATCTTATCAGCAACCGTGCTTCCGGAAAAAAACAAGGAACAGGATATGGCACAGGAACGTAGGGATGGCGGCCGCGGCCGCGATCGTGAAGAACGCGATGACGGCATGGTGGACAAGCTCGTCCACATCAACCGCGTCGCCAAGGTCGTCAAGGGCGGCCGTCGCTTCGGTTTTGCAGCACTCGTCGTCGTCGGCGACCAGAAGGGCCGCGTCGGCTTTGGTCACGGCAAGGCGCGCGAAGTGCCGGAAGCTATCCGCAAGGCAACTGAATCGGCCAAGCGCGACATGATCTTCGTGCCGCTGCGCTCGGGCCGTACGCTGCACCATGACGTCGAAGGACGCTGGGGCGCCGGACGCGTGCTGCTGCGCGCTGCCAAGCAAGGTACCGGCATCATCGCCGGTGGCCCGATGCGCGCTGTCTTCGAGACGCTCGGCATGCATGACGTGGTCGCCAAGTCGATGGGTTCGTCGAACCCCTACAACATGGTTCGCGCCACATTCGACGCGCTGAAGAGCCAGATGCATCCCAAGGATGTGGCTGCTGCTCGCGGCATCAAGTATTCGACCCTTCAGGCCCGCCGCGGCACCGCCGTTGCGGCTGAAGAATAGTCGATCTGACCAGGGATTTTGACCATGGCCAAGAAAGCAACCAAGACCATCACCGTTGAGCAGATCGGTTCGCCGATCCGCCGCCCGAAGGAACAGCGCGCAACGCTGGTCGGCCTCGGCCTCAACAAGATGCACAAGCAGCGCACGCTGGAAGATACGCCCTCCGTGCGCGGCATGATCGCTGCCGTCCAGCATCTCGTCCGCGTCGTGGACGAGGGCTGAGCCAGAGCGCAGGAGAACTCAGATGAAACTCAACGATCTGCGTGACAAGGACGGCGCGACGCACTCCAAGAAGCGTCTCGGCCGTGGTATCGGCTCCGGCTCCGGCAAGACCGGCGGTCGCGGCGTCAAGGGCCAGAAGGCGCGCTCCGGCGTCGCCATCAACGGTTTCGAGGGTGGCCAGATGCCGCTCTACCGGCGCCTGCCGAAGCGTGGCTTCAACAACATCTTCGCCAAGAGCTTCACCGTCGTGTCGCTGGCCCGCATCCAGGTGGCCATCGATGCCAAGAAGCTCGACGCCAAGGCGACCGTGACGGCTGAATCGCTGGTTGCCGCCGGCGTCATCCGCCGCGTCAAGGACGGCGTGCGCATCCTCTCGGACGGCGAGATCAAGGCGAAGCTCGCCTTTGACGTCGCCGGCGCCTCCAAGGCCGCGATCGAAAAGATCGAAAAGGCCGGCGGTTCGGTCAAGCTGCCGCAGGAAAAGGCAGCTGCCGAGTAACGGCAATTTGAAGCGCGATCGGCAAGAGTGGGATCCGTTTTTGCTCACGATTGCGCTTTGATCTGCTCAACGAGGCGGGCGCGGCCACACCGCCGCCTGCAGTGTTTAAGCCCAGCGCGTTTCGAGGGAGCGATGGGGAAACCACCCGCACGACACCACGGGCCGCCACCCATACCAAAACGATCAACACGCAAGGGTTTCGGG
>NZ_JAMYVQ010000058.1:0-18279 GCF_040324155.1 Mesorhizobium sp. M0011 | reverse complement strand
ATCAACATGGACGACCTGCGCGAGCACAAGAAGCTCGCTCTACGCCAAGCCGCATGACCAGCTTCATGATCGCCCATTTTGCAGAACTTGACGCACACAACCCCGAAGGCTGCCGTAAGCCGACGCAGCAGCAGACTTCTTGGCTAAGCGACATGGAGAGCGTCACGCCGCGCCCGGAATAGATGCTATCAAAGACAAGATCGTGGCTTCACGCGATAAAGACGCGGCCGGCGGGAGGGCACCACGCGAGCTCCTGGGTGCCGATACTCTAACCACACTCTCCGCGGTTCGCGGCCAAAGGCCGGAAAGGCCCGCCTACCCCGTACGGGACCTTGGCGGTCCGCACCCAGCTTCGTCGATCGGAGCGTATAGGTCCCCGAAGGAGGTCGTGAAATATATTTCAATATGTGAATTATATTGACAACATGCGCCGAGGCTGTAATGTCCCGATCGTCGGCTTTCGGAGGAAGGTCGGCATCATCAAATCCATACGGCAGCGCTCGCCGAGTGCCTGCGACGGTCATTGAGGATGGCTTCGGCCAAGGGAGGAAACTTGCGCAAATTTCTGAGCACGCTCGCAATCGCGGCGGCTGCATCGACCTGCTTTGGGTCGATGCAGGTACGCGCCGAAACCCCCAACCCGTTCAAATGCGAGCCGGGTGAAAAATACGTCATGAACGTCATGGTCTCGGGCGTCGAATACTGGTTCCCGGTCTATGAAATGTTCAAGCAGGCCGGCCAGCAGTTCGGCTGCGAGACCGCCTATACGGGTACGCCGGAATACGACGTCAACAAGCAGATCGCGACCTTCGACCAGGCGCTGGCGCAGAAGCCCGCCGGCATACTGGTACACCCGATGAATTCCGATCCGTTCATCGAGCCGATCAACCGCGCCATCGAACAGGGCACCGCGGTGGTGACCTTCGCCGCCGACTCGCCGAATTCCAAGCGCGTCTCCTACATCACTTCCGACAACAATGCCGAAGGCACCTATGCCGCCGACGCCGTTGCCAAGGCGATGGACGGCAAGGGCGAATATGCGGTGCTGGAGAATCCCGGCCAGGACAACCACGACAAGCGCGTCAACGCGTTCGTTGCCCGCATGGAAGCCAAATGGCCTGACATGAAGCTCGTCGGCCGCGCCGCTTCGAACCAGGATCCCACCAAGGCCTATCAGGCGGTTCTGAGCCTGGCGCAGGCGCATCCTGATCTTGGCGCCGTGTTCATGCCGGAGGCCAACTCGGCCATCGGCGCTGCCCAGGCCGCCAAGGAAGGCGGTGGCAAGATCCGCGTCATGCTCGCCGACGTTAATGCCAAGATCCTCGACATGATCAAGGCCGGCGAGATTTTCGGCTCGGTCAATCCAAACCAGGGTATGCAGGGCTATATGGGCTTCATGCTGTTGTGGATGGCCAAGCACCCCGGCCTGATCGACCCGATGAACGACGCCAAGCGTTCGGGTTTCAACCCGATGAGCGTGCCCTTCGTCGACAATGGCTTCTCCATCGTCTCCAAGGACAATGCGGACGACTTCTACTGGGACAAGTACCTCAAGCGTCGCGGCACCAAGGGCATCGAGGAATAGTCTCGATCCCGCTGCCCGGCCTCGGCATGGCCGGATTAACCGGGAAGGAGGCTTCGGCCTCCTTCCTCCCCCGCAGGTTCATCGCAGGAGCACGGCGTGACCCAGGCGCCCATTCTTGAAATCCGTGGCCTGTCCAAGGCGTTCGGCCCGGTCAAGGCGCTGAGCGACGTACGGTTCGAGCTGCGGCGCGGCGAAATCCATGCACTGTGCGGAGAGAACGGCGCCGGCAAGTCGACGCTGATGAACATGATCGCCGGTGTATTGCAGCCCGACGAGGGCGACATCCTGATCGATGGTGAGCGTGTTTCGATCCACTCGCCCGCGGCCGCCCAACGCCTCGGCATTGCGCTTGTCCACCAGGAAATCGCGCTGTGTCAGGACGCCACCGTTGCCGAAAACATCTACATGGCCGCGATCAACAGCCGGCGCGCGCCGCTGATGAATTTCCAGAAGCTCTACGCCGACGCCCAGAAAGTGATGGATCTTCTCGCACCCATTCCGGTGCGTACCAGGGTCGCCGACCTCTCCATTTCCAACCAGCAGCTTGTCGAGATCGCCAAGGCGCTGACGCTCGACTGCAAGGTGCTGATGCTTGATGAGCCGACCGCGGCGCTGACCGAAAGCGAAGCGCAGCGCCTGTTCTCGATCGTGCGCGGGCTCAAGGAACGTGGCATTTCGGTGGTCTATATCAGCCACCGCATGGCCGAGATATTCTCGCTCTGCGACCGCGTCACCGTCTTCCGCGACGGCCGCTACGTGGCGACCGATCAGGTCGCCGCCGTCTCACCGGACGATGTCGTGCGCAAGATGGTGGGCCGCGAAATCACCCAGCTCTATCCCGACAAGCTGGCGCCGCAAGAGCTTGGGCGTCTGCTCCTCTCGGTCGAGGGGCTTTCCGATGGGCGCCGCTTCGCCGACGTCGATCTGCAGCTTCGCGCCGGCGAAATCCTGGGCATAGGCGGCCTGATCGGCGCCGGTCGCAGCGAGATCGCACAGACGGTCTGCGGCCTCAGGCCAATGACCTCTGGAACCGTCGCGCTCGACGGAAAGCAGCTCCGGCTACGCGGCTATGGCGATGCGGTCAAGGCGGGACTGGTCTATCTCTCTGAGGATCGCAAAGGCTCCGGCGTATTCCTCGATCTGCCGATCGCGGCGAACATCTCCGCGCTCGACCTCGGCCGGCTCACCGGGCGCCTCGGCCTGCTCGACCGCAAGGCCGAGGATCGTCAGGCGAGGGAACTGACCGGCAGGCTCGGCGTGCGCATGGCCGGCATCGAGGCCGCCGTCTCGACGCTGAGCGGTGGCAACCAGCAGAAGGTCGCCATCGCCAGGCAGCTGTCCGTCAGTCCCAAGGTCATCATCATGGACGAGCCGACGCGCGGAATCGATGTCGGCGCCAAGGTCGAGATCCACCGGCTGCTGCGCCAGCTTGCCGGCAGCGGTGTCGGCGTCATCGTCATCTCGTCGGAACTGCCGGAGCTGATTGGCTTGTGCGACCGCGTTCTCGTGGTGCGCGAAGGCAGGATCGCCGGCGAACTCACCGCCGACGAGCTCGGCGAGGAAGCCATCATCATGCTCGCCTCTGGCGTTCAGGATAGTTCAAATCAAAGGCAGGCCCAGAATGTCGCCTAGGGAATCAGGAGAAGCGCTCGTGCACGCCGAGATCAAGGCCGCCGGGCGGCGCATCAATTTCGCTCAGCTCGCCTCGATGCGCGAGGCCGGGCTGATCGTCATCATCCTGGCGCTGTGCATCGCCATGAGCTTCGCCTCGCCGCACTTCCTGACATGGGGCAATTTCCGCGCCATGCTGATGAGCTTCTCCATCGAAGGGATCGTCGTCGTCGGCATGACGATCCTGCTCATCGTCGGCGGCATCGACCTTTCCGTCGGCTCGGTCGTATGTTTCTCGATGGTGGTCTCGGGTGCGCTGTTCCTCGCCGGCCTCGACCCCTGGACGGCAAGCCTGATCGGCATAGGCGTCAGCGCGCTGATCGGCGCGGCGATGGGCTTCTTCGTCACGGTGATAGGCCTCAATCATTTCATCACGTCGCTGGCCGCCATGGTCATCGTGCGCGGCATGTGCCTGGTCGTCACCAAGGGCACGCCGCTGTCGCTGTTCACCCTGCCGCCGGCCTTCAAGGCCATCGGCCAGGGCAGTTTCAACAACATCCCCTATGTCATCCTGATCTTCGTCGTCGTGGTGGCGATCTTCGACTTCCTGCTGCGCCGCGCCACGGCCTTCCGAAAGGTTTTCTACACCGGCTCCAACGAGAAGGCCGCGCAGTTCTCCGGCATCAGGACCAATCAGGTGAAGTTCTGGGTCACGGTGCTGTGCTCGACCCTCGCTGGACTGGCCGGTGTGATCTACATGGCGCGCTTTGGCGCGGCGACGCCGACCTTCGGCGCCGGCATGGAGCTCAACATCATAGCCGCGGCCGTCATCGGCGGCGCCTCGCTGAATGGCGGCTCGGGCACCATCTTCGGAGCGATCCTCGGCATGGCGTTGCTGTCGGTGGTGACGAGCTCGCTTATCCTGCTCGATGTCTCGGTCTATTGGCAGGACATGATCAAGGGATGCATCCTGCTGGCGGCGGTGTCGATCGATCACTTCCTGCACCGCAAGAAGTCCTGAACCTCAAAGGCGGCGAAGCAAGACCATGGCCCCTCCCAACACCCGCGACGACATCGCCGCTGTCCGCCAGATGCACCAGGCGCTTGTCCTGCATTATGTCGAAGGAAAGACCCAGGCCGAGATCGCCGGGGAACTCGGCCTCTCGCACGCGACGGTCAACCGGCTGATCAAGCGCGGCCACCAGCTCGGCCTCGTCGAGATCAAGATCAAGTCGCCGATCGACCATCTGGTCGACCTGGAAGCGCGGCTGGTTGCGCTGGGCGGCATCGAGCGGGCGATGGTGGTTCCGTCGGTCTCCGAAAATCCGCACACGGCCCTGCAGCGCGTCGGCGAGGCGGCGGCTGGGCTGCTGCTCGACACCATCAAGGATGGCGACACGATTTCGATCACCGGCGGCAAGGGTGTCAGCGCGCTGGTCGCCGGTCTCAAGCCGGGGCGCCGCTACGACGTCGAAATCATTCCCGCAACCGGCCTGGTGCAGGGCAAGCACTACACCGACGTCAACCACGTCGCCTCGCTGATGGCCGACAAGCTCGGCGGCCGCGCCTATCAGATCCATGCGCCGCTGTTTGCCGATACCGCGCAGCAGCGCGAGATGCTGATGGGCATCAGCTCCGTCGCAGACGTGTTTCGCAAGGCGCGCGAGGCCGATGTCGCGGTGGTGGGTGTCGGCTCCATCCTGACCGACGATTCCAGCTACTACGACCTGCATCCATCCTCGAATGCCGATCGCCAGGCGATCGAAAAGTCCGGGGCGACAGGCGAGCTGCTCGCCCATCTCATCGACCGCCAGGGCAAGCTCTGCAATTATTCGCTCAACCGTTCGCTGGTCTCGTTGACGCTGGACGAGTTCGCGACCATCCCGCGCTCGATCGGCATTGCAAGCGGCCCCAGCAAGGTCGCGCCGATTCTCGCCGCCCTGCGCGGCAACCATCTCGACACCATCGTCACGGACGAGGCCACGGGGCTCCAGATCCTCGAGCTGGCCGAACAGGAGGTAGCATGAATTCTCGACAGATCCAGCGGCAGATCGGCAAGTCCGGCATATCGGCGTCGGCTGTAGGCCTGGGCACCTGGGCGATTGGCGGGTGGATGTGGGGCGGCACCGACGAGAAGGAGTCGGTCAAGGCGATCGAAGCCTCGATCGATGCCGGCCTCAGCCTGATCGACACAGCGCCGGCCTACGGTCTTGGCCGCAGCGAGGCGATCGTCGGCACCGCCATCAAGGGCAAGCGCGACAAAGTGGTGATCGCGACCAAATGCGGGTTGAACTGGCATTCGGGCAAGGGCGGCCATTTCTTCGATCAGGACGACAAGCCTGTGCATCGCTATCTCGGCGCCGATGGCATCGCCTATGAGGTCGAGCAGAGCCTGCGGCGTCTGGGCACCGACTACATCGACCTCTACATCACCCATTGGCAGGATCCGACGACCCCGATCGCCGAGACGATGGCGGCGCTGGAAAAGCTCAAGGCGGCCGGCAAGATCCGCGCCATTGGCGCCAGCAACATCAGCGCCGAGGATCTTGGCCAGTATATCGATGCCGGCCAGCTCGATGCGATCCAGGAGCGCTATTCGATGATCGACCGCGACATCGAGAGCAGCCTGCTGCCGATCACCCGCCGCCATGACATTGCCACCCTCAGCTACTCGTCGCTGGGGTTGGGGCTACTTACCGGCACGGTCGACCCTGAGCGCACATTCGGCGGCGACGACCAACGCAAGGACAACCCACGCTTCTCCACGGCCAACCGGCAGAAGGTCGCAAAGCTGAAAGAGGCAATCGCCCCGATCGCGGAAAGCCACCAGGCGTCGATGGCGCAGATCGTCATCGCCTGGACGCTCGCCCACCCGGGCATCACCTTCGCCCTGTGCGGCGCACGCAATCCTGAGCAGGCGCTCGACAATGCACGGGCCGGGGAGATCACGATTGCCGCAAGCGAGCTTGCGGCAATCGACGCCGCGGCAGCCGCACATCTCACCGCGATGGATGCCTGAGAAAAAAAGGCAACAGCCCCGATGAAGCGTAGTCATACAATCGCCGGTCTGCGCGACCGGCCGGACATTGCCGTGCTCGTCATTGGTGGCGGCATCAACGGCATCAGCGTCTTTCGCGAACTGGCCTTGCAAGGGGTCGATGTCGTGCTGGCGGAAAAGGGCGACTATTGCAGTGGTGCCAGTGCCGCCCTGTCGCGCATGGTGCATGGCGGCCTGCGCTACCTCGAAAACGGCGAATTCAAACTGGTGCGCGAATCGCTGCTCGAACGCGACCGGCTGCTGAGGAATGCCCCGCACTATGTGGCTCCGCTGCCGACGACGGTGCCGGTCTTCGACATTTTCTCCGGTCTCGCCAACGGTGCGGTGCGTTTCCTGGGGCTGACGCGGCGGCCCAGCCGGCGCGGGGCGCTGGTCATCAAAGCCGGGCTTGCCATGTATGACCTTTTCACCGCTGCACGGCGTTTGATGCCGACGCACCGGTTCAGGGGCCGCGCCGAAACCCTGAAGACATGGCCGGCGATCAACCCGGCGATCCGCAATTCGGCGACCTATTACGACGCCTGGGTGAGCCGGCCCGAGCGCCTCGGCCTGGAGATGCTGCTGGACGCCACGACGAGCGGGGCGAACGCGCGCGCCCTGAACTACGCTCAGGCGTCGTCGACCGGCGACGGCCTTGTCATCACCGACACGCTGACCGGCGAAAAGTTGCCGGTGCGGGCGCAACTGGTCATCAACGCCACCGGTGGCTGGATCGACCTGACCAACAAGGCCATCGGGGCGACGGCGCAGACGATGATGGGCGGTACCAAGGGCTCGCATCTGATCGTCGACAACAGCGAACTGTTCGACGCGCTCGGCGGCCACATGGTCTATTACGAAAACGAGGACGGTCGCATCTGCATCCTGTTTCCCTATCTAGGCAAGGTGCTGATCGGCTCGACCGACATCCGGGTCGACGATCCGGACAAGGTCCGTTGCGAGGAGGATGAGCAGCGCTACATCCTGCAGTCGCTCGCCTTTGTTTTTCCCTCGATCAGAGTGGCCGAAAACCAGATCGTGTTCCGCTTCGCCGGCGTGCGTCCTTTGCCGGCCAGCGAGGACAGTTTTACGAGCCGCATACCGCGCGATCATTTTTGCGAGTTCGTGGAAGCGAGCGGGCATCTGCCGGCGACGTTGTGCATGATCGGCGGCAAGTGGACCACCTTCCGTTCGTTTGGAGCGCTGGCCGCCGACATGGCGCTGAAGCGGCTCGGCCTCGCGCGCAGCCAGGGAACGCAGGACATGGCCATCGGTGGCGGCCGCGATTTTCCCACCGATCCGGACGCCTGGTGCGCATCATTCGCTGCCGAGCATGGCCTGCCGGTCGAGCGCGCGCACACACTTCTGCAACGCTATGGCACGTCGGCCAGGGATTTCGTTTCGCACCCGGCGGGCGAACAGATGCTGCCACTGTCGGACTATTCGGCAAGCGAAATAGGGCGCATCATCGAGCGCGAGCAGGTCGAGTGCCTTGCGGACCTGTTCCTGCGCCGCACCACCATTGCCATTTCGGGCGGTCTCAGCTTCGATCTCATCAACGCCGTTCTCGACTTGCTGGCGGCGCACAAGGGCTGGAGCGCCAGCGAGGCCGCCGCCGAATGCTCGACCTTCCTTGCCTTGCTGGCCTACCGGCACGGCATCGATCTCCAGACGCACCAAAGGAGCGCCCTATGCGCGTGAACAAGAAAGTCCGCATGAACCGGCTGTTCGGCGGTGGCCGCTGCCTCGACGTGGCCATCGATCATGGTGTCTGCAACGAACCGAGCTTCCTTGCCGGGCTCGAAGACATGGCCGGTGTCGTCAATCAGCTGGTCAAGGCCGGCCCCGACGCCATCCAGATGAACTACGGCCAGGCCGACCTGCTGCAGTCCGTACCAGGCAAGGAGAAGCCGGCGCTGGTCATGCGCATCGACATGGGCAATCCCTACAACAGGATACGCCACCGGGCGATGTGGGCGGTGTTGCAGAACGAGGCCGAGCCCTTGCTTGGCGCCATCGAGATGGATGCGGCTTGCGCCGTGGTCAATCTGTTCATGCTGCCCGACGAGCCGGACCTGTTCCGGCAATGCGTGCAGAACATCGCCCGTGTGCGCGCCGATTGCGAGAAATACGGCCTGCCGCTGATGATCGAGCCGCTGGCCATGCTGCCGGTCGCAGAGCATGGCGGCTACATGGTCGACGGCGATGCCGAAAAGATCGTCACCTTGACCCGGCTTGCCCGCGAGATGGGTGCCGATATCGTCAAGGCCGATCCGACCACCGATCCCAACGACTTCCACCGCGTCGTCGAAGCCGCGCGCTGCCCGGTGCTGGTGCGCGGCGGCGGCAAGGAGGATTTGCGTGCCGTGTTCGACAAGTCGGCTGCCTTGATGGCGCAGGGTGCGCTTGGCATGGTCTATGGCCGCAACATCTACCAGCATGCCAATCCGAGCGCCGTCGTGCGCGGGTTGATGGCGATCATTCATGACGATGCCGATGGCGGCGTGGCCTGGGATCTGTACAACCAGGCATAGGCTGCGGCCTCGGGAGGCGCCAATGGCAAGCTACATCCTCGGCCTTGATGCCGGCAACACCGTCATCAAGGCCATCCTCTTCGACTTGTCCGGCCGCGAACTGGCATTCGCCGCCCGCGACGGCCGCTCGTCCATGCCAAAGCCCGGACATGTCGAACGCGACCTCGACGAACTCTGGCGCAACGCGGTTTCGGTCATCGGCCAATGCATTGCTGAAGCCGGTATCGACGCCGGCGAGATCGTTGCCATCGGCTGCGCCGGTCATGGCAACGGGCTCTACGCGCTCGATCGCGATGGTGCGCCATTGATCGGCATCCAGTCGCTCGACACACGCGCGGTCGGCATCGTTGCCGAATGGGCAGAGCAGAATGTCGGCGACCGCACCTATGCACACTGCCTGCAACGGCCGTGGGCGGCGCAGACGCCAACCCTGCTTGCCTGGCTCAAGCGCTTTTCGCCGGCCTTGTTCGCCAGCATCGGCACCGTCTTCCTGTGCAAGGATTTCGTCGTCAACCGCCTGACAGGTGCGCGCAGCAGCGATACCTCCGACATGTCGGGCTGCGGCCTGCTGCAGATGCGGGATCGGCGTTACGAGCCGGACCTGCTTGCCGCCTATGGGCTCGGCGACTGCGCGGACCTGCTGCCGCCAGTGCTGGAATCGGCCGACATTGCCGGTCATGTCAGCGAGGACGTGGCGGCCCTGACGGGACTGCGCGCCGGCACGCCCGTCGTCGCCGGGCTGTTCGATGTCGTCGCCAGCGCGGTCGGTTCGGGCGTGACCAGAACCGGTGCCGCCTCGGTCATCGCCGGAACCTGGAGCATCAACCAGGTCATCACCGACGAACCGATCCGCGACCCTTCGATCTTCATGCTGTCGACTTTCGATCGCCAGCGCTATCTGGCGATCGAATCCAGTGCCACCTCGGCCGCCAATCTCGAATGGATCGTTCGCGAATTCCTCGAACATGGCGGCGAAGCCGGCAAGTCGCCGTTCGAATTGTGCAGCGAACTGGTGGCGTCAGTCGATCCTAACAGTGACATCCCGATCTATCATCCCTTCCTGTACGGCTCGCAGCAGAATGGCCATGCGCGCGCCGGCTTCTACGGTATCGCCGGCTGGCACAGCCGAGCACATCTGCTTCGTGCGCTGTTCGAGGGCGTCGCCTTCGAGCACAAGCGCCATGTCGAGACCTTGCACAAAGCGGGCGCTGATTTCGACCAGGTGGTGCTGTCTGGCGGCGGCTCGCGCAGCAGCGTCTGGCCGCAGATATTCGCCGATGTGCTCGGCGTGCCCGTCACTGTGGCGCGCAGCCGCGAAACCGGCGCGCTGGGAGCGGCGATCGCGGCGGGCACCGGCGTCGGCATCTTCGCGGATTACAATGCCGGTGCCGCCGCCATGACAGCGGCGGCCCGACATTTTGTACCCAACGAGACGGTTGCTCACGCATACGCACGGCGGTATCGACTCTACGGCGAGATCAACCAGGCGATGACCCCGATGTGGGAGCGCATCGCCGGACAGCAGGCGCGCACGTGACCGAAGTTACACCGTCCCCGTTCGGCAGTTACGATTACGTCATCGTCGGTGCCGGCTCCGCTGGCTGCGTGCTCGCCAACCGGCTTTCGGCCGATCCGCGCAACAATGTGCTGCTGCTCGAGGCTGGCGGCAGTGACCGTTATCACTGGGTCGATATCCCGATCGGCTACCTCTTCTGCATGGGCAATCCGCGCACCGACTGGATGATGAAGACCGAGCCGGAAGCTGGCCTCAACGGACGCAGCCTCAACTATCCGCGCGGCAAGGTGCTCGGCGGCTGTTCATCGATCAACGGCATGATCTACATGCGAGGCCAGGCTGCCGACTATGATGGTTGGCGGCAGGCCGGCAATGCCGGCTGGGGCTGGGACGACGTGTTGCCCTATTTCCTCAAATCGGAAGACTATCACGGCGGCAAGAGTGCCATGCACGGCGGTGGCGGCGAGTGGCGGGTCGAACGGCAGCGGCTGTCGTGGCCGATCCTCGACGCCTTTCGGGACGCTGCCGAGGAACTCGGCATTCCGCGCACCGAAGACTTCAACACCGGCACCAATGAAGGCTCGGGTTATTTCGAGGTCAACCAAAGGAAGGGCGTGCGCTGGAACACGTCGAAGGCGTTTTTGCGCGGCATCGCGGGGCGCAAGAACCTGCGCGTGGTGCTCGGCGCGGAGACCGAACGGCTCGAATTCGACGGCCGGCGCGTCACCGGACTGGTTTTCCGCCAAGGCGGCCGCCTGCATCAAGTCCGCGCCGGACAGACGATCCTTGCAGCCGGCGCCATCAACTCGCCGAAGCTGCTCGAACTGTCGGGGGTGGGCGACCCCGACCTGCTCTCGGGCATCGGCGTGGATGTTCGTCATGCCTTGCCAGGCGTTGGAGAAAACCTGCAGGACCATTTGCAGATTCGCACCGTCTTCAAGGTCGCCAACACCGCCACGCTCAACCAGCGCTACCACAATCTGGTCAGCCGTACGTCGATGGGGCTGGAATACGCGCTCAAGCGCAGCGGGCCGCTGTCGATGGCGCCAAGCCAGCTCGGCATATTCGCCAGGAGCGATCCGCGCCTCGCAACGCCCGATCTCGAATACCATGTGCAGCCGCTGAGCACCGACCGTCTGGGCGAGCCGCTGCATCGCTTTCCCGCGGTCACCGTCTCGGTCTGCAATCTGCGTCCGGAAAGCCGGGGCAGCGTGCACATGGGTTCAGCCGATGCGCGGGAGGCGGCGAAGATCCGCCCGAACTATCTTTCCACCGAGGGGGACCGCAGCGTGGCCGTCGCGTCGTTGCGCCATGTCCGCAGTCTGATGAAGGCACAGGCGGTGGCGCGCTTTGCGCCGGAAGAGATGCTGCCCGGCACGCAGTATGACAGCGACGAAGAGCTCATCCGCAAGGCCGGCGATATCGGCACGACGATTTTCCACCCCGTCGGCACCTGCAAGATGGGTTCGGATACGATGGCGGTGGTCGACGAGGCCCTGCGTGTTCACGGGCTTGGCGGGCTGCGCGTGGTCGATGCCTCGATCATGCCGACAATCGTCTCGGGCAACACCAACTCGCCGGTCGTCATGATCGCGGAAAAGGCAGCCGAGATGATCCTGCAAGAGGCCCGCTGACCGCCATCGGCTTCAGGCCGCGGCAACACCGCGCGATCGCCGTCTCTCGGCCGCCGCGAGCAGATCGACGAAGGTGCGCACCTTGGCGGGCCGGAACCTGGCCGGCGGAAAAACCGCGTGGATGCCGCCTGACGGCAGGCTCCAGTCGGCAAACACCGGCACCAGTCGCCCCTCGGCGATATCGTCGCTGACGCTGTAGTCCGGAAAGACGCCGAGCCCGATGCCGGCGAGCACACAAGCCAGGGCGGCGGGGCTCTTGTCGCACATGACGACCGGATTGAGTTCGGTCAGCACCGTTTCGCCGTCCCTGGAAAACAGCCATTGGCCGATGCCGCGCAACTGGGTGTTGCCGACCCAGGCCAGCGATCTTGCCTGGCGCGGCGTCACGTCGGGCGGCAGGCTCGCCGCGAAGCCAGGGCTCGCCACCACGATCTGCCGGATCGTCCCCAGGCGCCGCGCCTGGTTCGAGGAATCGGTGAGCCAGCCGACGCGGATGCCGAGATCGATCTGCTCGTCCACCAGATTGCTGACGGCGTCGTCGAAGATCGCCTCGACGCACATATGCGGATAGGTTCTGAGATAGGCCGCCATGACCGGAGCCACCATCTTGGTGCCGTAGTCGAGTGGCGCCGTGAGCCTCAGCGTTCCGCTCGGTTCGACGGCTCCGCGCGAGATTTCGCCATAGGCCGCCTCCGCTTCGCGCAGGATGATCATCGCGCGGTCATAAAAGAGGCGACCCTCTTCGGTCGGCGTGACACGCCGGGTCGTGCGCTGCAGCAGCGTTGCGCCCAGCTCCTCTTCGAGCTTGCCGATCTGATGGCTGACCACGGCCTTGGCGACGCCAAGCCGGTCGGCCGCGGCAGTGAACGAGCCGGTTTCCATCACCGTGGTGAAATAAGCCAGCCGATTGAGGTTCAGAAGTTCGGCCAAGCTGGCTGCCCTTTGTATGATCAGATCAGACAGTTTGTATAATTGGGCGCCATTTATCGCAAGGCCGCCGTCTGCCACATACGAGCGACGGCCTCGATGAGTCCGGTGGCCGGACAGGAATGGCAGCGACTATGAGCAATTCAGAAGTGACCTATCTTTTCGATCCGCTCTGCGGCTGGTGCTATGGCGCCACCCCGATGCTCGACCGGTTGCCGGCCGCCGGCCTGAACGTCGAACTGCTGCCGACCGGCCTGTTCTCCGGCGCCGGCGCGCGTCCGATGGATGAAGGTTTTGCCGCCCATGCCTGGGCGAACGACCAGCGCATCGAGCGCCTGACCGGACAAGTGTTCACACCGGCCTACCGGCACAATGTCCTTGGCGTCCGCGGAACCCTGCTCGACTCGCATGCCGCCACGCTCGGTATCAGTGCCGCCGGCCTGGAAGATCCCAGCCGCCGGCTTGCCGCGCTGAAGACGATCCAGCGGGCGCGCTACGTGGATGGACGCGATGTCGTGACGATCGGCGGTGTGGCCGAGGTGCTCGCCGCCGCCGGCATGGCGGACGCCGCCGAGATGCTCAAGGCGCCGACCGAAACATTGCTGACGGCCTACCGCGAGATGGTCGGCCGCGGCCGCGCGCTGTTACAGCGCCTGCATGCCGATGGCGTGCCTTCGCTGGCGGTCATCCGCAACGATGCGCCCCGGCTCATCGGTTCGAACGCACTGTTCGGCAGCTTCGACAATCTCGTCGCCCATATCGCGGCGGCGTGATCCCCAGCAATCTTCAACAAGGGAACTGAAAGACATGGCAAAAGTCGCTCTCATTGGTGCATCCGGCGCAGTTGGTTCGCGCCTTCTCAAAGAACTCTCCGATCGCGGCCACACCGTCACCGGCATTGCGCGCAACCCGGAAAAGATCGCGGCGCTGCCACGCGTGACGGCCAGGAAGGGCGACGTCTTCGACGAGCAGGGTCTTGCCGATCTGATCCGCGGCCATGATGTGGTGATCAGCACGGTGCATTTTCTGGACAGCGACGCCGACAGGCTGATTGCCGCTGTGCGGGCCTCCGGCGTGAAGCGCTATCTCGTCGTCGGCGGCGCCGGCAGTCTCGAAGTCGCACCGGGCAAGCGGCTGGTCGATAGCCCCGACTTCCCGGCGATCTACAAGGCAGAAGCGCAGAAGGGCGCCGACTTTCTCGACAGATTGAAGACGGTCAGCGACCTCGATTGGACGTTCCTGTCGCCATCCGCCATGTTCGTGCCTGGTGAGCGCACCGGCAAATTCCGCCTCGGCAAGGACACGCTTCTCGCCTCCGACAAGGGGAGCAGCATTTCCTTCGAGGACTACGCGATCGTCATGGTCGACGAGATCGAGAAGCCTGCCCACATCAGGCAGCGCTTCACCGTCGGCTATTGAGCGAACGGGTGGTGGCGGCCGGAGCTCAATCGAGGCCGGCCGACGCCAGCCGCATCAAGATTTCGCGGACGGCGACGCCCCGGTAGGTCATCGGTGACGACGCCGTCCCGTCTCGGTGCCTTGGGCAAAGCAAATGCTGGGCTGTCATGCCTGCGATCTCACTTTTCGGGATCATGGTCCGGCCCGGTTCAATCTTGGCGCGGCCGCCACCAGCGCCTTGCCGATGGCTGATTGCGGCGCGCCGATGACGGTTTGGGCATCGCCGTTTTCGGCAATTCGGCCGGCGTCGAGAAGGATGACGCGGTGGGCGACCGACCTGATGACGCCGAGATCATGTGAAATGAAGAGATAGGCGATCTTTTCCTGGCGTTGCAGGTCGAGCAAAAGCTCGAGGATCTCCCCGCGCACGGAGACGTCAAGCGCCGACACCGCCTCGTCGAGCACGATCAGCGACGGCTTCGTGACGATGGCGCGGGCAATGGCGACACGCTGCCGCTGGCCGCCGGAGATTTCATGAATGGCGCGCGGCGCGAGATTAGCCGTCAGCCCGACGCGCTCCAGCAACGCGGCGATGCGGCGCGGGCGCTCGGCGCGGGAGGCGATGCCATGGATGCGCAAGGGATCGTCGAGCACACGCGCCACCGTGGCGCGAGGGTTGAAGGCGGCCAATGGATCCTGGAACACCATTTGCAGGCGTGCGCGGCGTGCTCGCAGCGCGGCGCCGCTCAAGGCCAGGAAATCGTCGCTTTCGAATTCGAAGCGTCCGTCGTCCGGCTCGATCAATCGCAGCACCAACCGCGCGATCGTCGACTTGCCGCTGCCCGAAGGTCCGGCCAACGCCAGCGTCTCACCGGGGTCGATGTGAAAGGAGACATCGTCGACGGCAGCGATGGTCTTGCCGCCGCGACGGTAGCGCTTGGTGAGGTTGGACACCGCCAGCAGGTTCATGCGTGGAGCCTGGCTCGGTTCAGCAATGGCCTGGTGTCGAGGCCGATATGGGCATCGAGCAATGCGCGCGTATAGGGCTGGGCTGGGGCGCCGACAATCTGCGCCCTCATGCCAAGCTCGACCAACTGGCCATGACGGAAAACAGCGATGCGCTCGGCAAGCTCGGCCGCCAGCGCGATGTCGTGGCTGATGAACAGCAACGTCATGCCGTCCTCGGTCACCAGGCGTCGGATCAAGGCGACGATCTCGGCCTGCACGATGGTATCGAGCGCGCTGGTCGCTTCGTCGGCGATCAGCAATTTCGGACCGGCCGCAATGGCAGCGGCGATCGCCACACGCTGCTTCTGGCCGCCGGAGAGCTGATGTGGGAAGGCGCGCAAGGCCGAGTCCGGGTCCGGCAGGCGGACGCGCTCGAGCAGGCTTTTGGCCCTGGCATAGGACTGGGACCAGGTGAGGCCGAGATGCGTGCGCGCTACTTCGGCGATTTGCTTGCCGATGGTCATCACCGGATCGAGGCTGGCGGACGGGTCCTGGAAGACGAAGCCGATGTCGCGGCCGAGGCGGGGGATTTTGTTGAGTTCGGATTTGAAAGGTTGGCATTCCGTCACACCCCCCTCTGTCCTGCCGGACATCTCCCCCGCAAGGGGGGAGATCAGCAGCTTCGCCGACCGCTCCCCTTCCGCGACATTGGTGATTGGCGAAGGCAGAGGTGAGAGCGTAATCTCCCCCCTTGCGGGGGAGATGTCCGGCAGGACAGAGGGGGGTGCCTTGGCGCCCGATGAGGACAAAAACCAATCGATGCGACCTCCAACCTTGGCAGAAGCCGGCAGCAGCCCGGCAATGGCCAGTGCCAGCGTGCTCTTGCCCGAGCCGCTTTCGCCGATGATGGCGAGGCGTTCGCCAGCGGCGAAGTCGAGGCTGACACCCTTCAGCGCCGTCACCTCATTGCCGTCACGGCGGTAGGTCACCGTCAGGTCGCGGATTGAAGCCAGCGTGGTCACGACAGGCCTCTCCTGACCGCCGTCGTCTCGACGATGCCTTCACCGGCGAGATAGACGCCGAGCACGGTCAGCACCAGCGCTATGCCTGGGACGATCGACAGGAAGGGTGCGGTGCGCAGGACGGCGCGGCCTTCGGCGATCATGCCGCCCCAGGTGACCCGGTTGGGATCACCCAGGCCGAGGAAGGACAACGCCGCCTCGGTGAGAATCGCGGCGGCGACGATCACCGACGACATCGCCAGCACCGGTGGCAAGGCATTGGGCAGCACCTCGCGAAAGGCGATCGCCAGCGGGTGCATGCCGATGACCCTTGCACCAGCGACATAATCGCGTTCGCGAATGGAGAGGACTTCCGCGCGGGCCACTCTGGCAGGCCCCGTCCAGGTGCCGAGCGCGATGGCAATCACGACGACGCCGAGCGACGGTCCGACGACGCTGACGAAGGCCAGCGCCAGCAGGAAGCTCGGCACGGTCTGGAAGGCGTCGGTGATGCGCATCAGCACCTCGTCAACGAGGCCGCCGGCAAAGCCGGCCAATGTGCCGATCACCGCGCCGACGACGAGGGCGGCGGCCGCGGCCGCGAGCCCGACAGCCAGCGATGTGCGGGCGCCATGAAAAAGCTCGGCCAGCACGTCGCGGCCAAGCCGGTCGGTGCCGAGCGGCAGCGACCAGTCCTGGAACGGCGGCAGCAGCGCCGGCCCGGCAATCGCTTGCGGGTCGCCGGGGAACAGCAGCGACGCCAACAGCGCCATGGCGATCAGCGCCGCCAGGAGGATGGCGCCGGCGACCGCCTCGGGCGTGCGCAGAAAGCGGCGGAGCGGGCTCACCCACCGGCCTCGCTGGCGCCTACGCGCGGATCGAGGAAGGCGTAGGCGATGTCGACGAGCAAATTGATGACGATGACCAGGACGGCGCTGGTGAGGATAATGCCGAGCAGAAGCGGCGTATCGCGGGAGGCGACGGCCTCCTGCGCCAGCCGGCCGAGGCCGGGCACGGAAAAGACGCTCTCGATGACGACGCTGCCGCCGAGCATCTGCGCCGACTGCAGGCCGAGCATGGTGACCAGCGGCAGCAATGCGTTGCGGGCGACGTGGGCGAGCACGATGCGGCGGCGGGATAGCCCCTTGGCGCGGGCGGCCAGGACGAAATCTTGCCGCCAGACCTCGGCCATGCCGGCGCGCATCATGCGCAGATAAAGCGCCAGATAAATGAAGCCGAGGGCAGAAACCGGCAAGACGAGATGAATAGCGATGTCGGCTGCACGGTCGAGCCCCGTCTTGTCCGAGGCCAGGGTTTCGATGCCGCCGACCGGCAGCCAGCGCAGGTCGACGGCAAAGACGACGATCAGCACCAGTCCGAGCCAGAAACCCGGCACGGCATAGAGCGCCAGTGAGCCGATCGACAGGAAACGATCTCGGAAACTGCCTGGCCGCGCACCGGCATAGATGCCAAGTGCCGAGCCAAGCCCGAAGGAGAGCGCGGTGGCGCTGACCATCAGAAGCAGCGTGTTGGGCAGGCGCTCGAGGATGACGTCGCGGATCGGCCGGGAGAAGGTCACCGACTGCCCGAGATCAAGATGCAACAGCGCCCAGAGGTAATTGGCGAGCCGCGTCAGCTCCGACTGGTCGAGACCCCAGCGATGGCGCAACAGTTCGATCATGCCGGCGTCGCCGCCGGTCGAGACGATATAGGCGTCGACCGCGTCGCCGGGGGCGGCTTCGAGCAGCAGGAAGGTGCCTATGACGACGATCAGCAGCACGAAGATGCTGCCGACGAGGCGACGGCGGAGCAGGGTGAGGGCGCGGGTCATGGGAAAAGGACGCCGGCCTGATCGTGAGAGGTGCGGTGTCTGGGCACCCCCCTCTGTCCTGCCGGACATCTCCCTCGCAAGGGGGGAGATTGGATGTCACCGACGGTTTCGCCAATTTCCGAGGTTGCATAATTGGCGGGGCGGACAAATAGCCGATCTCCCCCCTGTTTGGACCGGAGACATCGCGAACAGGTGTGCGAGGACATCGCGAACAGTTTGGCGTGCTTTGCGCCGGGAGGTTCGCGATGCCATTTGGG
>NZ_JAMYVQ010000057.1:0-18429 GCF_040324155.1 Mesorhizobium sp. M0011 | reverse complement strand
TGGCGCCACATCGGCCACCTCGTCGAAACCATCGAGGCAGCCGAATGCAAGAACTACTTCGAAAACGCAGGCTACGCTTCCGTCAAAATATGAAACGCTCTAGCCGCGCGGCAGAATCCGCCGGATGACCGACTTGTCGGCGGGCGGCTTCGAGGCGCCGACCGTATAGGCCGAAAGCACGGTTGCCGCGGCGGCCTCAGCATCGGCCGATGAGCGGGCATGGACCAGCGCCAGCGGCTCGCCGGCCCCAACCTCCGCACCGACCGGCAACAGCCTGGTGATGCCGACCTCGGGGTCGATCTTATCGTCCGGCCGCGTGCGTCCACCTCCCAGGCCGACCACGGCGAGCCCGATATCGCGGGTGGCGATGCCGGTGACGAAGCCGTTTGCCGTTGCCTTGACGGCAAATTCGATCGCCGCCGCCGGCAGATGCTTTTCCGGCTTCTCGATGAAGTCGGCGGGGCCGCCAAGCGCGACCACCATGCGTGCGAAAGTGGCGGCGGCGCGGCCGCTGGCGAGCGTCTCGGTGGCGCGCCGCATGCCATCCTGGTTGGACGATACCAGCCCGGCCGACTGCAGCATTTCGGCGGCCAGCGCCAGCGTCACGTCCTCGAGCCGACGGTCACGATACCGGCCGGTGAGGAAATCAACGGCGTTGCGCACCTCGACGGCGTTGCCGGCGGCCGACGCCAATGGCTCGTTCATGCCGGTGATCAACGCCGAGGCCTTCAGTCCGGCGCCGTTGGCGATCTCGACCAGACTGTTGGCGAGCGCGGTGGCGTCGCGCGATTTTTCCATGAAGGCGCCGTTGCCGACCTTGACGTCGAGCACCAGCGATTGCAGCCCGGCCGCAAGCTTCTTCGACAGGATCGAAGCGGTGATCAGCGGCACCGATTCGACCGTGCCGGAGACGTCGCGGATCGCATAGAGCCGCCGATCGGCGGGCGCGAGGTCGGCGGTCTGGCCGATGATGGCACAGCCTGTTTCGAGCACCGCCTTGCGAAACAGCGCGACGTCGGGCTGGCTGATGTAGCCGGGGATAGCATCCATCTTGTCCAGCGTGCCGCCGGTGTGGCCAAGGCCACGGCCCGAGATCATCGGCACATAGGCGCCGCAGGCGGCGACGATCGGCGCCAGCATCAGCGAGACATTGTCGCCGACGCCGCCGGTCGAATGCTTGTCGGTGACCGGGCCGGGCAGGTCCGACCAGTCGAGCACGTCGCCGGAATCGCGCATCGCCAGCGTGAGCGCCACGGCCTCGTCGCGGCTCATGCCGTTGAAGAACACCGCCATGGCGAAGGCGCCAGCCTGGCCATCGGTAACGGCGCCTGACGTCACGCCCTCGACGAAGCCGGCGATCTCCTCTTCCGACAGCCTGAGGCCATCGCGCTTGCGGCGGATGATTTCCTGGGGAAGCATCAGATCTCCAGCAGTCCGTCGCGAAACACGCGCTGCAGGATCGTCGCCAGCCGCGCGCCGCCTACCGGTGCCATGTCCTTGGTCTCCTGGTGCGATAGCTCGGCCCCGGTCATGCCGGCCGCCAAATTGGTGATGACCGAACAGGCGGCGACGCGCAGTCCGAGGAAGCGGGCGAGAATGACCTCCGGTACGGTCGACATGCCGACCGCATTGGCGCCCATGATGCGCGCCATGCGGATCTCGGCCGGCGTTTCGAAGCATGGGCCGGAGAACCACATATAGACGCCCTTGTGCAGGGTGGTGCCGGTCGCATTTGCCGCCCGTTCGATGGCCTGGCGGATGCCGGCATCATAGGCTTCAGTCAGGCCGACGAAACGCCGGTCGCTTGGTTCGCCGATCAGCGGATTGGTGCCCGAGAAATTGATGTGGTCCGATATCAGCATCACCGAGCCCGGCGGCATGTCCGGATCGACCGAGCCGGCGGCATTGGTGAGGATCAGCTTCGTGATGCCGATGCCGGCAAGCACTTCCAGCACCGGCCGCATCGCCGCGGCAACGCCGTGCTCGTAGTAATGGGCGCGGCCCGAAAGCATCAGCACCGGCACGCCGGCAAACAGCCCTGCCACCACTTCGCCGGCGTGCCCGGTGACACCGCTTCTGGGAAAACCGGGCAGGTCGGCATAGGAGATGCGGATCGGGTCCTCGATCTGGTCGACCAGACCGCCGAGGCCCGAACCGAGCACCAGTGCCGTGGCCGGCGCCAGGCCGTCCAGCCTTTCGACGAGATGATCCAGGGCTTTTTCCGTCATCGCTGCCAGCTGTTCATTTGAGCCCATTGTTCATTTCAAAATATCGCCGCGGAAGCCGTAAGGCAGCATGTCGCCCATGGTCACGGTCTCGGCCACACCTGCATTGTCGCAGAGATAGAGCTTTGTTTCCGGCCGGCAGAATTCGGCCAGCCGCTGCCGGCAGCCGCCGCAAGGCGAGCATTTCGCCATGCGTTCGGCGATGACGGCGATTTCCACGATCTTGCCGCCGCCGCCCATGATGTAGTGGCCGAGCGCCGTGGTCTCGGCGCACCAGCCTTCCGGATAGGAGGCGACTTCGATGTTGGCGCCGGTAAAGACGCGCCCGTCTTCGGTTCGCAAGGCAGCGCCGACCGGAAATTTCGAATAGGGCGCGTAGGCCCTGGCCATGGCGGCCTTGGCGGCCTCGAACAGATCATGCGACATTCAGGTGTTCTCTCCGATGATCGTGTTCAAAACCCGGCGCAAAGCCGACCTGCCGCTCAACGTTCCTTGACATAAGGCACGCCGCCGGCGCGTGGCGGGATTGCCTTGCCGATGAAGCCGGCGAGCAGGATGACGGTGAGGATGTAGGGCAGCGCCTGCATGAACTGCGCCGGCACCTTGCCGATGATGGGCAGCGGTGATCCCTGCAGGCGGATCGACGCCGCGTCCAGGAAGCCGAACAGAAGGCAGGCGAACATGGCGTTGACCGGCTTCCACTTGGCGAAGATCAGGGCTGCCAGCGCGATATAGCCCTTGCCGGCGGTCATGTCCTTCACGAAGCCGCCATTTTGCACCATCGACAGGTAGGCGCCGGCAATGCCGGTGAGGATGCCGGTGCAGATCAGCGCCCTGTAGCGCAGCCAGGCGACCGATATGCCGGCAGTATCGACGGCGGCCGGGTTCTCGCCTACGGCGCGCAGCCTGAGGCCAAAACGGGTGCGAAACAGCACCCACCAGGTGAACGGCACCATCAGGAAGGCAAGATAGACCAGGATCGAGTGGCCTGACAGGAGCTCGGCATAGATCGGTCCGATGATCGGCACGCCGCGGATGGCCGCGGCACCCGGCAAGGTGATGGCCTCGAAGCGCTCGCCCGGCTGCAGCGCCGGCGTGCGTCCACCCTGCTGGAACCAGGCCTGGCCGAGGATGATGGTCGAGCCGGCGGCGATGAAATTGATCGCCACGCCGGAGACGATCTGGTTGCCGCGATGGGTGATCGAGGCAAAGCCGTGGATCATGGCGAAGGCGACCGAGATCAGGATCGCCATGCCGAGGCCGAGAAAGGCCGAATGGAACACGGAAGCGGCCGCCGCGCCGGCGAAGGCGCCGACCAGCATCTTGCCTTCGAGACCGATGTCGAAGATGCCGGCACGTTCCGAATAGAGGCCGGCGAGGCAGGCAAGCAGCAGCGGCACCGAGAGGCGGATGGTGGAGTCCAATGTCTGGATGATCGCGTTGAACACATCCATCTCAGGCACCTTTCCCCTTGACCGCTTCCATACCGACCGATCGCGGACTGAACGAGGCGAACAGCGCCTGGATGTAGGGCCGGAACATGTGCTCGAGGGCACCGGCAAACAGGATCACCAAGCCTTGAATGATGACGATCATGTCGCGGCTGATTGCCGGCATCTCGAAGGCGAGCTCGGCGCCGCCCTGGTAGAGCATGCCGAACAGGATCGCCGCCAGCACGATGCCGACAGGGTGCAGGCGGCCCATCAGCGCCACGGCGATGCCGACGAAGCCGGCGCCGGAAACGAAGTCGATGGCGACATTGTGCTGATCGCCCATCACCGGATTGAGCGCCATCATGCCGGCCAGCCCGCCCGAGATCATCATGGCGGTGATGATGATGCGGGTTTCGGAAATGCCGGCATAGCGTGCCGCTTTCGGGCTGTGACCGTAGGTGCGCATTTCATAGCCGAGCTTGGTGCGCCAGATCAGCAGCCAGACCAGGAAGGCCATGACCAGCGCCAGCAGGAAGGTGACGTTGAGCGGCGCCGAACGGATCTTGGCGCCGAACAGCTCGATGATCCAGTTGAGCTTGGGCAATTCCGCGCCGGCGAGGAAGTTACGCGTCTGCGGCGCTTGCGAGGCGGCTGGCTTCAACGGGCCGACCAGCAGGTAAACCATGATCGAGGCGGCGATGAAGTTGAACATGATGGTGGTGATGACGATGTGCGAGCCACGCTTGGCCTGCAGATAGGCCGGGATGAGCGCCCACAATGCGCCGACCGTCGCCGCAGCAATGATCGCCAGCGGGAAGGTCAGCCACCATGGCAGTGTGCTGTCGAAGCTCAGGCAGACGATGGCGATGCCGAGGCCGGCGATGTAGGCCTGCCCCTCGGTGCCGATGTTGAACAGGCCGCAATGCGCGGCCACCGCCACCGAAAGCCCGGTGAAGATGAAGGTGGTGGCATAAAAGAGGGTGAAGGCGATGCCGGTGCCTTTGCCGAAGGCGCCTTCGACCAGGATGACGGCTGCGCGCAACGGATTCTCGCCGACCAGAAGCACGACGAAGCCGGCGACGACGAAGGCGACGAACAGATTGATCAGCGGGATCAGGCCATAGTCGGCCCAGGCCGGCAGTTTGGCGTAAGGCGCGCTCATTCGGCGGCCTCCTGGTGCTCGATGCCGGCCATCAGCAGGCCGAGCTCGCCCTCGGTCGCTTCGGGGCCGCGCTCGCCGACGATGCGGCCGGCAAACATCACCAGGATACGGTCGGACAGCGAACGGATCTCGTCAAGCTCGACCGACACCACCAGCACCGCCTTGCCCTGGTCGCGCATGGCGATCAGGCGCTTGTGGATGAATTCGATGGCGCCGACATCGACGCCGCGTGTCGGCTGGCCAACGATCAGAACACCAGGGTCCTGTTCCATCTCCCGCGCCAGCACGATCTTCTGCTGGTTGCCGCCGGAAAAATTGGCGGTCTTCAGCCGGCAGTCGGCCGGGCGGATGTCGTATTTGGCGATCTTGTCCCTGGCATCGTTGCGGATGGCATCGATGTTGAGGAACGGCCCCTTCAAATAACGGGGATCATCGTGATAGCCGAGGATCGAATTCTCGTTCTCCTCGAAGGCCAGCACCAGCCCGACGTGATGGCGGTCCTCCGGCACATGCGCGAGGCCACGGTCGCGCAGTTCGCCGGGGTCGGCGGCGCCGGTCAGGTCGATCGGCTTGCCGTCGAGCATGACCGAGCCGGACACGGCACGCCTGATGCCGGAAATCGCCTCGAGCAGTTCGGATTGTCCGTTGCCGGCAACACCGGCGATGCCGACGATCTCGCCGGCCCTGATATCGAAGGAGATGTCGTCGACCATGGTGACGCCGCGCGTATCCTTCACCGTCAGGTTCTTGACCGCGAGCTTGACGGCGCCGGCCTCGGCCTCGCCCTTCTCGACCCGCAAGAGCACGCGCCGCCCGACCATCAGCTCGGCCAGTTCCTCGACCGTGGTCTTCCTGGTCTCGCGCGTCGCCACCATCGTGCCCTGGCGCATCACCGACACGGTGTCGGTGATGGCCATGATCTCGCGCAATTTGTGGGTGATCAGCACCACCGTCTTGCCCTGGTCTTTCAACTGCCCGAGGATGCGGAACAGATGGTCGGCCTCGGCCGGTGTCAGCACGCCCGTAGGCTCGTCGAGGATCAGGATCTCGGCGCCGCGATAGAGTGCTTTCAGGATCTCCACCCGCTGCTGCAGGCCGACCGGCAGTTCCTCGATGATTGCATCGGGATCGACTTCCAGCCCGTATTCACGCTCCAGCCGCTCCAGTTCGGAGCGCGCCTTGGCGATGCTCTTCTTCAGCAGCGCATCGCTTTCGGCGCCGAGGATGACGTTCTCCAGCACCGTGAAATTGTCGACCAGCATAAAGTGCTGATGCACCATGCCGATGCCGAGCGCGATGGCGTCATTGGGGGTTTTGATCGAGGCCGGCTGGCCGCCAACTCGGATCTCGCCGCTGTCGGCCTGGTAGAAGCCGTAGAGGATCGACATCAGCGTCGACTTGCCAGCTCCGTTCTCGCCGACAATGCCGTGGATCGTGCCGCGACCGATCTCAAGATTGATGTCCCGGTTGGCGCGCACCGCACCAAAACTCTTGTTGATGCCGATCAACTCGATTGCGGCTTGCGCCATGCAGCCTGTCCCACTCTTATTTTTTTATCGCTTGGTCAAAACGCCTAGCATGACGCTCCGCCCGTGCCAATTGGCGGAGCCGGTTCACTCTCGACAAATCCCGGTGCGCTTGTCAATTTGCAACGTGGCCGAGGCCTTCACATTCGCTAGTATGACGGCGCCGGAATTCGCATCACGGCGCAAAACATCGCGGCGCAAGACATCGCGGTGAGACTGGGGAATTCACATGATCACGCCCGCCGACCGGCTGACGACGCTGGAAATACGCGCCGCCGAGCAGGAGAAGACCATCGAGGAACTGTCCGGCCAGATCGCCGAGCAGTGGAAAGTGATCGAGCGCATGCAGCGCAAGCTCGACGCGCTGACGGATCGCTTCCTGGCGCTGGAGGAGCAGACAGGAGATGAAGTGCCGGTAACCAAGCCGCCGCACTGGTGAGGAAAAAGGGAAGGTGCACGCCGTGGTCAGTGAAAACGATCGCATCGCGCGGGCCGGCGAATATGTGCTCGGTCTTATGAACGACAAAGACCGCGAACGGGCCGAACGTGACCTGAAGGTCGATCCCGCCTTCCGCGACGCGGTCGTGCGACTTGCCGAGCAGATGTATTTCTTCGACCGTTACGGAAAACGCGGCCTGCTGCCTGGTAGGCATTGGGAACTGGTTACCCAACGCCTAGCCGAGTTACCTCAGATGCGCAGCGTCGAGCTCGGCGGCAATGAGGTCAAACCGCGCACGGTGATCCGAAGCCTGTCCCGGCCACCATACGGCATTGGCGTGCACGCGCTTGGCGGCCGGCGTGGAGTTTTCGTTGCCGCCGGACTGATGGTGGCGTTCGCGCTGGGTTGTCTCGTCGCGAAGCTGCTATAGGCGAGGCCGGCGCGACATCAGCGCCATCGTCTCGCCGTCCGAGCCGCTTATCTCAACGGTTTTCCAGCCGAGAGCCGCGTAGAAATCACGCGCATCCCACGTGTAGAGATGGAGCATCTCGACGCCCCGTGACGCCGCATGGGCTTCCGTTGCCTTGACCAGCGCGGTGGCGATGCCTCGGCGTCGATATCTTGCATCGACAACCAACCCGGCCAGCCATGGCGTCAGATCATGTGCGGGCTCCAACTCGTGGCGGACCAGCAGGCATGTCCCGACCGGGGTGTCGCCGATCCGGGCCACGAATGCCGCCTCGAAGCCGTCACCGGCGATCAAGTCGCGAAGCCCTGCCGCATCTTCACCGAGGGTCCTTCCGGTTCCCGCGAAAAAGGCAGCCAGGCGCAGTTGGGCTACCGCTGCTACGTCGTGCTCGCCCATGGGTTCGATCTTCGGCTGCATCTGTATCCCCAAACGGTGTCCGGCACGGAGCGAAGGTTTCTCTCGATCCGGCAAAGACAAAACCGCCGGGCTGGCGCCCGGCGGTTTGCAGATCATGGCTGTGTGTTCGTGCCGCTCAATAGGGGCAAGTGTTGTCAGCCGTATAATCGTGCACTTCGACCTTGCCGGCAATGATGTCGGCCTTGGCCTTTTCGACGGCCGCCTTCATCTCGTCCGTCACCAGCGCCTTGTTGTTGTCGTCCATGGCGTAGTCGACGCCGCCTTCCTTGAGGCCCAGATTCTCGACTCCGCCCTTGAAGGTGCCGTTCTTGCCGTCCATGAAGGCGGTGTAGACGGCGACGTCGACGCGCTTCAGCATCGAGGTCAGCACCTTGCCCGGCTGCAGGCCGTTCTGGTTGGAATCGACGCCGATGCCGAGCTTGCCGGCATCTGCCGCCGCCTGCAGCACGCCGACGCCGGTGCCGCCTGCCGCGGCGTAGATCACGTCGGAGCCCTGGTCGATCTGCGTCTTGGCGATCTCGCCGCCCTTGGCCGGATCGTTCCAGGCAGCTGGCGTGTCGCCGGTCATATTCTGGATGACATCAGTCGCACCAGCCGACTTGGCGCCGCCGACATAGCCGCATTCGAACTTGCGGATCAGCGGGATATCCATGCCGCCAACGAAGGAGACCTTCTTGGACTTAGAGGCCATCGCCGCCAGGATGCCGACGAGGTAGGAGCCCTCCTGTTCCTTGAACTTCAGCGACCGCACGTTCGGCAGATCGACCTGGTCGTCGATGATGGCGAAGTTCAGGTCGGGGTATTCGGCGGCGACCTTGGCCAGCGCGTCCGTCCAGGCAAAGCCCGCCATAACGATCGGGTTGCGGCCGTCCTCGGCGAAGCGGCGCAGCGCCTGCTCACGCTGCGAGGCATTGGAGACCTCGAATTCGACGTAGGCCGTGCCGGTTTCCGTCTTGAATTTCTCGGCGCCGTTGTAGGCAGCCTCGTTGAAGGATTTGTCGAATTTGCCGCCGAGATCATAGAGGATGGCCGGCTGGACATCCGCGGCGAAAGCCGGAAGAACCATTGCGGTTGCGGCCAGGAGGCCGAGAACGATACGTTTCATGTGATCCACACCCTGTCGGTTATTTTTTCCGTTACGCGCCGCATGCCGGCCCGGTTCTCCGGCAGGCATACGACGTCAGCCAGGAGTGTACTCCCTCCCGCTCGGCGGCAATCTGGCATGGCCCGAAACAAAATTCACGCGGAATTTTGACCTTTTGGAAAAGCTTGGTGCGGGCAAGCCGCACCGCAGCTTGTCCTTGCGCCAAGTGTCAGGCGGAGGCGGCGGCAGGGATGGCGCAAGCGACGCCAGTGCCTTTGAGGTTGCACGTGCCGTAAGGATTCTTCGCCAGATATTGCTGGTGATCGGATTCTGCGAAGTAGAATTCGGCCGCCGGCGCG
Source organism: Mesorhizobium sp. M0011 (assembly GCF_040324155.1). Classification (NCBI taxonomy): domain Bacteria; kingdom Pseudomonadati; phylum Pseudomonadota; class Alphaproteobacteria; order Hyphomicrobiales; family Phyllobacteriaceae; genus Mesorhizobium; species Mesorhizobium sp. M0011. The sequence continues at coordinate 9,315 of NZ_JAMYVQ010000057.1, read as the reverse complement.
ATCTCGGTGGTGATCCTGCCGTGGCCGGCACCGCGCAGCGAGGTCTCATACGCATCCCGCGAGGCGCTCGCCGCCGACAATTGCGCCTCGTCGCTCGTGTAGATCGCGGACCGATAGGCGGTGCCGACATCATTGCCCTGGCGCATGCCCTGCGTGGGGTCGTGGCTTTCCCAGAACAGCTTCAGAAGCCCAGCATAGGAGACGATCTCGGGGTCATGGACCACCAGCACCACTTCGGCATGACCGGTAAGCCCGGTGCAGGTCTCCTGATAGGTCGGATTGGGGGTGAAGCCGCCGGCATAGCCAGCCGCGGTGACCCAGACGCCTTCAATCTGCCAGAACAGCCGCTCCGCACCCCAGAAGCAGCCCAGTCCGAACATCGCCGTCTCCAGCCTCTCGGGATAAGGACCCTTGAGCGATCTTTTCAAGACCTTGTGCCTGGATGCGGTCGGGATCGCCCTGGCGCGGCCCGGCAGGGCCTCGGAGGGCTTCGGCAGATTGAGCTTCTTGTTCAGCATGTCGCTGAGAAAGAACATGCGCGGCTCCTCTCCGGGTGAAACAAAAGATGCCGCATGACGGCGGCTTTGTTTGAGCATCGGATTTTCCAAAACCGGCAACCGCTTTTGGGTCCGATGCTCTAGGTGGCGGCGAACTGCCCAGCACGCGGTGGCCGCCTGTAGCCTATCGCATAGAGCAGGAAAGCCAGCACCGCGAACACGGCGAAGCCCGGCTGGTTCAGCACCCAGGCGATGGCGCTGTCCCACAGCAGCGGGCTGGCCTTGGTTCGGATGAAGGTTTCGAAGGCGGCCCGCGTGTCGGGGGAGACCGCCAGCCAACTGGTGTTGAGCGGGGTCAGCACCAGAACGGAGGCCGCCACGGTGCGTGTCGCGTCGAGCACCGCCATGATGACGGAAATCGACAGCGCGATCATTGCGGCAAGACGAAAGACGAAGCTAAACATCAGAACTCTCCTCCGGGCTGGTCCCTATCGAGGGGCCTTTCAGAGATAGAATGCGCATGGCTGGATCGCAATCGCCATACGCGAATTTGCAGACTCCAAACTCAGGTCAACAGAAGGCCGGACGACAGTCGGCCGGGTGGCTTTTCATTGACATATGAGGGCAGCTATGCTAACAATTTCGGCATGGTGCTGACTTGCGCCGACGACCCGCCGCACAGGCGGGTTTTTGCGTTTGTTGCCTTGCAAACCGACGTGCCGGCGAAGTCTCTAAAGCCCGGGTGAACCCGGATTCGTTGCCCTGCGCGAACTATGCGGCCGGCTTCCTTTTGCGCCGATGGACACGCCAGACGGCAAAAACGCCGCCGCCTATGGCGCCGATCGCCAGGCCGGCCAGGCCGGTGAACACGGCGAAATAGCCGCAGGCGCCCTCGAAACAGCTCATCTCGGTGGCATCAGCGATCACCGAGCCGATGGCGAATCCGCCCACGGCGCCGATGACCGCGCCCAGGACGATGCCGAGCAGCGCGGCGACGACCGAGACGAAGACAGGCGGGCTTTCGGTTTCCGGATTGACATAAACGGCATCGGCTTCGGATCCACGGCGCAGCAGATAGATGCAGAGAACGCCGATGGCGATTTGAGCAGCCATGATGGCAAGCGCCTGGCCCGAAAAGACGAAATCCGAAATCGTCAGTGCACAGGCCTGCCAGGTCACCAGCCAGACGATTGTGGCGACCTGCCAGATGATGAACCGTCGCGGGAAGCGGGCCGAGCGGCCGAAGGCGAGGCCGAGCAGGTAAAGCCCCCACAGGATGGTGACGATATCGATGACGAGCCCGCCATAGATAAGGTAAAACACGCTGTCTGGCAGGCCGGTGGCGCCGACCGCGGGCCAGACGGAGATCAGGCCGTAGACCGACCACGCCATGACGAAGACAAGCCAGCCCACCGGCACGAAGGACAGCCCGCTGTCCGGCCGCCTGACTGGCGTCTGTCCATTGCTCGATGTCATGTCCGCACAATGCCCCCGCAAAGCCTCGGCACCCGACAGGCAACTCCGGGGGAAGTCAAGGGCGGCCGGCCCCGCGGTCCTGCCTGTGCACACCATTGCAGCGGCGGCGCCTGTAAAAACGGGCATGCCGGCCGCCTTGTGAAACACTGTGTGGCCGGCAAAGCGAATAGACTGCCGTTATGGCTTGGCATTCGGCGCCGGATCGACTAGATGAGCCCCGCGCCTGTTGCTTCGGCTCAGGTGCGGGGAAGGGCGTTCGCTGGTTGGCGGCGCCGGCGCGGATTTCCACGCCTCAGCCCCAAGGGAGGTGCATCTCCCCAACCCGCACGGCGAAACCGGCCGACGCGACATGCATGGACGGAGAGGTGGCCGAGTGGTTGAAGGCGCACGCCTGGAAAGTGTGTTTACGGGAGACCGTAACGCGGGTTCGAATCCCGCTCTCTCCGCCAGTTGCCTCGGCAAGCCGCTGAAATAAAATGATAATTTCTATTTGCGTAGCAATTGGCCCACTTTTCACCCCACATAAATGTGTGGATTGAAATGGCTGTCACGGGCTTTCTCTGGACGCCATTTGGTTAGGATCGTCCAAAGGAACGACTGCTTTGCGCCTCGTCTCAGTCATTGAGATATTAGCAGCCGCTTCCAAGAAGCAGACATCACAGTGAAGCGCCGTAGGTCTCGATGCGCAAACGATATCAGACTCTCCAACCCGCCATTGTCAGAGATTGAATTGAAGGCGGCTGCAAGGATGTTGCCCACATGCATTTCCCAGGACGGCCATTGATCGCTCAGGCACGAATTCCGGACCGGTCCGGATCACCTAGGTGAGATGGCGTCTGCCGGGTCGACGCTTCGTCAGGCGGCGTACGTCAACTCGTTTTAGGCCGCAATAACTTCGAGAGCCAAGGCGGACTGCTGGGGGTAGGAAGAAACTGGGGTATTTCCACACTGGTGCGATCCGATACTTAACATATTATGTGACCTTCAACTGGGGTTATAGCGAATGAAAGAAGAGACCGGCGTTCAGAAGTTGGTGCGCACACTGCATGCCCGAGCACCTGATGACGCAGCTGAATTGCTGGCCAGAGAGTCTCCCGAGTTCATCCGCGACACACTAAAGCTGTTGCCAAAGGGGCACGCCCGCAAAGTAGCCGAGCATTTGCCATCTCATGTGCGGCCCATCAGGTCCCCTGACGACAGCGAGGATTTCGCGATCCCCGAGTCGCTTGTCGAGATAATGGACCCGATTTCCGCCAGCGTTCCTGTCGGGACGACGGTTGCTGCCTCGGTGGAAGCTGTCAGACGCGCCCAGGTGCCGACCGAACTCACTTATCTCTACGTCACTGACGAGGGCAATACACTGGTTGGCCTGGTGGTCTTGCGCGATCTGATGCTGAGCGAACCGGACGCCATTGTCGATCAGATCATGCTGCCCAAGCCGTTCGCTCTTCATGTCGGTCTCTCTTTGAGCAACGCCTGCAAGGCAGCGGTACGGCGTCACTACCCTGTCTATCCGGTGGTGGACGCGGAGAACCGGCTGCTCGGGCAGGTTCGCGGCTGGCGCTTGTTTGAGCAGCAAGTCATTGAGATTTCCGCTCAGTCTGGCCAGATGGTAGGTGTCCAGAAGGAGGAGCGCTCTTTCACGCCGCTGTTTTCAGCCTTCTTGAAGCGTCATCCGTGGCTGCAGTTGAATCTCCTGACGGCCTTCATGGCCGCATTCGTGGTCAGTTCGTTCACAGGAACCATCGAGAAGATCGTCACCCTGGCGGCATTCCTCCCGGTCTTGGCCGGGCAGAGCGGAAACACCGGCTGCCAAGCACTGGCTATGACGCTGCGTGGCCTTGCCCTGGGGGATGTGGACAAACGACCGAAGCTGCACTTGGTGATGAGAGAGGGCGCGCTCGGGATCGCCAACGGCTTGCTTGTCGGCCTTCTTGCGGCTGCGGCGATGTGGTTCTACGCCTCGAGGCAACCGGAGTCGGCGGCCCAAGCGCCCATGTTGGCACTTGTGATCCTGCTTGCCATGTCCGGATCGTGCCTCATGTCCGGAATCTCCGGCGTGCTGATCCCGTTGGGCCTGCGCCGGGTCGGCGCCGACCCGGCGGTCGCTTCGGCGATCTTCCTCACCACCTTGACCGATATTGTAGGCATGGGCCTGATGCTGGGGCTGGCCACCATACTCGTGCTGTAGCGAGGCACGTCCAGTGACGCGTCCCTGGGAATTGGGGCAATAAACTGACTTGTCGCGTTCAGCGAAATTGCGAGAGCCAGGCCCGCATCGCCCACGCATCGTGAGAAGCACCTCCGGCAGCTCTCTGACCCCTTGCGCAACGCGCCGGAAGACCTTTGGATAAACCGTGGGTGACCTTAAGACTCCTTCAGTGACCAGATACGCCAGAATCGCGCAAACAACATTAACCTTGTCGGCTTGCGATCCGCCACTCAGGATTTGAGTTGTTTGCCAATGGTGCCGAATACTGCAATTAGGTCCAGCAACTCCAAGCAGATGTTTTGCAACCAGCGCAGCCCAAAAAAAGGAATAAGCCCGATAGTTTGTTGCGCGGCTGCAACAGCTGCTGAGGCTCGTGTGATATGGTGACAGTTCAGACGCCTTTTTTCTTGTAGTCATACGAAATCCTTCGCACTAGTCGGGTCGGGGTGGGTTCTCGGCATGCAATCTTCGTCTCGCACGATTTTCGGCTTCGCCGCAGCGCTGCTTTTTAGCGGGGTATTGCCGGCCGGCGCACAAGGTCTTTTTACGGCCTATGACGATGCGTTTTCGGCCCGCATCGCCAGTCCGGCCGACAATGGAACGCTCGCCCAATTCGTCACGGTTGCGGTCAACGCGGGACAATACGATCAGGCGATCTCCTCAATCGAGCAGTATCTGATCCAATACCCCCGCGATGCGCGCGCCCGGCTTGCGGCCAGCCGGTTGTACTATCATGTCGGCTCCTATGAATTGGCCCGGCGGCAGGTGCAGTACGGCATCGAAGTCGGCGGTCTGACCGCAGGTGAGCAGCAGGAAGCTGTTCGCCTCCTCGGCCGGATCGAGCGTGCGTTGCGTGGTGTCACCTGGGAACTCGCCCTGACCGGCGGCGTATTCAGCGCATTCACCGATTTTGAGCCGGGCGGGGCGCAGGACGAAGAAAGCTTCGTCTCGCCCTACGCGCGGGCGGAAGGCTTTGTCCGGTGGGACCTCGGCACGCCAAGTGCCGACGCGCTGGTGCTTTCAGGGTCGTTGACGGCGACAGAGCGTTTTTTCACGGAAGACCTGTCGGTTCCGGGTAGCGACAAGACTTTTGTCCACGGCAACGCAGCGATTACCTGGGACAAGGGGCTGCCCAATAGTGGGATCGATTCGCTTCGCCTGCTGCTCTCCGCGTTTACCGTTACAGACCGTTTCGACAGCGATATTCAAGAAACCGGCATTGGCCTTGGTGGACGTTTCCTCGTTCGACCGACGGTCGAAACGACGCTCTTCGCCGGTGGCGGCTACATCGATCTAAGCGCCTCGCAAGGCATTTTCGCCGACAGCAGGGTCTTCTATGAGGCAGGCGGCAGCTACCGCTTCCGCAATGGCCAGGCGCTCGGACTGCGCTTTGTCGGCTCGAATGACTTCGCTTCCGGATCTGGAGCAATCGGCCGCAGCTACACAGGCGAGGTCCGCTATGGCGGCCTGTTGATGAACGTACCGGATATTTTCGCATGGTCGCACCAGATCGCCTTCTCGGCCGGCCACAGCGACATTCCCGATCTCTCGGTCGGCATCGGCACAAATATTAAGAGCGACTTCTGGCGCATTGCCTCGGAAAGCGATTTTCAGCTGACGGAAGCCCAAAAGATCAGCGTTGATCTCGCCTATCGAGAAACCGCCTTCGCCATCGCCAGCGGCGACCGAAAATCGTTCGAAATGCTCATGAGCTACACGTTGACGCTCAATTGAAAGAGGCCTCGATGAGGTACCGCCAGATCGCTCTTTTTATCGCCTGCCTTGCTTTCACGGTACCATCCGCCGCTGAGACAGTCGGGTCGATGACGGCCTATCAGACCAACATCGTCCGCAACAACGGTGGGACAATGAATGTTGGTGCGGGCGTCGAACTCGGCGACCAGTTGCGCAGTGATCCCACCGGTCTTGGAATGCTGGTGTTCCGGGATGAATCGAGCGCCAAGATTGGTCCGAACACCAGCCTGACAATCGATGAATTCGTCTACAATCCGGGCTCCGGTTCCGGAAAGATCGATATCGGGATGAACAGCGGCCTGGCACGTTTTTATGGCGGCCAGGTTTCTAAAGGGGGTGTCATGCAGGTTGCGACGCCGCACATGGTGCTCGGGGCGAGAGGCGGCATCATAGAAGTGCTGGTGGCAGCCGGCCAGACTGTCGGCATATTGCGCGCCGGCCGCATGAACTGCACGATCAATGGCAAACGGCTGGTCATCACAAACCCGGGCTACGCCTGCACGTCGGAAGATGGCAAGCTGCTGACCGGCTATGGCGGCATCGACACCTTCCCGATATTGGACAGTATCGACCGGATAGCGGGCACCGGCCTGCCAGGGGCACCGGGTCCTGGGTTGGACGTAAGCGCACTTTGTGCATCGGCACTCGGTGGCTCGCTCAAAGTCTGCGACTCCACGGACGGCGCATTGCCAGGAGTGGTCGTGGAATTCCCTGACAGCCCAATGCCACCTGCGGGCAGCGGGGGGCGCAGGGGCGAGTGTGAGGGTGAGCGTTGCTGTTACTACTGCGATTAGACTGGCCTCACGATGAGCCGCTTGGTCGGTAGTCCCTGGGCTGATTGGCGGCAAGCTGGCAGGCGCAAAATATCCGGCCTTGTGGTCGTGCTCCTGCTGCTCGCTTGCCATTTGGCTTTTGACGCGCCGTTGTCGCGTCTGCGTGAGCGGACGTACGACTTCTACCAGTTTCTCGCCCCACGCCAGACGACGAGCAATCCTGTCGTGATCGTCTCGATAGATGATGCCAGCCTCAAGGCACATGGGCGATGGCCCTGGAACCGTGGCCTCTTGGCCGATCTGGTCGATGGCATCACCGGATCCGGCGCGGCGGTGGTCGGGCTTGCGCTGGTACTCCCTGAGGCCGACAACTCGCCTGAGGGCATCTCCGGAGACAAGCGCTTAGCAGCGGCGCTGGCCAATAATCGAACGGCGCTTGCCGTCAGCCTAGGCAATGAGGCGACAGTTTCAGAAACAGAACCCAAAGCCGGCTGGTCGATCGTCGGGCAAGTACCCGATACGCTTCCCGGCTTCACTGGCTTGACCGGCTCGCTTGCCGAATTCTCGAACGCCGCCGCGGGCCTCGGCGTGATTCGCACCTTGCCCGATGCCGACGGCGTACTGCGCCATGTGCCGCTGCTCTGGCTTCGCAACACCCCTCAACGCGTGCAGCTGTGGCCGTCTTTCCCACTCGAGCTCCTGCGCCTTCACGCTGGACAGGACGGGTACATAGCCCGGATGAATGCAGCCGGGTTCGACGCGCTCAGGATGGCCGGCGCCATTGTGCCGCTCGAGCCGGAGGGGAGCATCCGCCTCTGGCAAACCGCGACCGAAGCGCCCCGCCTGTCTGCCCGCACTATCCTTTCGGGCCATGGCGATCCGCGGCTGCGCGACGCCATCGCCATTGTCGACCTGTCGGCTGTGGGACTGACGCAGTATCTGCCCACGCCAAGGAGTCCAGCGCGATCAGGAGCGGACATCCACGCCGATGCGATTAGCCAGATGCTTGCCGGGCGCTACCTGGCAGAGCCAACGCACGCGCGTATGCTCGAGCGGCTCTGGTTTCTCCTCAGTGCCGTCGGTTTTATCGGGTTGTCCGGAGTGCTCGCCGGGCGTGTCGTTCTTGGCGGCCTCGCACTGGCGCTCCTGGCCGTCACGCCGTTCGTATTAGGCGCTCTCGAGTACAGCCTGCAGGGTGCACTCTATGACCCGCTGCAGCCGGCGCTTGCAACGATCATGGTTGCGGGCTTCGAAGGCTATGTCCTATACAGGCGCAGCGAGCAGCGCCGGTCCACCTTGGCGCGACAGTTCTCACAGTATCTGTCGCCCTCCGTGGTGCAGCGCCTCGCAAGCTCGGACACCGAGGCAATCCTGTCTGGCGAGAAGCGCGAGATCACAATCCTGATCAGCGACATACGCGGCTTCACGACGATGAGCGAACAGCTCGATACCCAAGAGATCGCCAAGGTAGTCAACCATTTCCTTGGTATTGCGACCGATGAGATCCTCAAGCGCGACGGGACCATCGACAAGTTCATGGGCGATGCGGTGCTGGCCTTCTGGAACGCGCCGCTTGATCAACCCGATCATCGCGAGCGTGCGCTCGACGCGGGTCTTGCCCTGATCGAGCGGGTGAAGCGCGAAGATGCCGCCTTCACCGCGGATGGCCATCGCTCGATCGAAATCGGCGTCGCCATCGAGACCGGCATCTGCTCGGTAGGCAATTTCGGCTCCGAACGGCGCTTCGATTACACTGCAATCGGCTCCCCTGTGAACCGCGCGGCACGTCTCGAATCCACGACCAAGAAGCTGGGCATCCCCCTGGTGCTCGGACCCGGCTTTGCGGCAGGAGCATCGATGCCGGTCGTCCAGGCGGGCGCCTTTGTGCTCCAGGGTTTCAAGGGCGACGTGCCGGTTTTCACTGTTCCGGAGATGCAAGCTGCTCACCAAGGTGTGAGCCGCGAAGTAGAGAGCCAACAATCTGGCGCCCCTGCCGCGGTGGTTGGTTTGCCGCCATCCGCGCAAATGACACCGCCTGATGTTGCGCCCCGAACCCGAAGCACACGCTGACCGCATCCAGCGGATCGCAGGGGTGCCGTCCTGCGTCGTGAACTAAGACCGCTGGGGAGGCCTAGGTGTCATCAGACGGCGAGCCGGCCTGCGCAGCCGTTGTTTTTGACGGCGGGCGTCTCGCACGCCTGCAGGATTAGGCCAATTTCAAGTCTGGTATCTTGGCGTCGACGTAGAAGATGCCCTGGAACTGCTGAGGCTACGGAAACCTACAGATGCGGCTCCATTTCCGAGTGGACCGCGTATGCTAAGCGCCTTGTTTCGGTCGTTGAGGCAAACTCCTGCGATCCCATAGGCGGACATAGTTGCTGCAGACTTGCGTGGGAGTGAGGTTGCAAAACGCCTCCTCCGGGTGACAACTCCCAGCACAGAGCCGCTTCTTCAGACAGGCTCCGACCAGGCCGCAGGATAGGCGAGGCAGCCCCAGAATGGTAGTGTGCTGAGAGTTCTGCAAATTCGCTGAGAGAGGGCGGTCATGGCAGGCTGGTGATGTTCAACGTCACCGATTCCCGCGAAGGAACGCCACCATGAC
>NZ_JAMYVQ010000056.1:0-18470 GCF_040324155.1 Mesorhizobium sp. M0011 | reverse complement strand
ACGAAGGTGGCCGTCACACGCCGTTCTTCACCAACTACCGTCCGCAGTTCTACTTCCGCACGACCGACGTGACCGGCATCGTGTCGCTGCCGGAAGGCACCGAAATGGTGATGCCGGGCGACAACATCACGGTCGATGTCGAGCTGATCGTGCCGATCGCAATGGAAGAGAAGCTGCGCTTCGCCATCCGTGAAGGCGGCCGCACCGTCGGTGCCGGCATCGTCGTCACCATCAAGGAATAATCGAGCCCGGCATTCGCCGGATCGACAAGAAAAGAGCGGTCTTCGGGCCGCCCTTTTCGTTTCCGACGCTCCGCAGCACAAGTATTGCGTGCTTGTTTGAGAGCTATTGCAAGTACCGTTGCCGCAACTATTATGGATTGCATCGAGGGGGCTTTTGCCAAGCGTGGTTTTGGGGCGACGTTCAGACACTTTGGCAAGGTGGTGGCGCGAGCTGGTTCGCCTTGCGCTGGTGGTCGCGATTGCGATGGCTGGCTTCGCCGCGATGGCCGAAGATTTTTCCCCGCCGACATGGCAGACCTTTTCCGATCCGCAGACATTGTCTGATCCGACGACTTGGACCAATCCGAAGGCTTCGATCGATCCGACGATATTTTCCGATGATTTCTCGGAGATGCGAATCGTCGTCGTGCGCAGCAACGCGAACGGCTGCGAGCCCAACTGTCCGGAATGGATTTCGGCGGAAGGTGCCATCGCATCCGGCACGCCTGCTCTGCTCAAGCGTGTATTGAAAACGCTCGGACGCCGCAAACTGCCGATTATCGTCAATTCCCCGGGTGGCAATGTCAACGCCGCGCTTCAGCTTGGTCGGATGATCCGCAAGAACAAGCTCGATATCGCCGTTGGCAAGACCGAGTTTTCCGGTTGTTGGCCCGGCATGACCGACTGCCGGGCTAATGACGGCAAGGGCGTCGCCTATCTCGGCATTGCCTCTGATGGCGGCGCCATGTGCAATTCAGCCTGCCCGCTGATGTTTGCCGGCGGCGTTCGCCGCGTGGCCGGTGGGTGGGCCTATCTGGGTGTTCACCAGATCACCACCACTTATTTTCCCAGCACACGGCAGTACCGAACCACCTATAGCGTTATACGGGGCAAAAAATATCGGATCACCACAGAGACCATCACTCAAGGCGACAGCTACAAGACCTATGAAATGAGCAAGGGGTTTGCGAGGAGGATCTCGGCCTATCTCCGGGAGATGGGTGTCGGACAGGGCGTGCTGGACAGAATGAAGGCGACGCCGGCCAGCGATATCAGGCAGATCAGCCTCCACGATATGCTGACGATGAAATTAGCCACCAGCACGGACACCGTAGACCTGTTTACCAGCGCCAGCCCGTGCATGCTGGACAAGTTGGCCCCGAACTGCCGAGAAATACCGGCGAACAAGCCAGCCGGCGGACAAACGGCTGCCGCCAAGCTGGCCAAGGCGGCAACGATAAAAGCGAAGACCGCACCTTCTGAAAAGGCTAAAGCCCCACTTTCCAAGCCGGCCAAGGCTCTGCCTACCAAGCCGTTCGAGCCGGCGCCGGGAAACGGGGCGCCTGAGATGCGCTTTGTGGTCATTCGCGGCAGCGATCCGCTCTGCAATCCCGACTGCCCGGAATGGATCTCGGCGGAAGGCGCGATCACGCCCCAGACCCCGCAGAGGCTGCGCGAGTTGCTTGCCGTGCCTGGCAACCAGCGGCTTCCCTTGTTGATCAGCTCACGGGGAGGCGACTTGTTCAGCGCTTTGAGGGCGGGGCGGCTTATCCATGAACGGAAGCTCGACGTCGCCGTCGCCCGCACCAATATCGTAGGCTGCGATGCGCCCCAGGCAGGTTGCTTGGCTGATAACGGTGCCTATGTCGGGCTGGTTAGCGACTTTGGAGTGGAGTGCGATTCAGCCTGCGCGCTCATGCTTGCCGGCGGCGCCAAGCGGCTGGTCGATCCCAGGGCGCGGCTCAGCATGTACTCGATGGGACAGAAACTGATAGTTCAAGCCTACCTGGAGGAGATGGCGATCAACCCGGGTCTGTTCGCCGCGATAGAGCTGAACTCGGTCGAGCGTCAGCTCGAACCAGACATGATGCTGAAAGTCGGACTTGTGACCGGGCCGGAGTCGGCGGATGCGCTGACGGGCGCCGCCATTTGCAGATCCTCACCCAAGGCCGACAACTGCCGGCTTCCGCCGGCCGCCAACGCCGAGGCGAACGCGCTACCGAAGCTTTAACCCGCATTGGAGCTGATCGTGCCGATCGCCATGGAAGCGCTTCGCTATCCGTGAAGGCGGCTGCACCGTCGGTGCCGGCATCGTCATCACCATCAAGGATAGCTACACCGGCCTGTGCCTGTCAGGTTCGAAACAGAAAAGGACGGTCCTTGGGACCTGGCGTTTCGCCGGCCTTTTCTTTCGCCCCAGAGACCGGTGCCACCTTGTCGCTCGGACCCTGTTGCAAGCCTTTGGACCTTGTCTAGTATAGGTTGCATCAAGGGGCTTTTTGCAGAATGGTTTCAGGGCGCCTTCACCGTTGTCGGGCATTGTGGTCGCTGGCATTGATCTGCCTGCTGGCATTGCTTGCCACGGGCCCGGTAGCCTTTGCGGCGGATGCGGCGCCGGATCTTGGGCCGACGATGCGGTTCGGCATTGTCCGCAGCAACGCACCGGGGTGCGAGCCGATCTGCCCGGAATGGATATCGGCCGAGGGCTCGATAGAAGCCGGAACGCCGGCTCTCTTCAAACGCACGCTGAAGATGCTTGGCGGGCGGAAACTGCCCGTTGTCGTGGATTCTCCCGGCGGCAATGTCGAAGCGGCGCTGACGCTTGGCCGGCTGATCCGCAAGAACAAGCTCGATATCGCCATCGGCAAGACGGTGTTTTCCAGCTGCCAGCCCGACGCGAAGGGGTGCCAGGACCGTGACGCCCGCTACTTCGGCGATGTCATCGACTATGGCGCCATGTGCAATTCCGCCTGTCCTCTGATGTTTGCCGGCGGTATCAGGCGGGTGGCCGGCGAATGGGCCTATCTCGGCGTCCATCAGATCACCACGACCTATATCCGCACGAAATTGCAATACCGGACCACCTACCGCATCGTGGCGGGCAAGAAGAAGATCCTCAACACAAAGATCGTCAGCCGCAAGAACGCCGGCAGCTACAAGACCTACGAGATGAGCAAGTCCGTGGAGAAAAAGCTGGCGGCCTACCTGGACCAGATGGGCATCGAACAAAGCATGCTCGAAACGATGAAGGGCACCCCGGCCAGCGAAATCCACCAGATCGCCCTCGACGACATGCTGGCAATGAAGCTGGTCACCAGTACGGACGCTGTTGGCCTGCTGATCGCGGCAAGCCTGTGCGAGCCCGGCCGCCTGGCCGCGAATTGCCGGGAGGTGCCGGGGAACAAGCCTGATGGCCTGACGGCGACCGCGGCCAAGCCAACGCTAGCGATCGAACCCGAGGCGGCGCGGCGCGATGAAGACATGCGCTTCGTCGTCGTTCGCGGCACCAATCCGCTCTGCAATCCAGACTGCCCGGAATGGATCTCGGCGGAAGGCGCGATCACCCCCCAGACCCCGCAGAAGCTGCGCCAATTGCTCGCCACGCTCGGCAAACGGCAACTTCCTGTCGTGATCAGCTCGAGGGGAGGCGACCTGTTCAGCGCCTTGGCGGCGGGACGGCTTATCCATGAAAAGAAGCTAGACGTCGCCGTTGGCCGCACCGATTTCGTCGGCTGTGACCCGGCAGCGTGGAATTGCCTGGCCAACGAGGGCGCCTATGCCGGGCTGAGCATCGATGCGGGCGTGGAGTGCGATTCGGCCTGCGCGCTCATGCTTGCCGGCGGCATCAGGCGGCTTGTCGGTCCCCAGGCGCGACTTAGCCTCTACCCGATGGGGCAAAAGCAGATGGTCAAGGCCTATCTCGAGGAGATGGCGATCGGTCCCGCCCTGTTCGCGGCGATCGAGCGGCGCTCGGTCGAGCGCCGGCTGGAACCCGGCATGATGCTGAAGGTCGGCCTGACGACCGGCCTGCAATCGGTCGACGCGCTGACCGGTGCCACCATTTGCGAGGCGGTGCCAAGACCCGAGAATTGCCGGATCCGGCCTTCCGCCAATGCCGAGGCCGACGCGCCGGCCAAATTGTAGTGTGCGGCGGAGCCGGAACTGGCCATCGAGGCAGGTTGAGACACTTCCGATTGTTCCGCTATCGTCGCTGCTGGCGGCGCCAGGCAGGCGGAGGATCGAGAATGAGCCAGGACATCCCGACACTCTACGAATGGGCCGGCGGCAGCGAGGCCCTGAACCGGCTGACCCAGACTTTCTATGACAAGGTGGCGCAGGACCCGATCGTCGGACCGGTGTTCAAGACCATGTCGCCGGATCATCCCGCCCATGTCGCGGCCTTCATCGGCGAGGTTTTCGGCGGACCGAAAACCTACAGCGAGCAGTTCGGCGGCCACCGCGAGATGGTCATGCACCATCTGGGCAAGCATCTGAGCGAGGAGCAGCGCCGGCGCTGGATCAGCTTCCTGGCCGATGCAGCCGACGCGGTCGGCCTGCCTGACGATCCCGAATTCCGTTCGGCCTTCATGGGCTATGTCGAATGGGGATCGCGTCTGGCCAAGACGAACTCCAACCTCGGCGAGACATGCGATCCCGAAACGGAACCGTTGCCGGCCTGGGGCTGGGGCGTGCCGGGCGGCCCTATCGGCCACAGGAGCCAAAGTAACTTCCCGCCGAACGGGCTGGTCGTCAGCTGTCCCGATTCTGGCGCAGGGGATTAAGGCACGTTTGCTTGCGAACCGCTCTTTACAGAGCGTGCGGAAGCTTTTAGGAAGCGCCGTCTGCGCCGACATGCGCACGATACGGGCATAGCTCAGTTGGTAGAGCGGCGGTCTCCAAAACCGCAGGTCGTAGGTTCGAGCCCTGCTGCCCGTGCCATTTCCCAAAATGGCGTTTCAAAACGATATTTCCATGGTCTGGCCTTTGAAAATCGGCGACCCGCTTGCCATATAAGGTCGATTGGGGCATAAGAGCGCCATAGCCGGGACGGAACGACTGGATGGTTCCGAGGCGGTGTTTGGTCATAAAGCGGAGACTTGCCACTTGCGTGGATCAAGAATCGGTTTTATGTAGACGAAACAGACACGCGACGCGTGGAGCTGGGAAACCGGCTTTACGCGTCTGATTTGCATGGGCGAAATGATTGCGCTGATTCGGCGCGAAATTCGCTCAGGCGGCACATCCCGGCCAGCGGGATCATCCAGGAGACCCGGCCAACGGGTCTTGAAGACAGAGCGGCATATGGCTTCGAAAACCACAAATCCTTTCGTCTTTCTCCAGCAGGTCCGCGCGGAGACCGCCAAGGTGACTTGGCCGTCGCGGCGCGAAACGATGATCTCGACGGTGATGGTTCTGGCCTTCGCAGTGATCGCGATGATCTTTTTCTTCACCGCCGATCAGCTCATGGGCCTCGCGGTCGAACAGATTCTGGGCATCGGACGCTAAGTCCGGCGATTACGGAGAAGTCTTGAAATGACCGCGCGCTGGTACATCGTCCACGCCTATTCGAACTTTGAAAAGAAGGTCGCCGAGGATATCGAGAACAAGGCCAAGCAGAAGGGCCTGTCCGCCGACATCCACCAGATCGTGGTTCCGACCGAGAAGGTCGTCGAAGTTCGCCGCGGCCGCAAGGTCGATGCCGAGCGCAAGTTCTTCCCGGGCTACGTGCTCCTGAAGGCCAATCTGACCGATGCGGTGTTCTCGCTGGTCAAGAACACACCGAAGGTCACCGGCTTCCTGGGTGACTCCAAGCCGGTGCCGATCACCGAGGCGGAAGCGCAGCGCATCCTGAACCAGGTGCAGGAAGGCGTCGAGCGGCCCAAGCCCTCGGTCACGTTCGAGATCGGCGAAGCGATCCGCGTTTCGGACGGTCCCTTCGCGTCGTTCAACGGTTTCGTCCAGGAAGTGGACGAGGAGCGGGCGCGGCTCAAGGTGGAAGTTTCGATCTTCGGGCGCGCCGTGCCGGTCGATCTGGAATTCGGACAGGTCGAAAAGGGCTGATCCGAAATCCCTGACGCCGGTTTGGCGATCAGGGGAGGCGGCGCGGAAGCGCGGCCTGAGAACGGTGGGAGACGAATGCGGCTTTAGCCGGCCGCATGGATCGCACCACCAGACTGCAACCGCCGGCGTGACCGGCATAGACAAAGGCAGGAAAAGAGATGGCTAAGAAAATTGCAGGCCAGCTCAAGCTCCAGGTGAAAGCGGGATCGGCTACGCCGTCTCCCCCGATCGGCCCGGCGCTTGGTCAGCGTGGCATCAACATCATGGAATTCTGCAAGGCGTTCAACGCGCAGACCCAGGAAATGGAAAAGGGATCGCCGGTTCCGGTCGTCATCACCTACTATCAGGACAAGTCCTTCACCTTCGTCATGAAGACGGCGCCGGTGAGCTACTTCCTGAAGAAGGCGGCGAACCTGACGTCTGGTTCCAAGGAGCCGGGCAAGGTCAAGGCCGGTACGGTTTCGCGTGACAAGGTCCGCGAGATTGCCACCGCGAAGATGAAAGACCTGAACGCAAACGACGTCGAAGCGGCCATGCGCATGGTCGAGGGCTCCGCCCGCTCGATGGGTCTGGAAGTGGTGGGCTAAGATCATGGCAAAGATTGCAAAGCGTGTATCGAAGACCCGCGAAGGCATCGATCCCAACAAGGCTTATGCCCTGGGTGATGCGCTGAAGCTGCTCAAGGACCGTTCCTCGGTGAAGTTCGATGAGACCATCGAAGTCGCCATGAACCTCGGCGTCGACCCGCGCCATGCCGACCAGATGGTCCGCGGCGTGGTCAACCTGCCGAACGGCACCGGCCGCTCGGTGCGTGTCGCCGTGTTCGCCCGTGGCGACAAGGCAGACGAAGCCCGCGCCGCCGGCGCCGACATCGTCGGTGCCGAGGATCTGGTCGACATCGTCCAGAAGGGTACGATCGATTTCGATCGCTGCATCGCCACGCCGGACATGATGCCGCTGGTCGGCCGTCTGGGCAAAGTGCTCGGCCCGCGCGGCATGATGCCGAACCCGAAGGTCGGCACCGTCACCACCGACGTTGCCGCCGCCGTCAAGGCGTCCAAGGGCGGCGCCGTCGAGTTCCGTGTCGAGAAGGCTGGCATCGTCCATGCCGGCGTCGGCAAGGTCTCGTTCGACGTCAAGGCTCTGGAAGAGAACATCCGCGCCTTCGCCGATGCGGTGACCAAGGCAAAGCCGACTGGCGCCAAGGGCAACTACGTCAAGAAGGTGTCTGTCACCTCGACGATGGGCCCGGGCCTCAAGCTCGACGTCTCGACACTCGTGGCGTCCTGATAAGTTTTGATCGAGATCGGCCGGTAAACGGCTGATCTGCAAAGAATTCCGGGCCTCCGACCTAGTTGGCGGCCCGGTGCCGGAAGTCGAAAGGCTTTCCGGACATCCTGTCCGAGATTGCAGGCGGCCCAGAAGCCTTAATTCGATTTGGGCCTGCATGAGACGGGTGAAGACCGGACAACGGAGCGATTGCTCCAATGAAAGGTTCGAACCGTGTTTGCCTTTTGTCTGCGCATCGCCGGCTTGACTGTCGATGTGGCGAAAGGGGGCAGGATCCTCGAGCGTCGTTCGGGAGATCCGTTACTGGATGGCCCGGCCGACAAAAGGCAACCCGACGCCTGTCCTCGTCAATGGGATGTTCCCGTTAACAGGATTGGGGTCAACTGGAGATAGGCAGTGGACAGAGCGGAAAAACGCGAACTCGTCACGGGCCTGAACGGTGCGTTCTCGAACGCAGGTTCAGTGGTCGTGGCCCACTACGCCGGTATCACCGTCGCGCAAATGAACGACCTTCGGTCGAAAATGCGCGCCGCCGGTGGCACCGTCAAAGTCGCGAAGAACCGTCTCGCCAAAATCGCTCTTCAGGGCACGGACTCCGCATCGATCATCGAGCTGTTCAAGGGACAGACGCTGATTGCTTATTCGGAGGATCCGATTGCGGCGCCGAAGGTCGCGTCCGATTTCGCCA
This sequence comes from Mesorhizobium sp. M0011, assembly GCF_040324155.1. Lineage (NCBI taxonomy): Bacteria > Pseudomonadati > Pseudomonadota > Alphaproteobacteria > Hyphomicrobiales > Phyllobacteriaceae > Mesorhizobium > Mesorhizobium sp. M0011. The sequence goes on along the minus strand of NZ_JAMYVQ010000056.1, from coordinate 10,430 downwards.
AGGGAAATGACAAGCTCGTCATTCTCGGCGGCGCAATGGGCACCACCTCGCTCAATGCCGACGGTGTGAAGGCACTCGCCACACTTCCGTCGCTCGATGAGCTGCGCGCCAGGCTGGTTGGCATGATCGCCACGCCGGCAACCCGGATCGCCCAGATCGTCAATGCGCCAGCGGCTTCGGTCGCGCGCGTCATCGGCGCTTACGCCCGGAAGGACGAGGCGGCATGAGGCCGTTCCTCGCTATCACAAACACACGTTCGAACCTGATGAAGGAATACAACAATGGCTGATCTCGCAAAGATCGTAGACGACCTTTCGAAGCTGACCGTCCTCGAGGCGGCCGAGCTGTCGAAGCTTCTGGAAGAAAAGTGGGGCGTTTCCGCCGCTGCTCCGGTGGCTGTTGCCGCCGCTGGCGGTGGTGCGGCCGCAGCTGCTCCGGTCGAGGAAAAGACGGAATTCGACGTCGTCCTCACCGAGGCAGGCGCTCAGAAGATCAACGTCATCAAGGAAGTCCGCGCCATCACCGGTCTTGGCCTCAAGGAAGCCAAGGATCTGGTCGAAGCGGCTCCGAAGCCGGTCAAGGAAGCCGTTTCCAAGGCCGACGCTGACAAGTTCAAGGCCCAGCTGGAAGCAGCCGGCGCCAAGGTCGAACTGAAGTAAGCGTAAAGCGGCGGGCGGCCTCGCGCCGTCCGCCACTCCCTTCGCCCGAAGGGAGAGCGCGTAACGCGAGATCTGCGAGAACCTCTTTCCTGAGGGCCGAAAACCGGCCTTCAGGAAACGGGTTTTCTCCCGTTCTAACCGGCCGCCGACAGGCGCCGGGAAAACAGACAGAGGGTTGCCGCCAAGGTGGCCCAGCATGCAAGGCGAGCCGCGGCGAGGCTCGTCCCGAGTTTAGAGCTAAGGAGCGACGATGGCCCAGACCCAGACTTTCAATGGCCGCAGACGCGTACGCAAGTTCTTCGGAAAGATTCCGGAAGTTGCGGAGATGCCGAACCTGATCGAGGTCCAGAAGGCATCCTATGACCAGTTCCTGATGGTGGCGGAGCCCAAGGGTGGGCGTCCGGACGAGGGACTGCAGGCCGTTTTCAAGTCGGTCTTCCCGATCTCCGATTTTTCCGGCTCCTCGATGCTGGAGTTCGTGAAGTACGAGTTCGAAGGACCGAAATTCGACGTTGACGAATGCCGTCAGCGCGACCTGACCTATGCCGCGCCGCTCAAGGTGACGCTGCGCCTCATCGTGTTCGATATCGACGAGGATACCGGCGCCAAGTCCATCAAGGACATCAAGGAGCAGGACGTCTACATGGGCGACATGCCGCTCATGACGCTGAACGGCACCTTCATCGTCAACGGCACCGAGCGCGTCATCGTTTCGCAGATGCACCGTTCGCCGGGCGTCTTCTTCGACCATGACAAGGGCAAGTCGCACTCGTCGGGCAAGCTTCTGTTTGCCGCGCGCGTCATCCCCTATCGCGGCTCGTGGCTCGACATCGAGTTCGATTCCAAGGACGTCGTGCACGCCCGCATCGATCGTCGCCGCAAGATTCCGGTGACGTCGCTGCTGATGGCGCTCGGCATGGACGGCGAAGAAATCCTGTCGACCTTCTACAACAAGATCACCTACAAGCGCGCCGGCGACCATTGGCGCATTCCGTTCAACGTCGAGCGTTTCCGCGGCCTCAAGGCCGTCGGCGACCTGGTCGATGCCGATACCGGCGAAGTCGTCGTCGAAGCCGGCAAGAAGATCACGGCACGTCAGGCTCGGGCGCTTGGCGAAAAGGGTCTGAAGGCGATCAAGGCGACCGACGAGGATCTGCTCGGCAACTACCTGGCCGAGGACATCGTCAACTACGCCACTGGCGAGATATTCCTCGAAGCCGGGGACGAGATCGACGAGAAGACGCTGAAGGTTCTACTCGGCACCGGCGAAGACGAGATCAAGGTTCTCGACATCGACCACGTCAATGTCGGCGCCTATATCCGCAACACGCTCAACGTCGACAAGAACGAGAGCCGCCAGGACGCGCTGTTCGACATCTATCGTGTCATGCGCCCCGGCGAGCCGCCGACGCTCGAAACCGCCGAAGCCATGTTCAACTCGCTGTTCTTCGACAGTGAGCGCTACGATCTGTCGGCCGTTGGCCGCGTCAAGATGAACATGCGCCTCGAGCTCAAGGCCGAGGACACCGTGCGCGTGCTGCGCAAGGACGACATCCTGGCCGTGGTCAGGACGCTGGTTGAACTGCGCGACGGCAAGGGCGAGATCGACGACATCGACAATCTCGGCAACCGCCGCGTGCGTTCGGTCGGCGAGCTGATGGAAAACCAGTACCGCGTCGGCCTGCTGCGCATGGAACGCGCGATCAAGGAGCGTATGTCCTCGATCGAGATCGACACGGTCATGCCGCAGGACCTGATCAACGCCAAGCCGGCGGCTGCCGCCGTGCGCGAGTTCTTCGGTTCCTCGCAGCTGTCGCAGTTCATGGACCAGACCAACCCGCTGTCGGAGATCACCCACAAGCGCCGCCTTTCGGCGCTTGGACCGGGCGGTCTGACCCGCGAGCGCGCCGGCTTCGAGGTGCGCGACGTGCACCCGACGCATTACGGCCGCATCTGCCCGATCGAGACGCCGGAAGGCCCGAATATCGGTCTGATCAACTCGCTGGCCACCTTCGCACGCGTCAACAAGTACGGCTTCATCGAGAGCCCGTACCGCAAGATCGTCGACGGCAAGCTGACCAATGACGTCGTCTATCTCTCGGCGATGGAAGAGGCCAAGCACCACGTCGCGCAGGCCAACGCCGAGCTCGACAAGAACGGTGGTTTCGTCGACGAATTCGTCATTTGCCGCAGTGCCGGCGAAGTGATGATGGCGCCGCGCGAAAACGTCGATCTGATGGACGTGTCGCCCAAGCAGATGGTGTCGGTGGCCGCGGCCCTGATCCCGTTCCTGGAAAACGACGACGCCAACCGCGCTCTGATGGGCTCGAACATGCAGCGTCAGGCCGTGCCGCTGGTGCGCGCCGAGGCGCCGTTCGTCGGCACCGGCATGGAGCCGATCGTCGCCCGTGACTCGGGCGCCGCCATCGGCGCCCGCCGCGGCGGCATCGTCGACCAGGTGGACGCGACGCGTATCGTTATCCGCGCCACCGAAGATCTCGATCCGGGCAAGTCCGGCGTCGATATCTACCGGTTGATGAAGTTCCAGCGTTCGAACCAGAACACCTGCATCAACCAGCGTCCGCTGGTTCGCATGGGTGACCTCGTCAACAAGGGCGACATCATCGCCGACGGTCCGTCGACCGAGCTCGGTGATCTGGCGCTCGGCCGCAACGTGCTGGTCGCGTTCATGCCGTGGAATGGCTACAACTACGAGGACTCGATCCTCCTGTCCGAACGCATCGTGGCCGATGACGTCTTCACCTCGATCCATATCGAGGAGTTCGAGGTCATGGCGCGCGATACCAAGCTCGGGCCGGAGGAAATCACGCGCGACATTCCGAACGTCTCGGAAGAAGCGCTGAAGAACCTCGACGAAGCCGGCATCGTCTACATCGGTGCGGAAGTTCAGCCGGGCGACATCCTGGTCGGCAAGATCACGCCGAAGGGCGAAAGCCCAATGACGCCGGAAGAGAAGCTTCTGCGCGCCATCTTCGGCGAAAAGGCATCCGATGTGCGCGACACCTCGATGCGCATGCCTCCTGGCACTTTCGGCACCGTCGTCGAGGTGCGCGTCTTCAATCGCCACGGTGTGGAGAAGGACGAGCGCGCCATGGCGATCGAGCGCGAGGAGATCGAACGCCTCGCCAAGGACCGCGACGACGAGCAGGCCATCCTGGACCGTAACGTCTACGCGCGTCTTTCCGACGTGCTCGTCGGCAAGGAAGCGATCGCCGGACCGAAGGGCTTCAAGAAGGGCTCGACGCTGTCCAAGGATACGCTCGACGAGTATCCGCGTTCGCAGTGGTGGCAGTTTGCCGTGGAGAACGAAAAGCTCCAGAGCGAACTGGAAGCCCTGCGTGGCCAGTACGACGATTCCAAGAAGGCGCTCGAACAGCGTTTCATGGACAAGGTCGAGAAGGTCCAGCGCGGCGACGAAATGCCTCCGGGCGTCATGAAGATGGTCAAGGTCTTCGTGGCCGTGAAGCGCAAGATGCAGCCCGGCGACAAGATGGCCGGCCGTCACGGCAACAAGGGTGTCGTGTCGCGGATCGTTCCGGTCGAGGACATGCCTTTCCTCGAGGACGGCACGCATGCCGATATCGTGCTCAACCCGCTGGGTGTGCCGAGCCGCATGAATGTCGGCCAGATCCTGGAAACGCATCTGGGCTGGGCATGCGCGGGCATGGGCAGGAAGATCGGCGAGCTGATCGACACGTACAAGGCAGCCGGCGACATCAAGCCGCTGCGCAAGACGCTCGAGAGCTTCATCCCGGCCAACGACCGCAACGAGCCGGTTCGTGACTATGACGACGAGAGCATCGTTCGCCTCAGCGAGCAGATGCGCCGCGGCGTCTCGATCGCGACCCCGGTGTTCGACGGCGCGCATGAGGCTGACATCAACATCATGCTGGAGCAGGCGGGCCTGCACACCAGCGGTCAGTCGCAGCTCTATGACGGACGCACGGGCGAGCCGTTCGATCGCAAGGTGACGATGGGCTACATATATATGCTCAAGCTTCACCATCTCGTGGACGACAAGATCCACGCGCGTTCGATCGGTCCGTACTCGCTCGTCACGCAGCAGCCGCTGGGCGGCAAGGCGCAGTTCGGTGGCCAGCGCTTCGGCGAGATGGAAGTCTGGGCGCTCGAAGCATACGGCGCCGCCTACACGCTGCAGGAAATGCTGACGGTGAAGTCCGACGACGTCGCCGGCCGTACCAAGGTCTACGAGGCGATCGTCCGTGGCGACGACACCTTCGAGGCCGGCATCCCCGAGAGCTTCAACGTTCTCGTCAAGGAAATGCGGTCTCTCGGCCTCAATGTCGAGCTGGAGAACACCAAGCTCGACGACAACCCTGTCCGGCTGCCCGACGCGGCCGAGTAAACAAGACGCTCGGTCGCGGAAATCGCGACCGAGCGCACCAAATTCTTCGGCCGGTGGCCGACACACGACGGCGGGCGTTTGGCTCGCGACTAGATGCAAGGGGTCTTCGAGGACCCCGAAAAGGAGAACGGCATGAACCAAGAGGTCATGAATCTCTTCAATCCGCAGGCGCCTGCGCAGGTGTTCGATTCCATCCGGATATCGCTTGCCAGCCCTGAGAAGATTCTGTCCTGGTCTTTCGGCGAGATCAAGAAGCCGGAGACCATCAACTACCGCACCTTCAAGCCGGAGCGTGACGGTCTGTTCTGCGCGCGCATTTTTGGCCCGATCAAGGACTATGAGTGCCTGTGCGGCAAGTACAAGCGCATGAAGTACAAGGGCGTCATCTGCGAGAAGTGCGGCGTTGAAGTCACGCTGTCGCGCGTTCGCCGCGAGCGCATGGGCCATATCGAACTGGCGGCACCGGTCGCCCATATCTGGTTCCTGAAGTCGCTTCCGTCGCGCATCGGCACGCTGCTCGACATGACCCTGAAGGACATCGAGCGCGTCCTCTACTTCGAGAACTACATCGTCACCGAACCCGGCCTCACCGCGCTGAAGGAGCACCAGCTGCTCAGCGAGGAAGAGTACATGATCGCCGTCGACGAGTATGGCGAGGATTCGTTCACCGCCATGATCGGCGCCGAGGCCATTCATGACCTCCTGGCCGGCATGGACCTGGAGAAGATCGCCGGCGACCTGCGTTCGGAACTGGCTTCGACCACCTCCGAGCTGAAGCAGAAGAAGTATCTGAAGCGGCTCAAGGTCGTCGAGAACTTCATGGAATCCGGCAACCGTCCGGAATGGATGATCATGAAGGTGGTTCCGGTGATCCCGCCGGACCTGCGTCCGCTGGTTCCTCTGGATGGTGGACGCTTCGCCACGTCGGATCTGAACGACCTCTATCGCCGCGTCATCAACCGCAACAATCGTCTGAAGCGGCTGATCGAGCTGCGCGCTCCCGGCATCATCGTGCGCAATGAAAAGCGCATGCTGCAGGAAGCCGTCGATGCGCTGTTCGACAACGGCCGTCGCGGCCGCGTCATCACCGGCGCCAACAAGCGCCCGCTGAAGTCGCTGTCCGACATGCTCAAGGGCAAGCAGGGCCGGTTCCGTCAGAACCTGCTCGGCAAGCGCGTCGACTATTCCGGCCGCTCGGTCATCGTGACCGGTCCGGAGCTCAAGCTGCACCAGTGCGGCCTGCCGAAGAAGATGGCGCTCGAACTGTTCAAGCCCTTCATCTATGCCCGTCTCGACGCCAAGGGTTACTCCTCGACCGTCAAGCAGGCGAAGAAGCTGGTCGAGAAGGAACGTCCGGAAGTCTGGGATATCCTCGACGAGGTCATCCGCGAGCATCCGGTGCTGCTGAACCGCGCGCCGACGCTGCACCGTCTCGGCATCCAGGCGTTCGAGCCGATCCTGATCGAAGGCAAGGCGATCCAGCTGCACCCGCTGGTCTGCACGGCCTTCAACGCCGACTTCGACGGCGACCAGATGGCCGTTCACGTGCCGCTGTCGCTGGAAGCGCAGCTCGAAGCCCGCGTGCTGATGATGTCGACCAACAACATCCTGCACCCGGCTTCCGGCGCGCCGATCATCGTGCCGTCGCAGGACATGGTTCTGGGTCTCTACTATCTCTCGATCGTCAACCAGAACGAGCCGGGCGAGGGCATGGTGTTTGCCGACATGGGCGAACTCCAGCACGCGCTCGAGACCAAGGCCGTGACGCTGCACTCCAAGATCAAGGGTCGTTTCCGCACGGTCGACGCCGAAGGCAAGGTGGTGTCGAAGATCCATGACACCACGCCTGGCCGCATGATCATCGGCGAGCTTCTGCCGAAGAACGTCAACGTGCCTTACGAGACCGCCAACCAGGAGATGACCAAGAAGAACATCTCCAAGATGATCGACACCGTCTACCGCCATTGCGGTCAGAAGGAGACGGTCATTTTCTGCGATCGCATCATGGCTCTCGGCTTCAGCCATGCCTGCCGTGCCGGCATTTCGTTCGGCAAGGACGACATGCTGATCCCGGATGCCAAGATCAAGCTGGTCTCCGACACCGAGGCTTTGGCCAAGGAATACGAGCAGCAGTACAATGACGGTCTGATCACGCAGGGCGAGAAGTACAACAAGGTCGTCGACGCCTGGGCCAAGTGCTCGGAAAAGGTCGCCGACGAGATGATGGCCCGCATCAAGGCGGTCGAGTTCGAGGACAATGGCCGTCAGAAGCCGATGAACTCGATCTACATGATGTCGCACTCCGGTGCGCGTGGCTCGCCCACCCAGATGCGTCAGCTTGCCGGCATGCGCGGCCTTATGGCCAAGCCGTCGGGTGAAATCATCGAAACGCCGATCATCTCGAACTTCAAGGAAGGCCTGACCGTGCTCGAGTACTTCAACTCGACCCACGGCGCCCGCAAGGGTCTGGCCGACACCGCCTTGAAGACGGCGAACTCGGGTTACCTCACCCGTCGTCTGGTCGACGTGGCGCAGGATTGCATCGTCAACTCCGTCGACTGCGGCACCGACAAGGGCCTCACCATGCAGCCGATCGTCGATGCCGGTCAGGTCGTCGCTTCGGTCGGCCAGCGCGTGCTGGGCCGTACGTCGCTCGACGACATCACACATCCGGTGTCGGGCGAGATCCTGGTCAAGGCCGGAACGCTGATGGACGAGCGTGACGTGGAACAGATCGAAAAGGCCGGCGTCCAGTCGGTCCGCATCCGCTCGGCACTGACTTGCGAAGTCAGGGTTGGCGTCTGCGCGGTCTGCTACGGTCGCGATCTGGCCCGCGGCACCCCGGTCAACCAGGGTGAAGCTGTCGGCGTCATCGCGGCGCAGTCGATCGGCGAGCCGGGCACGCAGCTCACCATGCGTACCTTCCACATGGGCGGTACCGCGCAGGTGGTGGACAGCTCGTTCCTTGAAGCCTCGTATGAGGGCAAGGTCGAGATCCGCAACCGCAACGTGGTGCGCAACTCCGACGGCCAGCAGATGGTCATGGGCCGCAACATGGCGGTGCTGATCCTCGACGAAGCCGGCAAGGAGCGCGCCTCGCACCGTCTCACCTATGGTTCGCGCATCTTCGTGGACGATGGTGACAAGGTGAAGCGCGGCCAGCGTATCGCCGAGTGGGATCCCTATACCCGTCCAGTCCTCACCGAAATCGAGGGCAGGGTGTCGTACGAGGATCTGGTCGACGGCATTTCCGTTCAGGAAACGGCCGACGAGTCGACCGGCATCACCAAGCGTGAGGTCATCGACTGGCGCTCGACGCCACGCGGTAACGACCTGAAGCCGGCGATCGCGATCCAGGACGCCAAGGGCAAGGTCGGCAAGCTGTCGAAGGGCGGCGACGCCCGCTTCCTGCTCTCGGTCGAGGCCATTCTTTCGGTCGAGCCGGGCTCGCAGGTTCGTCCCGGCGACGTGCTGGCGCGTATTCCGATGGAAAGCGCCAAGACCAAGGACATCACCGGCGGTCTGCCGCGTGTTGCCGAACTGTTCGAGGCACGTCGTCCGAAGGATCACGCCATCATCGCCGAGATCGACGGCACGATCCGCTTCGGCCGCGACTACAAGAACAAGCGTCGCATCATCATCGAGCCGCATGACTCGACGCTTGAGCCGGTCGAATACCTGATCCCGAAGGGCAAGCCGTTCCATCTCCAGGACGGCGACGTCATCGAGAAGGGCGACTACATCCTCGACGGCAATCCGGCGCCGCACGACATCCTGGCGATCAAGGGCGTGGAGGCACTTGCTTCCTACCTTGTCAACGAGATCCAGGAAGTCTATCGTCTGCAGGGCGTGCAGATCAACGACAAGCACATCGAGGTGATCGTTCGCCAGATGCTGCAGAAGGTCGAGATCACGGTGCAGGGCGACTCGACCTACATCCCGGGCGATCATGTCGACGTGATCGAACTGGAAGAGGTCAACGAGCGTCTGGTCGAGGACGGCAAGAAGCCGGCCGAAGGCCTGCCGGTGCTGCTCGGCATCACCAAGGCATCGCTGCAGACGCCATCCTTCATCTCGGCCGCCTCCTTCCAGGAGACGACCCGAGTGCTGACGGAAGCCGCGGTTGCCGGCAAGACCGACATGCTGCAGGGACTGAAGGAAAACGTCATCGTCGGCCGGCTTATCCCGGCCGGCACCGGCGGCACGATGAGCCAGATTCGGCGCATCGCCACCTCGCGCGACGAACTGATCATCGACGAGCGCCGCAAGGCCTCGGGTGTGGAAGTCGCCGAGCCGATGCTGGCCGACATGACAACCGCCGCGCAGTAAGCGGACGGAAAGGGAAGAGGAAAAGGGGCCGAATGGCCCCTTTTCGCGTTTAGGTCTCCAATTGGATCGGAGAAGAAAACGATGAGCAAAAGAAGCTGGGCGGCAGTCGACGACTACATCGTCGGTTCCCTGTTTGAGGCGGACCCCGTGCTTGATGCCGTTCTGGCGGCCAACCACGATCAGGGCCTGCCGGCGATCGACGTGTCGCCGGCGCAGGGCAAGCTGCTTTCCCTTCTTGCGCGGATGCGGGGAGCCAAAAAGGTTCTCGAAATCGGCACGCTGGGCGGCTATTCGACCATCTGGATGGCGCGCGCACTGCCTGCCGACGGCAAGATCGTGACGCTTGAACTCGATCCGCATCACGCCAGCGTCGCGCGATCGAATTTCGAGCGGGCAGGCGTCTCGGAGCGGGTGGAACTGCGGGTCGGGCCTGCCCTTCAGTCACTTGCAGCACTTGGCGCCGAGAATGCCGGGCCATTCGACTTCATCTTCATCGATGCCGACAGCCGAACAATCCGCACTACCTGTCCTGGGCCATGCGGTTGTCGCGGCCCGGAACCGTCATCGTCTGCGACAATGTCATACGCGACGGTGCCGTGGTGAATGAAGATGGCCGCGACGCCAATGTCGAAGGGGCACGCGCCGCATTCTCGTTCATCGGCAGCGAGAAGCGTCTGGACGGCACCGCCATCCAGACCGTTGGCGCCAAGGGCTATGACGGCTTTGCCATTGCGATCGTGGAGTGAGACCACACCATGATTGTCTGAATGACGTTGATATGAGGCCAAGTCGGTCGTGCTCAGCTGTCATCGGCTGCTCGTTTGACGACCGGCTTCCCCCAATCCGTCGCTGCTTCGCAGCGCCACCTTTCCCCCCTCCGGAGGGAAAGGAAGCCGCGTTGGACGAGAGTTGGCGGCAATAGGTTCGCGCCCCTTCCTCTACCCCGTCGATCGGGGGAGAGCGACTATCTGGGGTGTCAAGTTGCAATTACGAACTCGTTGCGCGCATCGCGTGCTTTTGCATTGAGGATGACCAGGAGTTTTCTGGCGAGTGCG
>NZ_JAMYVQ010000055.1:0-18897 GCF_040324155.1 Mesorhizobium sp. M0011 | reverse complement strand
AAATAGAACTTGCCGAAGGCGGCATTGGTGGCGGCGTTGATGGCGATGCGCGTGGTCGTGCCGCCGGTCAGCGTCTGCGACTGGACGCGGACGCCGATGTCGCCACGCACCCGTTCGTTGACGCGCTTGCGAAGGCCTTCGCTGACCGGATAGACCGGCTCCGCCCCGTTGTCGGCCCCATTGGCGGCATTGTCCGAGCCGCTGCCAGGATTGAACGGGATGTTCAGCCGCACACTGCCGGCGAACTGGGTGTCGTCGCGATTGTCGTTGCGGACCTCGCCGGCGAAGACCAGTTCCGTGTTGCTGCCGAAGACATCGCCGATCGTATACTCGAACCCGGCCTTGGCGCCGGTGACGCTGCCGTCGTCGCCATGCGGATCCTCGAAATGATAGCCGCCGATGTCGAGCCGCAGCGAATGCTTGTCGGGCAGGGCGACCGGCACCTGCGCACCGATCTCGCCCTCGATGCCCCACGCCGCGTAGTCGCGGTGGTCGATGACCGAGATCTGCTCGATCAGCTGGTTGCTGACCATCGACAGGGTCGAGCTGGCCGAGTGATCCGTCGAATCGCCCTTGATCGGCAGATAGACGTTCACATGCGCATCGAAATGAGGCGTGATCGCCTCGGCGCCCAGCGTGGCGGCGGTGAACTGGGTGGAGTTGTAGTTCTCGATGTTGAGGTAGGCGTAGCCGCCGATCATCAGGTCCGGGTTGACGATGCGGCGAATGCCGAGGCCGACATCCTGGCCGGAACCATCCTTGAAATCATGCTTGGCCCGGACATCGAGGAACAGCACGGATTCGGCCGTCTGCTTGAGCGGGATGAAACCTTCGAGCGCGGCGTTGCCGCCATTGTTGTCGGCGCCGATGATGGCGCGGACCTGCGGCTGCCACAGCCCGTTGGGATCGCCATGGGCGGCCATGCCTGAAAGGCCGAGCGCCAGCGTCGTCAGCGCCGTCGTCTTCCAAAGATGCCTGGCGATTCGCGAACGGCGATAGCCGGCGCGAACGTGGAAATCCTCCCCACGCGCCGCCATCTCACCAACTTGCCGAGAAGTCTCGGTAGTTCCCATCCCTGGCGAGTCCTTCTGGGACTACACGTGCCCCGTGTAAATTCTTACTCGAATTCTATTGTATAGCGAGTCTCGGGCGCTCCGATTTCTGAAAGCTCCCTGTAAAATTGTTCGCTGTATCCGAAAGGTCACAGTAATTTCGCCGGCTTGCTTGCCTCCGGTCGAGCTTTCGAAACAATCGCGGGTGTTGTATCAAGCCGTGCTCGGGAGAATACCGGGCGCGGTGAGGAAACATGCAAGACGTCCGGCAAAATAACATGACAGCTACTTTAGCGAAGTCTAATTTACTTGGCGTGGCCGCGGGGCTGACCGCCCTGTGGCTTGGTCTGGCCGCCGGCCCAGCCCTTGCCGAAGATGCCAAGCCGGCCCAGCCAAAGCCGGCTGAAAGCAATGCAAAACCGGCCGATGCCAATCCATGGGCAGTGAACTGCTCCAGCGGTTCGGCGACCAGCGAGCTTCAGTGCCAGGTTTCGCAGAACCTGACCGAGGCCAAGACCGGGCAGCGCGTGCTGACCGTGACCGTGCGCCGCGACAACGGCAATGGCAGCCTCGCCATGCTGCTTGCCCTGCCACACGGCCTGTTCCTGCCGTCCGGCGCCTCCTTCCAGATCGACCAGGGCCAGAAGACGACGATTGCCATCCAGACCAGCGACCAGAACGGCGCTTATGCCGCCACGCCGCTGTCGGCGGATCTCATCAAGGCAATGAAGTCCGGCACCAATCTGAACATCGGCATGGAATCGGTCACCCGCAAGCCAGTCACCATCCCGGTGTCGCTGGCCGGCTTCACGGTCGCCGTCGCCAAGCTGGAATCGATCAAGTAGCTGCTGTCAGCGGCTTGATTGTTCATGCGCGGAATGCTTCGTTGCCGCTTCGAACAGTGGGGAAATCATGACAGGCTTTGTCGATCGCAGGCGCGCGGCGCAACTGATGAAGCGCGCGGGCATCGCGGCGCTGGTGCTGTGCGCACCCGAGGCCTTCCACTATGCGACCGGCGCCTCGATCGGCCCGGCGGGACTGTTCCGGCGCGCCGGCGCCGGCTTCGTCGTCATCCCGGCCCGCCAAGGCCTGCCGATCGGCGTCGTGGTGGCGGATTTCAATGCGGGACAACTGCAACGGGCTCTGTCCGACGCCGTCATCCGCAGCCACCCGATCTGGATCGAATTCGCCACGTTTGACGCCTCGAGGCCAGCGCAAGGGCTGGCGCGGCGCATAGTGGCCGGCTTTGGCTCGTCCGGCTGGACGCCTGCCATTACCCGGCCCGCTACATTCGAGTTGGCCAATTCCGTCCATGAGCTGAAGCAGATCCTGACCGGCTTCGGGCTCGAGCGCGCAACGATCGGCGTCGATCTCGATTTTGTTCCCGCCGCTGATTTCTCCGCCATGCAGGCGCTGCTGCCGGGCTGCACGATGGTCGACGGCTCGACCGTGCTGGACAGGCTGCGGGCCGTCAAGTCGCCGCGCGAGATCGATCTGCTGCAGCAAGGCATCATCCTGTCGGAGGCCGGGCTGGAGCGGCTGCAGGTCGATGCCATGGCCGGCATGCGTCAGGCCGATCTCATTGCCCTCTATCGGCAAGGCGTCGCCACGGCCGCGGCCGGCCTGTCCCATCCGGTCGCCACAGCCGAATATGTGACGCTCGGCGCCCGGCTCAAAAGCACCGATGCGAAAGCCATGCCGGGCGATCCGCTGAAGTGCGACATGGTCTGCACGGTCGGCGGCTACGCCTCCGACATGTCGCGCAACTTCACCTTCGGGCCGCCATCCGCCGAGCAGGCCGAACTGCACGCGATCGCCGAGCGGACCTTTGACGACGGGCTGGCATCCCTTGTTCCGGGAACCACGCTCGCCCAAGTGCATCGCGTCGCCACCGACAGCCTGGCGCGGCAAGGGCTGCGTACCTACCGCCGCGGCCATTTCGGCCATGGCGTCGGCCAGTCCGTCTTCTCAGAGCAATGGCCGTTCATTGCGGCCGACAGCGATGTCGTGATCGAAGCCGGCATGGTGCTGGCCTTCGAAATCCCGCTCTACATAGACCGCCTCGCCAGCTTCAATCTCGAGGACCAATTCCTGATCACACCGGACGGGCCTGTTGCCATGAATCGTCTGCCGAGACGGTTGGAGAGGATTGGATAGCCGGCTTTGAGTCTGCACGGTGGAGATTGGCCGAAGCCTCCCCACCTTCGTCATCCACGGGCGGAGCAGGAGCGAAGCTCCGTCGCGGAGCCCCGAGGATCCATGCCGTGACCTTGGCCGAGGAATGCAGCGGAGCAGAACTCTTCATCGTAGCGACGCTTTGAAGTCGCGGCATGGATCCTCGGGTCTGCGCTGCGTCGCTGCGCTCCTTGCTCCGCCCGTGGATGACGAAGCGATGGGCGGATTTGGCCAATCTCGAAGCCGCACGCGGTGCCCAGCACCTACCCACTCACCGCCGGCCGCCGCCCCTTCCACGGCATCTCTCGCTCCAACTGCGCCGACGCGGCCAGCACCGTTGCCTCGTCGCCGTAGCGGCCGACGAGCTGCACGCCGATCGGGACGCCGCCTTTCGACCAGCCGAGCGGCAGCGAGATCGCCGGTTGGCCGGAGATGTTGAAGGGGAAGGCAAACACCGAGTCCGCCCATTTGGCGTTGTAGCGATCGATGTCTGTTTCCGACATGTCGTAATAGCCGAACGGGCGCGGCAGCTGCGTCAGGGTCGGGGTGATGAAGAGATCGTAGGCGCCGAGGTCGCCGACGATGTCGCGGCCGACCTGCCTGAGTTGCTCGACATCGGAGATGTGCCTGATGCCGCTGGTCGAGCGGCCGCGCTCGATGATTGCCCAAGTCACCGCCTCGACATCGCCTGGCGTCACCGGCCGCCCCACCACCGTCTCAAGGTAGTCGAACGTCGCCGCCGTCTGCACGCAGGTCATGTTGGTGTAGGTCTTCCACACAGCATTGGCGTCGAGCGGCATGTCATGCTCTTCGACATGGTGGCCGAGGCGCTCGAGTGCCGCCACGGTCGCCAGCACCGCCGCCTTCACCTCCGCATCGATCGCCGTGCCGTTGGGCGGCGTGACGGAAAAGCCGATGCGCAGCTTCTTTGGCGCTCGCGCCGAGAGGCTGAGCCAGCTGCCATCTGGAACCGGCGGCGTGTAGGGATCGCCGGGCAGCGCGCCGGCAACCGCATCGAGATAGGCCGCGGTGTCGCGCACGGTGCGCGAGCAGCAGAGAAAATAGGCGCCGCCGTACCAATAGTCGCCGAACGGCGCGAGGCTGACACGTCCGCGCGACGGTTTTAAGCCCACAATGCCGCAGCAGGAGGCCGGGATGCGGATCGAGCCGGCGCCATCGCTGGCCTCGGCGATCGGCACCATGCGCGACGCGATGGCCGCGGCAGCGCCGCCGCTCGAGCCGCCGGGCGTGATGCCTTCCTTCCACGGGTTCTTGGTCACACCGTAGAGTTTCGGCTCGGTGGTGATCGACCAGCCATTTTCCGGCGCGTTCGACTTGCCGACCAGCACCAGCCCGGCCGCCTTCATGCGGCGAACGACCTCGGTGTCGAAATCGGCAACGACATCCCTGAGGTAGAAAGAAGAATTGGTGTTCGGCGCCCCGGTCCAGGACGAGGCCAGCTCCTTGAGCAGGAACGGCACACCGGCGAAGGGCGCTGATGTGTCGACCGTTTCGGCCTGCGCCCGCGCCATGTCGTAGAGGCGATGGATGACCGCATTGAGCGCCGGGTTGAGCCGCTCGACCAGCGTGATCGCTGCCTCCACCAGTTCCGCCGGTGAAACCTGGCCGCTGTGCACCAGTCCGGCCAGGTCGAGCGCGTCGGACTCGGCATAGGTTTTCAGCAGACTTTCGGTGACCATGTCTCTCTCCCAATTTTTCAACGTCGTTCGTTGATCTTGCCAACATTTGGCGCCGCCTCCCGGCACCCTCTGTCGAGAGGGACCAAGGCACTCAAGAAACCTAGCTTTTCGCCCTACGAATACCCCCACCCCTAACCCCTCCCCACAAGGTGGAGGGGGATTCTGTAGGCGCTGAACTCGGCAAATCACAGGCGTTTAACACCGAGGATGAAGAGCGCGGCAGCTTCCCTCCCCCTTGTGGGGAGGGTTAGGGTGGGGGTCCTTCTTCGCCAGAATCCATATGCGACAGCCTCGAATGGGGACGGGGAGACGGGAATTGCGTCAGGCCAGGTCGATGGTCCGCCCGAGCGCGATGCTCTGTTCGGCGGCGAGCACGATGCGCAGGCTGTTGACCGCTGCATCCATCTGCTCGGTCAGGTCGAGATCCTCGCGGATGGCGCGCAGGAAGAAGGCCTGCTCGCGGTCGCAGAGTTCCTGGTGGCCGGGCTCGTCCTCCATGCTGACGATCTCGTCGGGCTTGGAGAAATTCTTGTCGCCATCGACAGCGGCATAGTGGATCTTCAGCGCGTCGGTCTTGGTGTGGCGGTCGATGTCGGCGGAGTTCGACACCTCGGCGGTGTCGGCGGCGCTGCTCGCCTGCTGTCCGGCGACGATCGACACCGCGCCCTTGGGGCCGACCACGTCCTTCACGAAATAGGCCGTCTCGCTCATCATCGGACCCCAGCCGGCTTCGTACCAGCCGACCGAACCGTCATCGAAGGTGACGTGCAGATGGCCGTAATTCTGCTTGTCGGCCTCCGCCCAGAGCTTGGCGCCGATGCCGTGCACGCGCACCGGCTTGGCGCCGGTCAGCTGGCACATGACGTCGACATAGTGGACGCCGCAATCGACGATCGGGATCAGCGAATCGATCAGGTTCTTGTGCCAGTGCCAGGCGCTGCCGCTGCTCTGCTGGTTGAGGTTGAGCCGCATCACCAGCGGCTTGCCGAGCGTCTTGCCGACCTCAATGAACTTGATCCATGGCGGGTGGACGCGCAGGATATAGCCGAGCACCAGCTTGCGGTTCTTGGCGCGTGCCGCCGCGACCACTTTCTCGGCATCCTCATTGTTGGTGGCGAGCGGCTTTTCCATGAACACATGGCAGTTGGCGGCGATTGCCTTCAGCGCATATTCGGCATGGGTGTTCGGCCAGCTGTTGATCGACACCGCGTCCGGTTTTGTTTCCTTCAGCGCCTGGTCGAAATCCTCGTAGAGTGGGTAGCCGGCTAATTCTCCTGGTATCTTCGTGTTGCTCTTGATCGAGCGGCTCATGATGCCGACGATCTCAAAACCATCGAGCCGGTGATACGCGCTGGCATGCGACGCACCCATATTGCCGAGCCCCACCACCAGCACCTTTACCTTGTCGGACACCACTACCTCCCAGGCTTTTCATTCAATGGATTGCGGGCGGCAATCGTGTCGCCGCCCGGTCTTGTCGTCGCCGATCCTACTTGATCGCCGAATCGAACAGATGCGCCTTGATCTTCTCCACATCGAGGGCGGCGAAGCCTTCCGACAGCTTGTATCCGTCGGCATCGGCTTTAACCTTGGCCTTGTCGAAATCATTGGCCGGGCCGATCAGATCGTTGGTGCAGACATCCTCGGCCTCCACCGGAGCGGTGATCTGGCCGATCTTGTGGATCTCGTCGAAAAAGCCCTGCCAGCTCGCCATGTCGTGCGAGCCCCAGCCGCCGCGCTTGTCCATGTCGCCACGGAAGACATTGATCTGCTGCAGGATCGAGGTGGTGCCGAGCTCGGGTCCGAGATTCTTGGCCAGCGTCGGGAACTGCTCGAACACCGCTTCGACGGCCGCGCGTGGATTCTGGTAGCCGAATTCGAGGCCCATCGCCCAGCCGCGCAGGTACTTTTCCAGAAACGCCTTCTTGTCGGGATCCTCGAGATCGGCGGCGCGCACGACGAAGGTGTTGGCCGGCAGCTTGGAATTCTGCACGCCGAGCCAGTATTCAAAGTCGAGCCCCTTGGCGATCCATTCGGCACGCAGCCCTTCCCATGCCAAAGCGGCGTCGCCCTGGCCGCCGGCCAGCGCCGTGCCCCAGGTCGGCCAGCCGGCCTCGACATATTTCACCTTCTTGATGTCGACGCCTTGTGCGGCCAGCAGCGGGTCGGTGATCGACTGCCAGGCGGCGGAGCCGAGCAGGATGGTCTTGCCTTCCAGCTTCTTCAGATCGTTCGACCCCTCGCCCTTGCGGAAGGCGATGCTGAACGTGTCGCGGGCGCCCATGTGGAACACCGACTTCAGCTTCATGCCGTTCTGGATGGCAAAGGAGAACACGCCGGGCGACGGGAAGCCCATATCGGCCTGGCCGACATCGACGAACTTCACCGTCGCGGTACCGTCCGACGGCCCCGGCTGCATGTCGGTGTCCAGCCCGTCGAAATAGCCGGCCTTCTTGGCTGCCCAGCAGGGATAGTCGTCGAGCACTTCGAGGGTGCCGCGCGGCGAGATCCAGGTGAATTTTCCATAAGGTTCGGCCCTGGCCTTTAGGCCAGTGGCGCCAAGCGCCGTCGCGGTCACCAGCCCGGCGCCGGTCACCTGCAGGAAATAACGGCGGCTTATCCCTGCCGGATTCATTGAGATTTTTCTGATCATGGCATTCCCCTTTTTTGTTTGATGTCAGTCTCTTGCCGCCCGCCTCCCGGGCACCGTCCGTACCTTTGTGTTCAAGCCTCCCAGCTCGCCCATTTCTTGCCAATCAGGAAGAACAGCACGTAGATCAGGATGCCGAGCGTCGACAGGATCAGCACCACGGCGAAGAACTGCGGCATCTGGATCATCGACGAATAGGTGGTCAGCCGGTTGCCGAGGCCGAAGCCGCCGCCGACCATCTCGGCGCCGACCGCCGTCAGCAGGCCGAAGATGGCGCCGATCATCAGCCCGACCAGGATCATCGGCAGCGCCATCGGCGCGCGGATCTTCCAGAAGATCTGCAAGGTGCTGGCGCCATAGGAGCGCGCCAGCGCGATCTTGGCGCTGTCGACGCGGCGAAAGCCGGTGGCGGCGTTGATCATCACCATCGGCCCGGCGGCCAGCGCCACCGCGATGATGCGCGGCGTGTAGCCGAAGCCGAAGCGCAGGATCAGAAGCGGCACCAGTGCCAGCATCGGCGTGGTGACCAAGAGCAGGATGTAGGGCGCGACGATCTTCTCGGCGAACGGGAACTGTGTGATGACGGCAGCCAGCACCAGGCCGACGATCGCGCCGATAGTGAAGCCGGACACCAGCTCGACGAGCGTGTAGCCGAGATGCGGCGCGATCAGCGGAAACTCGTCGAACAGCGCATAGGCGATCGAGCTTGGCGGCGGCATGATGTAGAGCGGCACATGAAACAGCCGCAGCGCCAGTTCGATACCGCCGATGATGATCACCGCCACGGCAAGAATGGCCGCCACCTCCTTGCCCGACTTGATGCCGGGGCCGCTGGCGAAGGCCGACAGATTGGTCAGGCTGACCTCATGGCCGTCGCCCGACTTGGCACCAGACTTGGACTTGGAGAATTCCGGGATCGTGTCGCTCACGGCCTGATCCTCACGATCTCGGCGCTCGGGCGCTCCGGCGCTTTTGGCCGCGTGCGTTCGCCGACAATGTCCATCTTGATACGGTTGGTGAGGTCGAAGACCTCTTTCGTCGCCATGATCTCCAGCGAGCGCGGCCGGGGAAACGGCACGCGATACTCCTTGGCGACGCGGCCAGGCCGGGCGCTCAGCACCACGACGCGGTCGGAGAGGAAGATCGCCTCCTCGATCGAGTGGGTGATAAAGACGATGGTTGTCTTGGTGTCGAGCCAGATCTCCTCGACCAGCCGGTTCATCTCCTCGCGGGTGAAGCTGTCGAGCGCGCCGAACGGCTCGTCCATCAAAAGCACCGAGGGCTTCAGCGCCAGCGCCCGCACGATCGCCGCGCGCTGCTGCATGCCGCCCGACAACTCGCGCGGAAATTTGCCGCCGAAGCCGTCGAGCCCGACCCGGTTGAGCAGATGCGCGATCCACGCCCGGTCCGGCTTCTCGCCCTTGATCTCGAAGGGAAAGCGGATGTTGGCATCGAGATTGCGCCACGGCAGAAGGTTCGCTTCCTGGAAAACGATCCCGATATCGGGATGCGGACCGGTGATGGCCTTGCCGTCGAGCCGGATCTCGCCGCTGGTCAGGCTGTGCAGGCCCGACATCGACCACAAGAGCGTGGTCTTGCCGCAACCGGAAGGACCGACGATCGAGACGATTTCATTGGCGCTGACATCGAGGCTGCAGCGGTCCAGCGCCAGCAGGTCGCCGGAGGCCGTATGATAGATCTTGGTCGCTGCCTGCACGCCAAGCTTCGGCTTTTTTGCATCGCCCGTGTTCATCTGCCCCCCGGGAAGATTGCGCGATGATCCATTGGCTCATCCCCGCGAAAATCAGTCTGTAACTATCCTACTTTCCTGTCAAGCGCGAGCGCTGGTACCCGTATCACAAAAATGGTCATGAATAGCTATCTTGTTGTTTTAATGATATTTTCATAGCCTTGAAATACGTGTTGCTTTCCTACATACTTCCGAATTCGCGCAGACTGGAAGGAAGCAGAGAAGGTGCGGTTTCCCCAACGACACGCTGCGGTTGCGATGCGGTCGGGCGCGTGGAGCCAGGGCATGCAAACATGCTAAGACGGCAGCCTCGCAACCCAGGGAAAGACCAGGACCCCATGACCGAAGCTGGCAGCCAGGACGAGCCTGTTCCAGACCAGAATGCCGAGGGGCGCGATCCTGTCCGGCGCATCCCCGACATCATCTCGCTGGTCAAGGATTCCTACAGCGAATTGCGGCCGGCCGAACGCCGCGTCGCCGATGTCGTGCTCGACGATGTCAAATACGCCGTCGACGCCTCCAATGCCGCCCTCGCCCAGCGCGCCGGGGTCAGCGAGCCGACAGTGACCCGGTTCTGCCGCGCCATAGGCTGCGAGGGCGTGCGCGACTTCAAGCTGAAGCTGGCGCAGAGCCTCGTCGTCGGTGCGCTCTACCTGGCCAAGTCACCTTCCGTCAGCAACGACAATGGCATGCCGTTCTGGAATGCCGTGTTCGGCGAGGCGCGCCGGGCGCTGCAGGAGGCCGAGCGGCAGCTCGACCCGGGTGAGCTGCAGAAGGCGGCCGAGCTGATCGCCAAGGCGCGCCAGGTCACGGTCTTCGGCCTCGGCGGCAGCTCCTCGGCGCTGGCGCAGGAAACCCAGTACCGGCTGTTCCGCTACGGCATCACGGTCAGCGCCCAGTGCGACCCTTATCTGATGCGCATGACCGCCTCGACGCTCAAGCCCGGCGACCTGGTGATCGCCATTTCGGCCACGGGACGCACGCGCGAGGTGATCGAGGCCGTCGGGCTCGCCAAGCATTACCGCGCCAACGCGATCGCCGTGACCGCGCCCGACACCGAACTCGCCCGCGCCTGCGACGTCAGGCTGACGGTGGCGGTGCCCGAATATCCCGACACGCTGAAGCCGACGGCCTCGCGCTTCGCCTTCCTGGCGGCGATCGACCTTCTGGCGGTGGCCTCGGCCTACAAGCTCGACGGTTCGGCCCGCGAGACGGTGCGCCGCATCAAATACAACGCCCAGATCCACCGCACCGGCAAGGAGATGGAGCCGCTCGGAGACTAGCTCCCTTCTCCCCGTTCACGGGGAGAAGGTGCCGGCAGGCGGATGAGGGGCGGCGCCGCGTTCGACAATTGAGATTTTTACGCCGTGTGCGGCGTGTTGCAGTAAGAGGGAAAGACATGCTCGAGATAGCCCCATCGAAACAGGCAGCCGCATGGCTCGGGTCCTTTGCCAAGGTACTCGAAGCGGGAGACGCGGCGGCCGCGACCAACCTGTTTGTCGATGATTGCTACTGGCGCGATCTCCTGACCTTCACCTGGAACATCACGACCATGGAAGGCCGCGAGGCAATCGCCGATATGCTGAAAGTTGCGCTGGCGACCACCAAGCCCAGGGCATGGCAGCTGATCGGCGAGGCAACTTCGGAGGAGGGCACCATCGAGGCCTGGTTCAGCTTCGAAACCGCGGTGGCCAGGGGAGAGGGCATCATGCGGCTGCGCGACGGCCGCTGCCGGACATTGTTCACCGCGACGACGGACCTCAGGGGATTCGAGGAGCGCAAGGGCGCAGACCGGCCACTCGGCGTGCGCCACAAGGCCGATCCCCAGCGCGAAACCTGGTCGGAGGCGCGGGCGCGCGAGACGCGCGAGCTCGGCAACGAGGAACAGCCCTACTGCCTGGTCATCGGCGGCGGCCAGGGCGGCATCATGCTGGGGGCGCGGCTGCGCCAGCTCGGCGTGCCGACCATCGTCATCGAGAAAAATGCGCGGCCCGGCGATTCCTGGCGCAACCGCTACCGCACGCTCGTGCTGCACGACCCGGTCTGGTACGACCATCTGCCCTATATTCCCTTCCCCGAAAACTGGCCGGTGTTCACGCCCAAGGACAAGATGGGCGACTGGCTGGAAATGTACACGCGCGTCATGGAGCTCAATTATTGGGTCGCCACGAAATGCCTGAGCGCGTCCTATGATGAGGCCGAAAAAGTCTGGACCGTGGTCGTCGACCGCGTCGGCCGGCAGATCACGCTGAAGCCCAAGCACATCGTCTTCGCCACCGGTGCCTACGGCCCGCCACGGCGGATCGATCTTCCTGGCGCCGACCGGTTCAAGGGCGAATTGCTGCACTCCAGCCAGTATGCCAGCGGCGACAAATTCCGGGGCAGACGTGTCGCTGTCATCGGCGCGGCAAGCTCCGGCCACGATGTCTGCGTCGACCTCTGGGAAAGCGGCGCCGAGGTCACCATGATCCAGCGTTCGCCGACGACGGTGGTCAAGTCGGACACGCTGATGGAAGTCGGCTTCGAGATCTTCTCGGAAGACGCACTGGCGCGCGGCATCACCACCGAGAAGGCCGACATGATCGTCGCCTCGACGCCGTTCGCGCTGGTGCCCAAGGGCCAGCGGGCGCTTTACGAGGTGATCAAGGCGCGCGACGCGGCCTTTTACGACCGCTTGCGCGCCGCCGGCTTCGCCATCGATTTCGGCGACGACGACACCGGCCTTCTGATGAAGGCCTACCGCACCGGCTCCGGCTACTATATCGATGTCGGCGCTTCCGACCTGATCATCGACGGCAAGATCGGCATCCGCAGCGGCGTCGCCATCAAATCGCTGACCCCGAGCGGCATCCTGTTCGAGGACGGCAGTGAACTCGCCGCCGACGCCATCATCGCCTGCACCGGCTATCAGTCGATGAACGAGAATGTCGCCGCGATCGTCTCGCGCCAAGTCGCCGACAAGGTCGGCCCGTGCTGGGGTCTCGGCTCGGGCGTCAAGGGCGACCCCGGACCGTGGCAAGGCGAGCTGCGCAACATGTGGAAGCCGACCGCGCAGGAAGCACTGTGGTTCCACGGCGGCAATCTGGCGCTGTCGCGTTTCTATTCGAAATATGTCGCGCTGCAGATCAAGGCGCGGATGGAAGGGATTGAGACGCCGGTTTACGGGGCACCGAGCAATTCAAGCAACGAGCGTCCTATGGATTCGTCATCCTAGGGCGAAGCAAGGAGCGAAGCGACGCGGCGCAGACCCTAGGATCCATGCCGCGCCATTCGTGCACGCGAAAGCGGACCAGAATCGGCTTTCAATGCACCAACGGTGATGAAGGGCCTATCGAACAACCATCCTGATCCGTCGCATTCTTCGGCAATGGTCACGGCATGGATCCTCGGGTCTGCGCGTCCGCTTCGCTTCCGCTCCGCCCGTGGATGACGAAGTCGCGCAGAACTTTCACTCATGCCGGTGCCCAAAGTGCCTCGCCGCCACCTCGACATGCGTATGCGACGCCTGCGCCACGAAACGCTCGGTCTCGTTGTGATCAGCCGCCTCGTTCGGCCACCAGGTGCCGCCGATAACGATGCCTTCCGACACCAGCCTCTGGTCGGCGACCAATGACGCGCCGACCGCATCGACAAAGGTGAAGCGGCCCGGGCGCTGCCGGAGCACGGCGACATCGCCGACGGTGCCCACCGCCAGCGTGCCGAGATCAGGCCGCGCGATCGCCCTCGCCGGCGCTTGCGTGGCGGCGCGCAGGACCTCGACCAGCGGCATGCCGAGCGCCAGCAGCTTCGACATGCAGACCAGGATGTCGAAGGCCGGCCCGTCGACGCAGTAGAGATGCACGTCGCTCGAGATCACGTCCGGCGCCAGCCCTTCCTTAAGCATGGCGCGGGCGACGGCGAAATCGAACGAGCCCATGCCGTGGCCGATGTCGAAGATGACGCCGCGCTCGCGCGCCAGCCGCATGTCGGGCCGCACCGCGCCGGAGGCGAACACCGGCGCATTGGGAAACGGCCGGAAGCAGTGGGTGAGGATGTCACCCTTGCGCAGGCGCGGCAGCACTTCCGAGCGGCCGGGCGGCGGCTCGTCGATATGCGCCATCAGCGGCAGGCCAGCCTGGTCGGCGGCCTCCAGCGCCAGATCCACCGGGGCGATGCCGCTGGTGCCGCCGGCATGCTTGCCGGAGCGGACTTTTACGCCGACCACGACATCGCGGTGTTCACGCACCGCCGCGACCACCTCGCGCGGTTCGCACAGCCTGAGGTCGCTGCACTCGCCGACCGACACCGTCTGCGAGAAGCCGAAAATGCCGGCAAAGGAAATGTTGACATAGGCCAGGATGCGGACCTTCGACCGCTCCATGACATGGCGGCGGAAGCCGAGGAAATTGCCGGCTCCCGCACTGCCCGCATCGATGAAGGTGGTGGTGCCGCTCTTGGCGGCCAGCCGGTCGGCATCGACGCCAAGCGACGTGCCGCCCCAATAGACGTGGCTGTGCAGGTCGACCAGGCCCGGCGTGACGATGCAGCCGCCGGCATCGACGATCTGCGCGGCGCTGGTCACCGGGATATCGGCATCGACAGCGGCAACGCGGCCATTGGCGATGGCGACATCGCGCGGCGCATCGAACCCGCACGCCGGATCGATCAGCCGTCCACCCTTCAGCAGGAGGTCGAATTGCATTTGGGGTCACCTCCGCTTGGTTGCTTTGCCTACAGAGGCCGGTAGGCGACCGCCTCGACCTCGATCTTGATGTCGATCATCAGCCGCGATTCGACCGTGGTGCGGGCCGGCGGGTCTTTGGGGAAGTGCCGGGCATAGACCGCGTTGAAGGCGCCGAAATCGCGCGCATCCTCCAGCCAGACCGTGGTCTTCACCACATCGTCCATTGTGCAGCCGGCCAGCGCCAGTGCGGCCTTGATGTTGGCGAGCACCTGCTCGGTCTGCTCCGTTATGCCGCCCTTGACCACGATGCCATCGCTGCCGACAGGCACTTGCCCCGAGACATAGACGAGATCACCGGCCCGCACGGCTGGCGACAACGGCACATGCGATGTTCCAAAACACTGTTTCGGCAAGGGACAAGCCTCCTCTGATGACAGGACGGGGTGCTATGGCAGCGCCCGCTTCGATCGACACTTACGCCGATCGGGGCGATCCTCATAGGGGGCTTGTTGGAAAGCAACATTCTTCGAAATCCGCGTTGCTTTATTACAAGAGCGCTTGCATCGTACGCGCTGGCGGGCGACTTGGGAGCCGTAACGCACAGACGCATTTGCCAGAGCGGAGACACCCAGCAATGACTTACGACAAGAACCCGTTTCCATCAGGCGATACCGATCGCCACGCGCTCTGGGAAATGCTGGTGCGGCGCGACATCGACGCTTTCATCGGCCAGGATTGGGCCATGGTCGAGGATGATTTCGTCGCCGAGAGCTTCTTCGGCATGCATGCGCATTTCCTGCACAACGCCGACGCCTGGCGGCTGCAGTTTCCGCGACTGGAGATCTATCGCGACGAATGGCTGCGCCAGGCCAAGGAGACGGCGGCGACCAAATTCGCCGAGCCGCTGCGCGAGGCGCTGTTTCGCGTCACCAACATGCGCGACATCGATGTCGACGGCGACCGCGCTGTGCTGCACAAGAAATTCGACGGCTCGGTTGCCAAGGCGGACGGCAGCGTCGATCGCTTGAAATGGCAGACGCTTTATTTCTGCAGCAAGGTCGGCGGCAGCTGGAAGATATCAGGCTTCGTCGGCTACATGCCGCATCCGCTCGGCAGCTAGAACCACCGATTACTAGAGCGCAGGGTGGGTCGGGCCGAACGTGCGGCCCGGCATCGCGCCCGCCATCAGCGCGCCGTTGAGCAGCAATGGCGGATGCAAGGCGCCACATTCCATCAAACGCACCGCCAGGCATTCGCAATGCGTTTTGCGCGCCATTCTTACGAATTTGTATGCCGCCGGACAGGCCGGTGTGAACTCGTTTGCTTACGATGCGCGGGGTGGATCGCCACCGCCCCGCCGCAACCGTCGACCTCTGGACTTCAGCCATGCTCGCGCCCAACAGGCAACAACCCGCCGCACCGAGCCACAACAGGGTTCCCGACGTCACCCTCGACTTCTGGCTGGTCAAGCTGATGGCGGTCACCACCGGCGAGACCGCGGCGGATTATCTTGCCGACACACTCGGGCTTGGGCTGACCGCCACCTCGCTGATCATGACCGGCATCCTGACCACGGCCCTTGTCCTGCAGTTTACGCGGAAACGCTATGTGCCGTGGGCTTATTGGCCGGCGGTGGTGCTGATCAGCATCGTCGGCACGCTGGTGACGGACAGCCTCGTCGACGGTTTCGGCGTGCGCCTGCAGACGGCAACCATCGCCTTCTCGGTCGCGCTCGCCGCGACATTCGCGGTCTGGTACGCCAGCGAACGGACGCTGTCGATCCACACCATCTTCACCACCAGGCGCGAGATCTTCTACTGGCTGGCGATCCTGCTGACCTTCGCGCTCGGCACCGCCG
This sequence comes from Mesorhizobium sp. M0011, assembly GCF_040324155.1. Lineage (NCBI taxonomy): Bacteria > Pseudomonadati > Pseudomonadota > Alphaproteobacteria > Hyphomicrobiales > Phyllobacteriaceae > Mesorhizobium > Mesorhizobium sp. M0011. The sequence continues at coordinate 3,049 of NZ_JAMYVQ010000055.1, read as the reverse complement.
CCGGCGATCTCGTCGCCGAAAGCTTCGACATGGGCTATCTCACATCAGGGCTGCTGTTCGGCGGCGTCATCGCGCTGATAGCGCTCGCCTACTGGCTGCTCAGTCTCGACGGCATCCTGGCCTTCTGGCTCGCCTATATCCTGACGCGGCCGCTCGGCGCTTCCTTCGGCGACCTGCTGTCGCGGTCGGCCAGGCATGGCGGCCTGGGTCTCGGCACCATCTTCACCAGCCTGCTCTTCCTCGGCTGCATCATTGCGCTCGTCCTGCACATGACCCTGAAGGGCGACGAGGCCGATGAGATCCTCCTGGAATCGGATTGACCTCAGCGTGTGCGTGCGCTGACCAAGTGCAGAGCAGAATGGAAGTTTTCTTCAGTAGCGATCCTTCACACCCCCCTCTGGCCTGCCGGCCATCTCCCCCGCAAGGGGGGAGATTGACTGTACCTCCGCTTTCGCCAATCCTCGAATGTTGCAAGAGGGGTGGGGGGATCGAAGCTGCCGATCTCCCCCCTTGCGGGGGAGATGCCCGGAAGGGCAGAGGGGGGTGCTGTCCCGCGGGCGTCGGGTTCCGCATCGCTACGCGGCTCGGAGATGTCACGGCATCCCAAGGACGAAGCCAGGAAAGCTTCCGCCAATCGCGAATGTATGACGAAAGCGCCACCATACCTGCGCCTTCGTGACATCCTAGGAACAAGCCCGTGCCGGTGATAGCCTCTCCATCTCGGCAACGGACCGGACCTTTCATGCGACTGCTTCTCGTCGAGGACGACCACAGGACGGCCGACTATATCGTCAGGGGACTGACCGAGGCCGGCCATGTCTGCGACCTCCTGCGCAACGGACATGACGCGCTGTTCGCGGCGACCCGGGGCAATTACGACGTGATCATCGCCGATCGGATGATCCCCGGTCTCGACGGCCTGTCGATGGTCAAGGCGGTGCGCGCCGCGGGCGTGCGGACGCCGGCGATCTTTCTCACCTCCGTCGGCGGCATCGACGACCGCGTCGAGGGGCTGGAGGCCGGCGGCGACGACTATCTGGTCAAGCCCTTCGCCTTTTCCGAGCTTCTCGCCCGCATCAACGCGCTTGGCCGGCGGCCAGCGGCGCAGGAGCAGAAAACCGTCCTGCGGGTCGCCGACCTCGAAATGGACTTGATCATGCGGCGGGTCACCAGGCAGCGCCAGCCGATCGACCTGCAGCCGCGGGAATTCAGCCTGCTGGAAGTGCTGATGCGCGGCGAAGGCCGTGTCATCACCCGCACCATGCTTCTGGAGCGCGTCTGGGATTTTCATTTCGATCCCAGGACCAGCGTCGTCGAGACCCATATCAGCCGGCTGCGGGCCAAGGTCGACAAGCCCTTCGAAACCCAGCTCATCCACACCGTCCGCAACACCGGCTACAGCCTGCACGCGCCGTCATGACCGGAACATGGTCCCGCCTGCTGCGCAGCACGCCGTTCCGGCTGGCCCTGACCTTCGCCTTCCTGTTCGTGCTGGCCTTCGTCCTGTCGGGCGCCATCGTCTACCAGATGATGAGCGCCGATCTTGCCGAGCGGCTCGACGACACCATCAAGGAGACCTACGCGGTGGTCGCCGCGACCTATGCCGAGAACGATCTCAAGGAGCTGGTTGAGACCGTCGGCAGCCACTCCCTGCGCAGCCTCAAGAAGGAGCAGCTGTTTTCGCTGACCGACGCGACGGGCAATCGCCTGGCCGGCAACTTCACCGCGGCAGGGCTCCCCGACGGCTTCTCGATGTTCGACACCGAAATGCCCGGCGTGCCGCCCGGCGCCGAGTACCGCGCCTATTCCGGTCCGGTCGGCGGCAACACCCTAACCGTCGCCTTCAGCCTTTCCGAGACGGAGGAGCTGGAGAGGATCGTGCTGATGAGCTTTGGCTGGGGAACCCTGATCATCACCGGGCTGGCGGTCGCCGGCGGCGCCCTGCTGGCCTCGCGGGTCCAGCGCCGTCTCGACGGCATCGCCGCCACCATGGTGGATGTCTCGCACGGACGGCTGGACACCCGCATTCCGCTGACCGGCAAGGGCGACGACATCGACATCGTCTCCAGCCAGGTCAATGCCGCGCTCGATCGCCTGTCGGCACTGGTCGAAGGCATGAAACAGGTCAGCGCCAACATCGCCCACGACCTGAAGACGCCGCTCAACCGGTTGCAGATGATCCTCGACACCGCATCGGAAAAGAACCTGTCGGGCCAGAAAATCGCGGCTGAACTGGCGGAGGCGCATGCCGAGAGCCTGCAGATCAACGAGACCTTCGATGCGCTGCTGCGCATCGCGCAGATCGAAGCCGGCGCGCGCCGGGCGCGGTTCACCGATGTCGATCTGGGCGAGGTGCTGCAAACCATCGCCGAGATCTATGCCGATGTTGCCGAGGACGACGGAAAGTCGCTGTCGTTGGCGCAACCACAGGAAACGACGGACCGGATCCATGGCGATCGCGAGCTGTTGACGCAGATGTTCGCCAATCTGGTCGAGAACGCGCTGCGCCATTGTCCATCGGGCACGACGATAAAGCTGTCGGCGACGCGCCAGGGCGAACGCGTCGTTGCCGGTGTCGCCGACAACGGTCCCGGCATTCCCACCGACGAACATGAAAAAGTGTTTCAGCGGCTTTATCGGCTGGACCATAGCCGGTCGACATCCGGCAGCGGGCTGGGTCTCAGCCTTGTCAGGGCCATCGCCGACCTGCATGGCGCGTCGATTACGCTTGAGGATTGTCGGCCTGGCCTTGAGGTGGCGGTGAGCTTTCCGCCGGCGCTGGATTGGTAGGCGAAATGAACCATTCGTCCAATGCCTGAGGTAAGGAAATTGGCGAAAGCCGAAGTGACGGCCAATCTCCCCCCTTGCGGGGGAGATGCCTGGCAAGGCAGAGGGGGGTGCTGTCCCGCCGACCTGTCGATCTGTCACACGGCGCAGATGGCCGAGGCTAGAGCGGTTCACGGCTTGATGGAATCGAAGGGGATTCCCGATTTGTCTGTTTTGTGATTCAAGATGCTGGCTGGAGTGGAGGCCAGCATCTGATGACCCG
>NZ_JAMYVQ010000054.1:0-19719 GCF_040324155.1 Mesorhizobium sp. M0011 | reverse complement strand
CGACCTCAACCTCTGCAGACGATAAGTGACAAAACTGTTCGCGATGTCCTCGCACACCTGTTCGCGATGTCTCCGGTCCAAACACCCCCTTGCGGGGGAGATGGCCGGCAGGCCAGAGGGGGGTGTGAAGGATCGCGGCGCCGGTGATTGGTGGATCAGCAACTAGCATCAATCGCCCTCGTCCTCGTATCCCACCAGATGCAGCGGCCGGGCGGCGATGCCTTCGAGTTCGCACCAGCGCACCAGCGCTTCCTCGCGGCCATGCGTCACCCAGATCTCCTCGGCTCCGGTCTCCTTGATGGTGGCGGTCAACTCATCCCAGTCGGCATGGTCCGAGATGATCAGCGGCAGTTCGACGCCGCCTTGCTTGGCGCGCTGGCGAATGCGCATCCAGCCTGACGCGAAGCACGAGATCGGATCGGGAAAGCGCCGCGCCCAGCGGTCGGCGAAGGCCGATGGCGGGCCGACGACGATGGCGCCGGTAAAATCATCCTTGCCCCCGCTTTCGACGGTTGCCGGCTCCAGTTGCCCAAGGTCTATGCCTTGGCTCTGGTAATATTCACTGAGCTTGGCCAGCGCGCCATGGATGTAGAGCGGCCTGTCGTAGCCGGCGTCGCGCAACAGCCGCATCACCCTTTGCGCCTTGCCCAACGCATAGGCGCCGACCAGATGCGAGCGCTCGGGGAACTGCGCTGCCGATTTCAGCAGGCGGGCGATTTCTTCTGTGTCGGGAGGATGGCGAAACACCGGCAGGCCGAAGGTCGCTTCGGTGATGAACACATCGCACTGGATCGGCTCGAATGGCGCGCAGGTCGCGTCTCTCTGCCGCTTGTAGTCGCCGGAAGCGACGATGCGCGTGCCCTGATGCTCGACCGCTATCTGCGCCGAGCCCAGCACATGGCCGGCTGGATGGAAGCTGACGCTGATGCCATTGAGTGCAATCGTCTCGCCGAGCTGTACCGCTTGCGTCGTGCCAGCGAAATTCTCGCCGTAGCGCAGGCCCATAATGTCGAGCGTCTGCCGCGTCGCCAGCACCGAGCGGTGGCCGGAACGTGCGTGATCGGAATGGCCATGCGTGATCAGTGCCCGGTTGACCGGCCGCACCGGGTCGATGAAGAAATCGCCCGGCGGGCAATAGAGGCCCTCGGGCCGGGGATGAAGCAGGTCGCTGGCGCGCATGATTCCCAAGATAGGATATAATTCCGCGGCGGGAAGCCTGTTGTAACTCACTGCTGACTCCCGCATAGAGCACCGTCGGCTCGATCCGCCGGCAGGACCCATCGCCATGAAACCGCTTCAGGCCTCGTCCGGCGACTTGAACGCCGATCGTCGTGCCGATTATGCCGAGGTGCTGCACGCGGATGGCGATCACGCAGCAGCGGCGGAATTGCTGCTCGGCGCGCTGGAAATGACACCGCAATGGGCGATGGGCTGGTTTCGCCTCGGCGAAATGCAGCAGGCGGCGGGCGCGGCGGATCTGGCTGCCCAGGCCTGGACGATGTCGCTGCAACTCGATCCATCGGATCGTCAAGGCGCTGCATTGAACCTGCAATTGATCGGCAAGGCGCCGGCGCTCGACGCGCTCCCCAGCGCCTTCGTCGAGACACTGTTCGACCATTATGCCGAGAGCTTCGACGAGTCCCTGGTCGGCAGGCTGGGGTACCGGCTGCCTGAGATGCTCGACCAGGCCATTCGAGCGGCAAGGCCAGGCCGCTTCGCGCTGGCGCTCGATCTTGGCTGCGGCACCGGCCTGACGGGACAGAGGCTGCGGCCGATCGCCGACCGGCTGGAGGGGTATGACATTTCGGCCAGGATGCTGAGGAAGGCGCGGGCCAAGGGCGTCTACGATTTCCTTGATAAGGCCGATCTGCGGGATTTTCCCTATGCCGGGCCGAAAGCCGATCTGGTGACGGTGGCCGATGTTTTCATCTATGTCGGCGCGTTGGGCGGCGTGGTGAAGACGATTGCCGGGCTGCTGGCCACGGATGGCCTGTTCGCATTTTCCGTGGAGACGCTGGCTGGCGACGGCGATTTCATGCTGCTGCCGTCGCGCCGCTACGCGCATGCGCAACACTATGTGCGCGATGTCCTGGCCGCCAACGGGCTTTCGGTCTTGTCACTGGAACCAACCGTGATCCGGCAGGATCGCGGGGAACACGTCAACGGGCTGGTCGTTGTGGCCGGGGCTCCGAACTCAGCCTAGCAAAGACCTGACGACAGCCAGTTCGGCGGTGTCCGCCGTTTTTGCCGGGCGGAGCGATAGGAATTTTTTCTTGACATCCTGCCCTCAGCTATGGTACATTTTCGCCCATGGTGCTGATTTGTGCCAGTCACCCGCCGCACAGGCGGTTTTTCGTTTGATGCTCCGTCAGCCACGCGCCGGCCAAGGCTCCGAAGGAACCCTTTGCCCCGAACTCGCAGCCCTGCCGTTGTGGCAGGCAAGCTGCCGGCGGAGGGGTCCGTCGCCGCCTCGCAAACATTCTTGCTGTGAAAAAGTCCGATTTGCATGCGCGACTAATATTTGCGATCTGCTCGCATCAGGGTGGGATATCAGGAGGAGCATAGTCGATGCGCTGGAACATGATGATCTTGGCCTCTTGCCTGCTGACCGCCGGCTGCGTCGGCGGCACTTCGATGTCGGAACAGCAGGATGCGAACGTCCAGTCCTCCCTGCAATATGACAACGTGCCCTGCGACCAGTTGCTGGCGCAGCGCAACGGCTTGGCGCAGCAATACAACCTTCCGACGAGGGCCAAGCCGACCTTCTCCAACCCGGCGATGGGCTTCGGCCCGTTCACGCCTGACATGCGCTCCAAGGCCAAACGCGATACCGACAAGGCGAGCGGCGAGATCGATGCCATGAACCGGTCGATCGATCGCCGCGAATGCGGCCAGCCGGACAAGCAGAAGAAACTCGCCCTGCCTGGCTAAAGATCCGAGGCCGCCACGGGTTGAGAATCGCAGGCAACAAACCAGGGCACGATCGGATGCATCTCTCGGAGCTCGGAGACCGGATATGTATCTTGGGGCCGTCCAACAGTGGCAAGTCGACCCTCGCCAACGCGATTGCCCGCAAACGTGATCTGGCGACTATCCATCTAGATCAACTCTTCCATCTCCCGAACACGGATTGGGAAGCGCGCCCAAAGGGACGAATTCATTGCCTTGCATGACGCCGCTATCGCCGGCGAGCGTTGGGTGATGGATGGAAATTATTCGGTTTGCATGCCCCAACGCTTTCTGCGAGCGACGGGATTGATCTTGTTGGATATATCGACGCCGACAAGCCTGCTGCGCTATATCAGGCGAACGCTGTTTGAGATTGAACGGCGCGGTGCCTTGGAGGGCGGGCACGACAGCATCAAATGGGATATGATCCACCATATCACCGTGGCCACACCGAAAAATCGCAACCGGTACCGGGCAATGTTCGAACAACTCGATCTGCCAAAGGTCCAGTTGTCGTCACTGCGGGCAATCAAGAAATGCTTCCGGGAGTGGGACCTGGCCCGATGAGGCTGTCCTGGCTAGTATCCCGCCTTGCGGTCCACCAGATTGTCGAGCTTTTCACCGCGTTCGAAGGCGTCCATCTGGCGCAGCATGATCGGCGCCAGATGCACCGGGTCGGAGGTCGCTGCCGCGTGCGGCGTCACGAACACTTTTGGATGCCCCCACAGCGGACTGGTCTTCGGCAACGGTTCGACCTCGAACACGTCGAGGCTTGCCTCCTTCAGCGTGCCGTCATCCAGTGCCCGCAAAATGTCGGCATCCTTCTGCAGGCGGCCGCGCCCGGCATTGATCAGCACAGAGCCGCCGAGGCCGTTGCGTTTCCGCAGCTCTTTTAGCACGCCGTAGTTGATAATGCCCTTGGTCTCCGGCGTCAGTGGCAAAAGCACCACCAGGATGTCGGTCGCCTTGAGGAAGGGGATCAGTCCAGCCTCGCCGGAATAGGTCGCGACGCCTTCCATGGCCTTGTCGGTGCGCGACCAGCCATTGACGGCAAAGCCGAGCGACAAAAGCACCGAGGCCGCGGCGCGGCCGAGACTGCCGAGGCCCATGATGCCGACCGAAATGTCACCGGCAGGCCTCTGCTGCGGCTCGTGCCAGATCTTCTTCGGCTGCTGCGACCGGTAGAGCAGGCCCTGGCGATGATGGTCGAGAACCCGCCAGACGACATATTCGGTCATGTACTGGGTGAGGTTGTCGGCGACGACCTTGACGATCGGCACATCGGGCAGGCCGGGATCGGCGAAGATATGATCGACGCCGGCGCCGATCGAAAAGATGGCGCGCAGATTGGGCAGCGACGACAACAGGTTCGGCTTCTGCTTCCACACCACGGCATAGGTGATCGAGGGGTCGCTGGCGCCGCCGGGCTCCAGCACCACCTCGCGCTCGGCCGACAGGAGCTCGCGCCAGCGCTGCGGATGAAAGCCGGTGACGGCAAGCAGGATACGGCCTTTTTCCATTGCGGTCTTTTAGTCCCTCTCTACGCAAATCACTCGCTGACGATGCCGACCGGTGCCGTCTCGATCTTGAAGGCGGCCGAGATCAGCGCCCGAGTATAGTCGGTTTGCGGATTTTCAAAAATCTGCTGGGAAGGACCGGCTTCGACGATCCTGCCATTGCGCATGACGATGACGTCGTTGGCGAGCGCCCGGATAACCTTCAAATCATGGCTGATGAAGAGATAGGCGAGGTCGTGCTTGGCCTGCAGGCTGCGCAGCAGATCGACGACCTGCGCCTGCACGCTCATGTCGAGTGCCGATGTCGGCTCGTCCAGCATGACGAAGCGCGGGTTAAGCACCATGGCGCGTGCGATGGCGACGCGCTGGCGCTGGCCGCCGGAAAACTCGTGCGGATAGCGGTTGCGTGTCGCCGGATCGAGCCCGACCTCCTTCAGCACGGCGGCCACCTTGTCGTCGCGCTCGTCGGGCGACAGCTTCGGCTCGTGGATCTTCAGGCCTTCCTCGATGATCTCTGCGATCGACATGCGCGGGCTGAGCGAGCCGAACGGATCCTGGAAGACGATCTGCAATTCGCGCCTGAGCGGCCGCATGGCGTTGAAAGTCAGCTGGTTGATGTCGCGACCGTTGAACTGGATGGTCCCGGTCGACGAGATCATGCGTGCCAGCGCCAGGCCGAGCGTCGTCTTGCCGGAGCCGGATTCGCCGACCACGCCAAGCGTCTGGCCGGCGCGCACGGTGACATCGATGCCGTCGACCGCCTTCACATTGTCGACAGTGCGGCGGAAGAAGCCCTGCTTGATCGGGAACCAGACCTTTATGTCCTTGCCGGTCATGACAGGCTTGGCACCGGCATTGGCGGCCGGCGGCTTGCCCTTCGGCTCGGCCGCCAGCAGATGCCGCGTATAGGCATGCTGCGGATTGGCGAAGATCTCCTTGGTCGGCCCGGTCTCGACGATCTTGCCCTTGGTCATCACGCAGACGCGGTCGGCAATCTTGCGCACGATGCCGAGATCATGGGTGATGAACAGCATCGACATGCCCTTGCGGCTCTTCAAGCCGGCCAGCAGTTCGAGGATCTGTGCCTGCACGGTGACGTCGAGTGCCGTCGTCGGCTCGTCGGCGATCAGAAGTTCGGGCTCGTTGGCCAGCGCCATGGCGATCATCACGCGCTGACGCTGGCCGCCGGACAACTGGTGTGGATAGGCATCGAGGCGCTTGTGCGGATCGCGGATGCCGACCTCCTTGAGCAAGGCCAGTGTGCGTTCCTTGGCCGGGCGGTCGGCCATGCCCTGATGCAGCTTCAGGATCTCGACGATCTGCTGCTCGATCGTGTGCAGCGGATTGAGCGAAGTCATCGGCTCCTGAAAAATCATGGTGATCTTGTTGCCGCGCACCTGCCGCAACTGCTTCTCGCTCATCGCCAGCAGGTCGGCGCCCTGGAACAGGATCTTTCCCGAGGGGTGGCTGGCGCTTGGATAGGGCAGCAGCTTCAGCACCGAAAGCGCCGAGACCGATTTGCCGGAGCCGGATTCGCCGACCAGCGCCACCGTCTCGCCCTTGGCGATGTCGAACGAGATGTGGTCGACGGCCGTCGACTGGCTACCGCCCTGGCTGAAGGCGACGCTGAGGTCCTGTACGCTGAGCAAGGGGGCTTCGCTCATCTGAACGTCTTGCGCGGATCGAAGGCATCGCGCGTCGCCTCGCCGACGAAGACCAGCAGCGACAGCATCAGCGAGATGACGACGAAGCCGGAGATGCCGAGCCACGGCGCATTGAGGTTCCGCTGCGCCTGCTTGAGCAGTTCGCCGAGCGAGGCGGAGCCGGGCGGCAGGCCAAAGCCGAGGTAGTCGAGCGAGGTCAGCGTCGAGATCGAGCCTGAGAGCAGGAACGGCATGAAGGTCAATGTCGCCACCATGGCGTTGGGCAGCAGGTGCCGGAACATGATGGTGCGGTTGGGCACGCCGAGTGCCCGGGCCGCGTTGACATATTCGAAATTGCGGGCGCGCAGGAACTCGGCCCGCACCACGCCGACCAGCGCCACCCAGGAGAACAGCAGCATCAGGCCGAGCAGGATGAAGAAGCCCGGCGGCAGGATGGCGGCGACGATGAGCAGGAGATAGAGCACCGGGATGGCGGACCAGATTTCGATGAAACGCTGGAACAAGAGATCCGTCCAGCCGCCGAAATAGCCTTGCACGGCGCCGGCCGCGACGCCGATCAAGGCCGATCCGGCGGTCAGGATCAGGCCGAACAGCACCGAAATGCGGAAACCGTAGATGACGCGCGCCAGCACGTCGCGCGCCTGGTCGTCGGTGCCGAGCCAATTCCAGTTGCCGACCATGCAGGCCGGGTCGGCGGCACCCTGCGGATACTGGTTGCAGCGCTTCGTGGCGTCATACTGCCACGACGGCTTGGCCGGCGCTGCTTCCGGAATGGCGTTGTTGACGGTCTGATAGGAGTAGCGCACCGGTGGCCAGATCATCCAGCCATTGGCGTTGATCTCGTCCTGGATGACCGGGTCGCGATAATCGGTGACGGCATAGAAACCGCCGAATTTTTCCTCGGGGTAGGCGACCAGCACCGGAAACAGGATCTCGCCCTTGTAGGAGGCGATGATCGGCTTGTCGTTGGCGATGAACTCGGAAAACAGCGACAGCACGAACAGGACGAGGAAGATCCACAGCGACCAGTAGCCCCGGCGGTTGGCTCTGAAGTTCTGCAGGCGCCGCTTGTTGAGCGGCGACAGAAACGGCCGCTTCATCCGCGCGGGTGCCGCGTCCACGGGGACTGTAGCCTCCGACATCAGACGTCTCTCCGCTCGAAATCGATGCGCGGATCGACCCAGGTGTAGAGCAGGTCGGACAAGAGACCGACGAACAGCCCCAGCAGCGAGAAGATGTAAAGATTGGCGAACACCACGGGATAGTCGCGCTCGACCACCGACCGGAAGCCGAGCAGGCCGAGGCCATCGAGGGAGAAGATGTTCTCGATCAGCAGCGAGCCGGTGAAGAAAGCCGAGATGAAGGCGCCGGGAAAGCCGGCGATGACGATCAGCATGGCATTGCGGAACACGTGGCCGTAGAGCACCTGCCGTTCCGACAGGCCCTTGGCCCGCGCCGTCACCACATACTGCTTGCGGATTTCTTCGAGGAACGAGTTCTTGGTCAGCAGCGTCGTGGTGGCGAAGGCCGACAGCACCAGCGCGGTCAGCGGCAAGGTCATATGCCAGAAATAGTCGACGATCTTTCCCCACCAGGACAATTGATCCCAATTGTCCGAGGTGAGGCCGCGCAACGGAAACCAGTCCCAGAAAGACCCGCCGGCAAACAGCACCATTAGCATGATGCCGAACAGGAAGCCCGGAATGGCATAGCCGACAATGACGACGCCGCTGGTCCAGACGTCGAAGGGAGTGCCGTCCTTGACCGCCTTGCGGATGCCGAGCGGGATCGAGATCAGATAGGACAACAGCGTGATCCACAGCCCGATCGAGATCGACACCGGCATTTTCTCCAGGATCAGGTCGAGCACCGAAATGTCGCGGAAATAGCTGTCGCCAAAATCAAAGCGGGCGTAATTCCAAAGCATCATGCCGAAGCGCTCGAGCGGCGGCTTGTCGAAGCCGAACTGTTTCTCCAGCTTCTTGATGAATTCCGGATCGAGCCCCTGCGCACCGCGATATTTCGAACTGACGTCACCGGCGGCGTCGAAATTGCCGCCAGCGCCCGCGTCGCCACCACCGCCGCCGAGGCGGTCGCTGCCGCCCTGATTGGTCAGCCGGGCGATGACCTGTTCGACCGGACCGCCGGGGGCGAACTGGATGACGGCGAAGGATATCGCCATGATGCCGAACAGCGTCGGGATCATCAAAAGGATGCGGCGCAGGATATAGGCGCCCATCAGGCCTTCTGCCCTCGTTGAGCGAACATCTCAGCCTTTGCCAATTCTTGCCGCCTTGCCCTTATCGAACCACCACAGCGTCTCGACCGGAAAGCCGAAATCGGGCTTCTGTTCGACAAAGCCGAACATGTCCCAATAGGCGACGCGGTGATTCGCCAGATAGTATGTTGGAATCCAGTCGAGCCGCGCGCGCAAGACCCGGTCGAGCGCTCTGAGCGCCGTGACGAGTTCTATACGGTCTTTCGCCTTGCCGGCTGCCGCGATCAGGGCGTCGATGGCCTTGCTTTCCGTGCCCGGATAGTTGCGCTGCCCCGGGATTTTAGCCATCCGGGAATTATAGAGCATCTGCAGGCTGTCGTCGGTCGGCGTCGCCCCGATCGACCAATGCAGCAAGGCGAGATCGAAGTCGTAATTGCTGTGCCGCTGCTCATACTGCGCCGAATCGATTTGCCGGATCGATGCGTCGATCCCGATCGCCTTCATATTCTCGGACCAAGGGGTGTAGATGCGAACGATGCCGTCGTCCTCCGCCAGCATTTCGACCCGCAGCCGCTCACCCTTGTCGTTGACGACGAAACTGCCATCGCGCTTCCAGCCGGCTTGCGCAAGCAATCTCGAAGCCTCGCCCAGCAGCTTGCGGTCATGGCCCGAACCGTCGGACAGGGGCTGTGTTACCGCTTCACCGAAAACCTCTGGCGGCAACTCGGCCCGGAACGGCTCCAGCAGGGCCAATTCCTCAGGCGAGGGCAGGCCTTCGGCCTTGTAGTCCGACCGTTCGAAATTCGATTGAGAGCGCTCGTAGGAGCCGTAAAACAGCGCCCGCTTCATCCATTCGAAATCGAAGCACCTGGCGATCGCCCGCCGCACCCGCTCATCGCGGAATTGCGGACGACGCTGGTTCAGCGCGACAGCCTGCATGTCCGGCGTCTTCTCGCCGGGAAATTCCCGTTTGACGACCTTGCCGTCCTTCAGCGCCGGAAAGTCGTAGCCGGTCGCCCATACCCGCGAGGTGAATTCCTCGCGAAAATGCGTGTCGCCTTTCTTGAAGGCTTCGAACGCCGCCTGCCGGTCAAGATAGAAGTCGATGCGGATGCGGTCGAAATTGTAGAGGCCGCGGTTCACTGGGAGATTGCGGCCCCAATAGTCGGCCACGCGGTCATATTCGACAGTCTGTCCGGCCGCCACGCGTCCAATCTTGTAGGGACCCGAGCCAAGCGGCGGTGTCATGGTCGAGGCATCGAAATCATTGGCCGTGTAAAACGCCTTGGAGACGATCGGCATCCCCACGATCGCCAGGATGTTTTGCGCTGACTGTTCGCCGTTGAAAGTGAGGTTGACGGTGGCGGGATCGACCGCAACCGTGTCGGTCATGTACCGCAACGCCTGGGAAAGGTTCGGATGGCCCTTGTCTTTGTAAAGCTTCAGCGCGAAGACAACGTCCTCCGCGGTCAGCGGCGAGCCGTCGTGGAAACGCGCTTGCGGTCGAAGCACGAAGCGGAAGCCGTTGCGGTCCGGCGACAGGGAAACGGTTTCTGCAAGCAGGCCATAGACCGCATCCGGCTCATCGAGCGCGCTTGTCATCAGCGAATCGAAACAGAGTTCGGTGCGCGGCGGCGCCTCCCCCTTCAACACCAGTGAGTTCAATGTGTTGAAGGTCAGGAAGCTCTGATTGAGGGTCGAGTTCGGCGGCGCGAAATTCATCTGGCCGCCCTTTGGGGCGTCCGGATTGACGTAGTCGAAATGCGCGAAATCGGGCTTGTATTTGAGGTCGCCGAAGGCTGACAGGCCATGCAGCTTGGTGCCGGTCGCAATGTCGGCGAAGGCCCTGCCGGGCAGCAAGGCGGCGGCTGCCGCGGCACTGCCCAGGGCGAGAAAGTCGCGGCGGGCAAGGGCCGCCATCAATTGCCACCCTTGTATTTGGCCGCCAGCGCCTTCTCCTTGTCCGGGTCGATCCACCAGGAATCGATGTCGGCTCCGATATAGGCAGGCTGCTTGTCGGGGAATTTGAACTTGTCCCAATAGGCCAGCCACACCGCCGACCGGTAATATTGCGGCAAGACATAGAAGTTCCACAGCAGGATGCGGTCGAGCGCATGGGTGGCGGCGACGAGATCGTCTCGATCGGTCGCGAAGATAATGCGATCGACCAAGGCGTCGACGGTCGGGTCCTTGATGCCCATCAGATTGCGCGAACCGGGCGAATCGGCAGCTCTAGAGCTCCAGAAGTCGCGCTGCTCGTTGCCCGGCGAATCCGACTGCTGCAGAATCCCGGTCACGACATCGAAATCGAAATTATTGACGCGGTTGATGTACTGCGTCTGGTCGATGATGCGCAAAGTGGCGTCGATACCGATCTTGCGCAGATTGGCGATGTAGGGGCTGGCGATCACCTGGTCTGTGTCGTTCCAGCCGAGGATTTCGAACTTGAACGGCGCGCCGGTCTTGGCATTGACCATCTTGCCGGCCTTGATCACCCAGCCCGCCTTGGCGAAGAGATCGACCGCCTGTTTCAGGTACTTCCGTTCCGCCTGCGGCGAATCATAGACCGGCAGCTTGAATTCCTGGGTGAAAAGTTCGGGCGGCAGCTTGTCGCGGTATTTTTCCAGGATCTCCAGTTCCTTGCCTTGCGGCAATCCGCTCGACGCCAGTTCGGTGCCCTGGAAATAGCTCGACGTTCGGGTGTTGAAGCCGAAGAACAGCGTGCGGTTCATGCTCTCGAAATCGAATGGGATGGTCAGCGCCTCGCGCACCAGCCGGTCCTGGAACAGCGGGCGCCGCTGGTTGAGGACGAAGCCCTGCATCGGTTCCGGCGCCTGGGTCTGGAAATCCTTCTTGATGACATCGCCGGCTTGGAATGCCGGGAAATTGTAAGCCGTCGCCCATTTGCGCGAACTGTATTCGCGGTTGATGTCTTCCAGCCCGCCCTTGGTGAAGGCGAGCCAGGCGGCGTTGTCGTCGAGGATATAGGTGTAGCGCCGCGTGTCGAAGTTCTCGCGGCCGATCTTCACCGGCAGCTTGGCCGCCCAGTAATCCGGCACACGCTGCCAGATGATCTCCGAGCCCGGCTTGAAGCTGGCGATCTTGTAGGCCGCCGAACCGAGCGGGATTTCCAGGGTCGGCTTGGTCACGTCGCGTTTCTTGCCGTTGGCATCGGTGCCTTCCCACCAATGTTTCGGCAGTACGGCGAGGTCGCCGATGATCTTGGGCAGTTCGCGATTGCCCTTCTGGTTGAAATGGAATTCGACCTCGCGATCCGAAATCGCCACCGCATCGGTGACATTCTCGAAATAGCGGCTGTATTGCGGGCTGTTGGCCTTGAGCACCTGGAACGACCAGATCACGTCATCGACGGTGATCGGCTGGCCGTCATGCCATTTGGCGCGCGGATCGAGCCGGTAGGTCGCGGAGGAATAGTCGGCCGGATATTTGTAGGCATCGGCGATCAGCGGATGGCTGGTGCTGCCTTCATCGGTCGCCTGCTCCATCAGCGTGTCGTAGAGCAGACCGCCACCGAACCCGACGAGGCCGGCAGCCGGCGACCCCTGGACGACGTAGGGATTGAAGCTGTCGAATGTGCCGGGCACCACCGAATTCAGCGTGCCGCCCTTGGGCGCGTCGGGGTTGACGTAGTCGTAGTGCTGGAAATTGGCGCCGTATTTGGACTCGCCGATCAGCGATGAGGTGGTGCGCCATTCATCGGCGCGGGCAGCCTGCAATCCCGCCGCCAGAAGGGCTGCCGCCAGCAACGACCTGAGAAGCGTTCGGCCAACCGTCATGCACTATCCTCTTCGCAATGCCCGTTCATCGGCAATCTAGATGATTTGGCGCCCGTGAAAACCGCCATGCGCGGCTTTGTCGCCGCCTATGCGGTTTTCCCAACAAAAAAGCCGGGCTGAACCCGGCTTTTTCAAGGTCGTCGAGATGATATCTGGTTATTGGGCAGGCGCCGGTGCGGGTGCGGCCGGAGCTGGGGCGGCAGGAGCGGCCGGTTTCGCGGGCGCGGCACCATCAGCCGGCTTTGCCGGAGCGGCCGCATCGGCAGGCTTGGCGGGCGCGCCTGCATCGGCGGCGGCACCCGGTGCCGGCAGCGGCTTGGGATTGTCGGACAGCGTGCGCAGATAGGCGATGACGTTGGCGCGGTCTTCTTCCTTCGGCAGGCCGGCAAAGCCCATCGCCGTGCCTTTAACGTCCTTCTTGGGCGACGTGATGAAGTGGTTGAGGTTATCGTAGGTCCACTTCTCTGTGCCGCCCTTGGAATATTCCTTCATGCCCGCCGAATAGGCGAAGCCCTCGTGAGAGGCGACCGGACGGTCGACGATGTCCCACAGATCGGGGCCGACCTTGTTAGGACCGCCCTTTTCGCCGGAATGGCAGGCCTGGCACTTCTTGAAGATGGCAGCGCCCTGTTCGGCATTTGCATTGGCCAGAAGATCTGCGATCGGCTTTTCGGCTGCGGCAGGAGCGGCCGGGCCGCCTTCGGCGGGCTCCGCGGCCTCGATGGCGAAGCCGGGCTTTTCCGGCGCAGGCGAGGCAAACAGCGCATCGGACACAATGCCGACCGAGAAGACGACGAAAACGGTTCCGAGCAATCCGGCGAGCAGTTTGTTGACTTCGTTGGAATCCATACGCCCCTTGCTCCCTTTTCCGGCGGACAGAACCGTCCACTCCGTCCGTCGGTATCGTGACCCGTCCTGCCAGGGCGGTCAAATCGGGCGGAAACTAGGTCTTTTGCTGCGGCGTTGCAACACCTATAAGGGCGCTTCCAGTGAGACCTTTTGCCACTTTCCCTGTCCTCTTTCGAGACGCCTTGCACCCGAAATGTCCACGCTGATCCTGATCCCGGCCCGCATGGCCTCGACCCGCCTGCCGGGCAAGCCGCTGGCCGACATCGCAGGCGCCCCGATGATCGTCCATGTCGCCCGCCGCGCCGCCGAAGCCGGCCTTGGCCGGGTGGTGGTGGCGACCGACACGCAAAGCGTGGCGCAAGCGATGCGCGCGCACGGGTTCGAGGCCGTGATGACGCGCACGGATCACGAATCCGGCTCCGACCGCATCCACGAGGCGCTGATCGCGCTCGACCCCGGGCGCAAGGTCGAAACCATCGTCAATGTGCAAGGCGACCTGCCGACCATCGATCCGCAGATTATCGCCGCGTCGCTCAGGCCTTTCGAGGACAGTGCGGTGGACATCGCCACGCTCGGCGTCGAGATCGTCCGCGACGAGGAAAAGACCAATCCCAATGTCGTCAAGATCGTCGGTTCGCCGCTTTCCGGCAGCAGGCTGAGGGCGCTCTATTTCACCCGTGCCACGGCGCCTTGGGGCGAGGGGCCGCTCTATCATCATGTCGGCCTCTACGCCTATCGCCGCGAAGCACTTGAGCGTTTCGTCGCGCTGAAGCCGTCGCCGCTCGAACGGCGCGAGCGGCTGGAACAGTTGCGGGCGCTGGAAGCCGGCATGCGCATCGACGCCGAGATCGTCCAGTCGCTGCCGCTCGGCGTCGACACGCCGGAAGACCTCGAACGCGCCAGACAGATCCTTTCAACCTGAGATATCGGCATGCCTGAAAAGACCAACAGAATATCCTTCCAGGGCGAGCCGGGCGCCAATTCCGACACCGCCTCCCGCAACGTCTATCCATCGATGGAGCCGTTGCCGTGCCCGACCTTCGAGGATGCGTTCAACGCGGTCGAGACCGGCAAGGCCGATCTCGCCATGATCCCGATCGAGAACACCATTGCCGGGCGCGTCGCCGATATCCATCATCTCTTGCCGGAATCGAAGCTGCACATCATCGGCGAATATTTCCTGCCGATCCATTTCCAGCTGATGGTGCTGCCGGGCGTCAGGCGCGACGAGATCAAGACGGTGCACAGCCACATCCACGCGCTTGGCCAGTGCCGCAAATACATCCGCAAGAACGGCTGGAAGGCGATCGTCGCCGGCGATACGGCTGGTGCAGCCAAGATGGTCTCCGAGGTCAAGGACCGCACCATGGCGGCGCTGTCGCCGGCGCTGGCAGCGACCCTCTACGGGCTCGACATCATCGAGCAAAACGTCGAGGA
The DNA here is from genome assembly GCF_040324155.1 of Mesorhizobium sp. M0011. Taxonomy (NCBI): domain Bacteria; kingdom Pseudomonadati; phylum Pseudomonadota; class Alphaproteobacteria; order Hyphomicrobiales; family Phyllobacteriaceae; genus Mesorhizobium; species Mesorhizobium sp. M0011. The sequence continues at coordinate 5,288 of NZ_JAMYVQ010000054.1, read as the reverse complement.
CACCGACAGCAACGTCACCCGCTTTGTCGTCCTGACCAAGAACAAGCAATGGGCCGAGCGCCCATCACCCGACGTCAAGATGATGACGACCTTCATCTTTCGCGTCCGCAACGTGCCGGCCGCGCTCTACAAGGCGATGGGCGGTTTTGCCACCAACGGCATCAACATGACCAAGCTGGAGAGCTACCAGTTGGGCGCTTTCACGGCGACGCTGTTTTATGCCGACATCGAGGGCCATCCCGACGACCCGCTGGTCAAGCTTGCGCTGGACGAGCTCCGTTTCTTCTCCCGCGAAGTGCGGATTCTGGGCGTCTATCCGGCCAGTGAGTCGCGTGAGCAGTGGAAGGTTGCGGACTGATCGCTACTGGGCATGATCTTGTCCAAAAACCGGTTTCCACTTTTCGGGACCATGCCCTAAATCACCGCGCCCAGCGGCACGTAGTCGATCTCCATGAAGGCCTCGACCTCCGGCACCCAGCGGTCGCGCACGAAGGCGACATGGTCCGGATGGTCGTTGTACCTGTTGTAGGCGGCCTGGTCGGCGAACTCCATCGAGAAGCCGAAATGATAGTCGTTCTTGGGGCTGATCTGCCGCAATTGCTCGAAATGCGTGACGCCTCTGATCGCGGTTAGGATTTTCTTGGCGTCGACCAGGAACCGCTTTTCCTCCAGCGAATGCGGCGGATGCTTCAGCGTGAAAACGACGGTGTGACGGATCATGTCCTGCTCCTGCAATGTCTTTCGGTGTTCGCTGCCATCATTCTGAATCGACCCAGGCGCGGATGAGGTGATGCGCAATGGCGCCTTTCGGCGGCGTGACCAGATTGTCCTTGTGCGTCCTTTCCAGCATCAGGCGCACCTCGTCGCGAAAAAACCAGCGGCAGTCCTCAAGCTCGTTGAGGTCGGCCTGGATATCGTCATTGAGCGGCTCGCCGAAGCAGCCGATCATCAGCGAATAGGGGAACGGCCAGGGCTGGCTGGCGTGGTAGACGACGCGGCCAAGCCGGATACCGGCCTCTTCCAGCGTCTCGCGGCGCACCGCCGCCTCGATCGTCTCGCCCGGCTCGATGAAGCCGGCAAGGGCCGAGTACATGCCCGGCGCGAAATGCCGGCCGCGTCCGAGCAGGCATTTTTCCCGCGTCGCCGTCAGCATGATCGCCACCGGGTCGGTGCGCGGAAAATGCTCGGTGCCGCAATTCGGGCAATGGCGCTTGTAGCCGCCGGCCCGCATCTGCGATTCCGTACCACATTTGCTGCAGAAGCGATGGCTGGCATGCCAGGCAAGCAGGGCCGCCCCTTGCGCCATCGCGCCAGCCGCCGCCTCGTCGATCAGCCCTTGCATGTAGACCGAGCGGTAGTCGATGGCCTTGACTGCTTCCGGAAGCTGTTCGGGTTCGAAGCCGGCGGGCACGGCCAGCACCGGTCCTCGTTCGGAAAAGCCGAGCAGAATGCCTTGCGCCAGGGAAACCTTGAAGGGCTCGCTCTCGGTGGCGCCGAACCAGGGATCGAGAGCGCCGCTATCGCCGAGCTTCAAATAGAGCCGGCCGCCATGCATCAGAAGCAGCCGCGTCGCCGGATCGGCCAGCGCCTTGTCGACCGAATCGTCGGCGCGGTTCTCGGACTGCCGGTCGATCATGTTGCCGGCAAAGCCGACGAACTGGCTCGGCTCGCGCAAAGGCGCGTCAAACAGGCGGAAGCTCATGGGGACTCTGGAATATGTTGAGGGATGGACACTGGGAACGCTTATAGCGCCGCCTTGATCGTTTCGGCAAACCGTCGCAAGTCGGAACGTTGATAGGGCTCTCGCAGACCATGTCCCCATACGGGGCCGGGCCAGCCGGGATCGCCTTCCGAACGCGCGATGACATGGATGTGCAGCTGGCGCACGATGTTGCCGAGCGCGCCGGTGTTGATCTTGGTGCAGCCGGTCGCCTTCTTCAGCGCCTGCGCCACCATATTGGTCTCGAAGGTCAGCATCGTCTGGTCGAGCGGCGTCATGTCATGGATTTCCTCCGCGCCAGGCCGCTGCGGCACCAGCAGCAGCCATGGCCAGCGGCGGTCGTTCATCACCCGCAATTCGCACAGCCCAAGCCACATCAACTGTTCGCTGTCCGCCTCCAGCCGTGCGTCCAGCGTAAATCCGGCCTCCAGGCCCGGCAGCATCGGCGTTTCCCTTGCTTTTCTTGGTTTGCTCAACACATGAAGGCTAGAGCGGCGGCAAGGGGGCTGCAAGTGAATCATTGCGCCCTCACGGTTTGGTGCGCCGATTCGACATTTAACGATTTCTTCGGCGGACTTGCATTTCGTCGCGCAATTGCCGATATGGAAAGCGGGAGGTTGGTGGTGGACGATCCACTCGCCAACCGGGTCAGGTCCGGAAGGAAGCAGCCCTAACGAGCCCGGAACGGGTCATTGTTCCAGCCTCCCACCTCATTGGCCCCTCTCGCGACATTGACGACGCATTGCAGCGCGGGCGAGACTATGCGCAGGAATCGGCCGCCTTCGGGCGCGGCCATTTGGAGCTTTACGGGCGAATGAGCGAAGCCGGAAATTCGGGACCAAAAAGCCTGGAGATAGGCAAGGCCGCCGCCTATCGCGTGCTGGCGCGCAAATACCGTCCTTCGAACTTCTCCGAACTGGTCGGCCAGGAGCCGACGGTGCGCACCCTCACCAATGCCTTTGCCACCGGCCGCATCGCCCAGGCCTGGATGCTGACCGGCGTGCGCGGCGTCGGCAAGACCACGACGGCGCGCATACTCGCGCGCGCCCTGAACTATAAAACCGCTGATATCGACCAGCCGTCGGTCGACCTTGCCGTGCTCGGCGAGCATTGCCAGGCGATCATGGAAGGCCGCCATGTCGACGTCATCGAGATGGATGCCGCCTCGCACACCGGCATCGACGACATCAGGGACATCATCGAGCGCGTGCGCTACGCGCCGGTCTCAGCCCGCTACAAGGTCTACATCATCGACGAAGTGCACATGCTGTCGACGCAGGCCTTCAACGGCCTGCTGAAGACGCTGGAAGAGCCGCCGCCGCACGTCAAATTCATCTTCGCCACCACCGAAATCCGCAAGGTTCCGATCACCGTCCTGTCGCGCTGCCAGCGCTTTGACCTGAGGCGCATCGACGCCGGCGCGCTGGTCGCGCATCTGTCCTCGATATCGGCCAAGGAAGGCATTTCGGTCGACGACGATGCGCTGGCGATGATCGCCCGCGCCGCCGAAGGCTCGGCCCGTGATTCGCTCTCCATCCTCGATCAGGCGATTGCCCATGGCGCCGGCTCGGTCAGCGCCGATGCGGTTCGGGCGATGCTGGGGCTCGCCGACCGTGCCCGCATCGTCGACCTGTTCGAACATGTGATGAAGGGCGATGTGGCGGCAGCCCTTGGCGAATTCCGCGCGCAGTATGACACCGGCGCCGATCCGGCCGCCGTGCTGACCGATCTTGCCGAGTTCAACCACCTCGTCACCCGGCTGCGTTTCGTGCCGACGGCCATCGAGGATGCCTCGCTATCCGAGGACGAGCGGCACCGCGGCGCGGATTTCGCCAGGACGCTGTCGGTCCGGGTGCTGTCGCGGACATGGCAGATGCTGCTTAAGGGCATTCCCGAGGTGCAGTCTTCCAACCGGCCGGTGAGTGCCGCCGAAATGGTGCTGATCCGGCTGGCGCACGCCGCCGACCTGCCGACGCTGGATGAGGCGTTGAGATCGCTTGAGGGCGCAGCGCCGGTGCAAAATGGCGCGCCGCGCCCGAATGGCGCGCCTGCAAGTTCCGGCAATGGCGGCGCCGCCAGCGCGGTGGCGCAGACGCGCATGCCTGCCGGGTCGGGCGGCGCACAGACCATGCGGCTTGTGGAGACCACGCCCGCCCCCGTTGCCTTCGTTGCTCCTCCGGAACCGGTCGTGGAGACGCAACCGGCCCCGCTGAAATCGCTGGCCGACATCATTGCCCTGGCCGACGCGCAGCGTGACATCGCCTTCAAGGTGCAGGTCAAGAGCTATATCCGCCTCGTGCGCATCGAGCCCGGCCGGATCGACGTCGGCCTGACCAGCGACGCGCCCAAGATGCTGCTCAACGACCTGACGACAAAGTTGCGCGCCTGGACCGGCCGCAGCTGGCTCGTCTCGCTGTCGAAGGAAGAGGGGGGCCAGACTCTCGCCGAGATGGAATCGGCCAAGCGCGAGAACGCCTTCCTCGATGCCAAGAGCGACCCGACGGTGGCCGCCATTCTGGCGCGCTTTCCCGGCGCCAAGATCATCGACGTGCGCATTCCAGACGCGCCGGAAGCCGAAACGGCCGAGGCCGAAGTGCCGGTCGAGCCGCCGGCTGACGACGACGAAACCTGATCCAGCCACGAATCCGAAAAGGACCCGACCATGAAAGATCTTCTCGGCCTGATGGGCAAGGCGAAGGAAATGCAGGCCAAGTTCCAGGCCATGCAGGATGAGATCGCCACGCTGGAAGCGTCCGGCCAGGCCGGCGGTGGCCTGGTCAACGTGACGCTGACCGGAAAATTCGAGATGAAGTCGTTGAAGATCGATCCGTCCTTGTTCAAGGAGGATGATGTCGAGATCCTGGAAGACCTCGTGCTGGCCGCCCACAATGACGCCAAGACCAAGGTCGAGCAGATCATGCAGGAAAAGACCAAGGCGCTGACCGCCGGTCTGCCGATCCCGCCGGGAATGAAATTGCCCTTCTAGCATTCGGCGCGCGCCCCATGATCAACATGACCGAAGAGCTCTCCGAAAGATTGATCGAGCAGCGTATCCGCAACAGGCTCTACGAGATCCTGGAAATCCTGGCTGACTGCGACGGCGGCGTCGATCTCGTCGGCATCAAGGGCTACTTCAATCTGTTCGAGGATTTCGTCCATCGCCCGTCGATCGAAGCCGGCACGTCGGCGCTTTCGAAGGACGAGCGCGCCATCGTGCTGGAGATCGCTGAATTCCTGGAAGCGGCCAGCGAGACAAATCCGGACTTCACCAGGTCCGAGTTCATCGAAAGCGACTGGCCGGCAAAGATCGCGCCGACGGCCAGGGACGCGCGGACGCTGTTCCTCCGGCGCGGCCTGTTTTCGGAGAAGGTCGAGGAGCTTGAGCCTGGCCAGCCGGCCGCGGTTGCGGCCGGGCGATAGACCGGTTCCAGGAAAAACGTGACGCGGTTTTCCCTGGAAAAAGCGCTAGAGCGGTTCACGGCTTGATGGAATCGAAGGGGATTCCCGATTTGTCTGTTTTGTGATTCAAGATGCTGGCTGGAGTGGAGGCCAGCATCTGATGACCCGA
>NZ_JAMYVQ010000053.1:0-22209 GCF_040324155.1 Mesorhizobium sp. M0011 | reverse complement strand
CCGCATCAAACTGAAACTGAAAGGGCTGGCCCCTGTGCAATACAGGAACCAGCCCTTAAACCTACCAACTCAATGAACCGTCCAACTTTATGGGGTCAGTTCACTCAGGGCGGCCTTTTTATTGATTGGGTGCCGCGGCGTTTTTCACGGGACGGGCGGCTGGACGGATCGGCCGGCTTTGCGCATGGTCGGCGGGAAAGCCTGGAACCGGACCATGGAAGTCGCCGTCTTCATTCTGGTCGTGCTCGTCTTCGTGGCGCTTTCCGGCGCTCTGGTTCGCCTGGTGCGGGTGCCGTTGCCGGTGCTGCAGATTGCGATCGGTGCCGCGCTCGCCTGGCCGGTGCGCGGCATCCATGTCGAGATCAATCCGGAACTGTTCCTGCTGGTGTTCATTCCGCCGCTGCTGTTCGGCGATGCCTATGGCGCACCGAAGCGTGAACTGATGGCGCTGCGCGGACCGATCCTGGATCTGGCCATAGGGCTGGTCTTCTTCACCATCGTCGGCTTCGGCTACGCCTTGCACTGGCTGGTGCCGAGCATCCCGCTGGTGGTCGCTTTTGCGCTTGCCGCGGTGCTGTCGCCGACCGACGCGGTGGCCGTGTCCTCGATCGTCGACAAGAATGTCGTTCCGGCGCGGCTGATGCACATCCTCGAAGGCGAGTCGCTGCTCAACGATGCTTCGGGCCTCGTCATGTTCCGCTTTGCCGTGGCAGCGGCGCTGACCGGCAGCTTTTCCTTTGTCGCGGCTTCGCTCAGTTTCCTCTATGCCGTGGCTGTCGGCATCCTGATCGGCGTGGCGGCGTTGTTCGTCGCCGCCAAGCTGCTGCAACTGCTCAACCGCATCGGCGGCGTGCCGGCCGAGGCGCAGGTGCTGGTGATGGTCCTGCTGCCCTTCATCGCCTATCTCGGCGCCGAGCATGTCGGAGCTTCCGGCATCCTGGCGGCTGTCACCGCCGGCCTGCTCACCGGCGGCTCCGGCGTGTTTCGCTTCCTCGGTGTCTCGGCGCGCATGCAGACGATGTCGCTGTGGACGACGCTTTCCTTCGTTTTCAACGGCGCTCTCTTCATCGTGCTCGGCCTGCAGCTTCCCGACATCATCCGCCATGTGCCGCCGGAACTCATGAGCCTGCACCCGATCATCCAGCCGATCGCGACCGTCATCGCCCTGACGCTGTGCCTGATCGCGCTGCGCTTCCTGTGGATCTGGGTTGGCGACATCGCGGCCGGCATCGCAGCGCGTTTGGGTAAGCGCAAGGCGGAGCCGTTCGGGTTGCGCGTGCGGCTTGCCGGTTCGGTGGCCGGCGTGCGCGGCGCCATCACGCTGGCCGGCATATTGTCGCTGCCGCTGGCCCTGCCGGACGGCTCGCCGTTTCCGGCGCGCGACCTGGTCATTTTCCTGGCCGCCGGCGTCATCATCTGCTCGCTGGTCATCGCCAGCCTCGCTCTGCCGACGATCGCCAGGGGGCTGGTCGAGCCCGGTGAGGATGCCGGCGCCGCCGAGGAGCGCCTGGCGCGTGTCGGTGCCGCCAAGGCGGCAATCGCACGCATCGAGAGCATTGCCGGAGCCGCTGATGATGAGGGAGGCGAGGTGCCCGGCGCCAGGCTTGCCGCTGCCGATAACATCGTCGCCGGCTACCGGCGCCGCATCGCCGCCTCGGACGAAGCCGATGAGGCCCGCGCTGAGGCGCGCGAAGCTGGAAGGCTGGAGCTGGAACTGCGGCTCGCCGGCATCGAGGCCGAGCGCGCAGCCGTGCGTGACATGTTTCGCAGCGGCGAGATCAACGACCATACGTCGCAGGCGCTGTTTACCGAGATCACCCTCACCGAGGCCTTGCTGAAAGGCCGCAAGGCAAGGAAATAGCGACCCGCGGCCTGGCTGGCGCAATCCGGCCAGCAAATTTCGCGCCGCAAACGTGGCGGGGCGAAAACAACTGTGTTAATGGCGCGGCAAATGCAAGTCGCCCAAAAGTGTGCAGCGGTTTTGGGACAACGACTTGCATAAATCGAAAATTGCCCCCGAACCCCGAGGATTTCAGGCCATGGCAACAGCAGCGGCAGTGTCGAACAAATTCGAATCCTTCTTCGAAACCACGCTGGAAGATGCCGATCCGGAGATTTTTGGCGCCATCCGCAACGAACTCGGCCGCCAGCGCCACGAGATCGAGCTGATCGCCTCGGAAAACATTGTTTCCCGCGCCGTGCTTGAGGCGCAGGGCTCGATCATGACCAACAAATATGCCGAGGGCTATCCCGGCAAGCGCTACTATGGCGGCTGCCAGTTTGTCGACGTGGCCGAGGAACTGGCCATCGAGCGCGCCAAGAAGCTGTTCGGCTGCAACTTCGCCAACGTCCAGCCGAATTCCGGCAGCCAGATGAACCAGGCCGTCTTCCTGGCCCTCTTGCAGCCGGGCGACACGTTCATGGGCCTCGACCTCAATTCCGGCGGCCATCTGACCCACGGTTCGCCGGTCAACATGAGCGGCAAATGGTTCAAGGTCGTCTCCTATGGCGTGCGCCAGGATGACCATCTGCTCGACATGGACGCCATCGAGAAAACCGCCCATGAGACCAAGCCGAAGCTGATCCTGGCCGGCGGCACCGCCTATTCGCGCGTCTGGGACTGGAAGCGGTTTCGCGAGATCGCCGACGCGGTCGGCGCCTATCTGATGGTCGACATGGCACACATCGCCGGCTTGGTCGCCGGCGGCGTGCATCCGTCGCCGCTGCCGCATGCCCATGTCGTGACGACCACGACGCACAAGTCGTTGCGCGGCCCGCGCGGCGGCATGATCCTGTGCAATGACGAGGACATCGCCAAGAAGATGAATTCGGCGGTGTTCCCCGGCCTGCAGGGCGGCCCGCTGATGCATGTCATCGCTGCCAAGGCGGTGGCCTTCGGCGAAGCGCTGAAGCCAAGCTTCAAGATCTATGCCGAGAGCGTTGCCGCCAACGCCAAGGCGTTGGCCTCCAGCCTCAAGGAGACTGGTCTCGATATCGTCTCCGGCGGCACCGACAACCATCTGATGCTGGTCGACCTTCGGCCCAAGAATGCCACCGGCAAGCGCGCCGAGGCGGCACTCGGCCGCGCCAACATCACCTGCAACAAGAACGGCATTCCGTTCGACCCGGAAAAGCCTTTCGTCACCTCCGGCGTGCGTCTCGGCACCCCGGCCGGCACCACGCGCGGCTTCGGCCAGGCCGAGTTCCGCGAGATCGGCAAGCTGATCGCCGAAGTTCTGGATGGTCTCAAGGTGGCCAATTCCGACGAGGGCAACGCAGCTGTCGAAGCCGCGGTCAAGGCCAAGGTCGTCGCGCTGACCGATCGTTTCCCGCTCTATCCCTATCTGGGCTGACGCGATAGGAAGTCTTACCGCCTGCTGCAACGACAAGCGTCGTTTCAGCAGGTCGGGGCGACCGGCAGGAGCCTTGATGATGCGACCATTTCGTTTCGCCGACCTTGGTGCCGTTGGCGCTCTGGCCGCTTTGATCGCCGTGCCTTTCCCCGGCATCACCTTGGCGCAAACCGCCTCTGCTCAACCCGCGCCCGCGCAACCCGCACCTCAGGCCGAGCCGGCGGCGCCCGCCCAGGCGGCACCCAAGCTCGAAACTTTCGGCAGATGGTCGACCCTGGTCGACGAGGTCGACACCGGTGAGGATCTGCGCAAGACCTGCGCTGCCTCGACCGCCTTTATCGGCGCGGGCGGCGTGCCCGGTACCTTGACGCTCGTCATCACGAACGGCGATGCACTGCCGCCGGATGCCTACCCGTCCGTAACGATCGCCGTCGACAACAAGGATCTGCCGGCCGGCAAGTCCGTCGCCGCCACCTTCGGCGACGACAAGGGCCGTGTCGCCGCAAAACTCCATTCCGATGGCGCCGTCAACGGCCGGCTCAGCTGGACCGTGGACAATCAGGCCAAGACCAGCCTGGCGCTCCTGCGCGCCATGCGGCGGGCATCGGTGCTTGACGTCTCCTTCGGCGACGCGCCGGTTGGAAGCATATCCATGGACGGCTTCACCAAGGCCTATCGAAGTCTCGGCGCATCATGCGGATTTCCGACCGCCGACGTCGCTCCCTGAAGACATCGGTACGCTGTGCGGCCGCCTGGCGAGGCTGGCAATCCTGCTTGCGCCTCGCTATCTCTGTGCGACGAGGGCTCTGAAGGGCGAGGGGCTGTTGGCGACACTTTGCCATCGCTGCAAAAACCTCTAAGCCTTTCGCTTCACCAGATTCGCCAACCAAAGGCTTCTCCATGCGCTGTCCCTATTGCCAGTCGGAAGATACGCAGGTGAAGGATTCGCGCCCCGCCGAGGATGGCGCGGCAATCCGCAGGCGGCGCGTCTGCCCCGATTGCGGCGGTCGCTTCACCACCTTCGAGCGCGTGCAGTTGCGCGACCTCGTCGTGGTCAAGAAATCGGGCCGCAAAGTGCCCTTCGACCGCGACAAGCTGCTGCGTTCGGTGGAGATCGCCGTGCGCAAACGCAATGTCGATCCCGAGCGCATCGACCGCGCTGTGACCGGCATCGTGCGCCAGCTCGAAAGTTCCGGCGAGACTGAGGTTGCTTCGGGAGAAGTCGGCCGGCTGGTCATGGAAGCGCTGAAATCGCTCGACGATGTCGCCTATGTCCGCTTCGCCTCGGTCTACCGCAATTTTCGCGAGGCCAAGGATTTCCACGAATTGCTGGGCGAACTCAAGGGCGACGAAATCAAGGGTGAAGAGGAAGCCAGCTGAGCATGACTGCAAGCGAACAGGCCGCCCTTGATCGCCGCTTCATGGCGGCGGCACTCAGACTGTCGCGAAAAAATGCCGGGCGCACCGGGACCAACCCCTCCGTGGGCACGCTGATCGTACGCGATGACGGCAATGGCCCGATGATCGTCGGCACCGGCGTCACCGCTGTCGGCGGCCGCCCGCATGCCGAGACCGAGGCCTTGGCCGAGGCCGGCGACCTCGCGCGCGGCGCCACCGCTTACGTCACGCTGGAGCCTTGCGCCCATCACGGCCGCACGCCGCCTTGTGCCAATGCGCTGGTCAATGCCGGTGTCGCACGCGTCGTCGGTGCGGCCAGCGATCCCGATTCGCGCGTATCCGGCAAGGGCTACGCGATCCTACGTGCCGCCGGTGTCGAGGTGGTCGAGAAGGTGTTGGCCGAGCAAGCCGCCGAGCAGATGGCCGGCTATTTGATCCGATCATTGAGAAAACGCCCAGAAGTGATTCTCAAGCTTGCGCTTTCCAGCGACGGCAAGATCGGCAGGGAAGGCGGTGGGCAGGTGTCGATCACCGGAGATATCGCGCGCCGCGAAGTGTATCTGATGCGGGCCGAGGCGGATGGCATACTGGTTGGTATCGGGACGGCCCTTGAGGATGATCCGGCCCTGACGGTGCGTTTGCCGGGGCTGGAGAACCGTTCGCCTGCCCGCATCGTGCTCGACCGCCAGATCCGGTTGCCGGAGGCCTCGAAGCTGGTTTCGGGCGTCGACCGGGTGCCGCTCTATGTCGCCGCTTGCCTGGAGGCCGATCCGCTGCGGCGGGCAGTACTCGAACGCGCAGGCGTGCGCTTCATCGGCACTGAAACACATGAGGGCGGCATCGCTCTGCCGGAACTGCTCGAGGATCTGGCCGCGCTCGGCATGGGCAGCGTGCTGGTCGAGGGCGGCGCCAAGGTGGCGAGCGCCTTCCTGGCCGATGGGTTGGTCGACCGCGTTGTGCTGTTCCAGGGGCCGGAAGCGATCGGCGACGACGGCATTGCATCGCCGATCGACGCCGACCATATCCCGGCAGGATTTCGCAAACTGCGCGACATGCGTTTCGGCGAAGACAGCTACGCCGAGTGGATAAGAGACCTCTAGGGATCAACACCAATGTTTACCGGAATTGTCACCGATGTCGGCACTGTCGCTTCCGTCGAGCCGCTCAGGGAAGGGGTGGGGCTGCGCATCGACACCGCCTATGATCCGCAGACCATCGCCATCGGCGCCTCGATCTCCTGCGGCGGTGTTTGCCTGACAGTCACTGCCTTGCCCGACAGCGGCTCGAACGCGCGCTGGTTCGAGGTCGAGGCTTGGGAAGAGGCGCTGAGGCTGACGACGGCCTCGGGCTGGAAATCCGGCACCAAGGTCAATCTGGAGCGGGCGCTGAAGATCGGCGACGAACTCGGCGGCCACATCGTTTCGGGCCATGTCGACGGCATGGCCGAAATCGTCGAGCGCAAGGATGAGGGCGACGCCGTGCGCTTCACGCTGGAGGCGCCGCGCGACCTGGCGAAGTTCATCGCGCCCAAGGGCTCCGTCGCGCTCGACGGCACCTCGCTCACCGTCAACAAGGTCGAAGGCACGCGCTTCGACGTGCTTTTGATCCACCATTCGCTGACCGTGACCACCTGGGGCGAGCGCAAGGTCGGCGACCGCGTCAACCTCGAGATCGACACCATGGCCCGCTATGCGGCGCGGCTGGTGGAGGCGACGAAAGAGGGGCTTTGATGACCAAGGACAGGGTGAATTCCACGCAGGAAGACAAGTTGATGCGTGAGGTGCAGGCCGATGTGAACACCGAAGAGCACTCGCAACTCGATCTGTCCGTCAACGACAGCAGAGTCTTCGTTGAAGCCTTGATCAATCCTCGATCGGTGAACGATCGTCTGCGCGATACCGTGCGTGGCTACCGTCACAATACAGGCGTGTGAGCACTGGAAACCAATAAGTTCTGCGGACCTTCGGCAACGTGGACAATCTTCCGCTTGCGATGAACCCGGCTTCGGCCTAAGTCACCGGCAACTCCCCGGAGACTTTTATGGCTGGTACATCCCAACACGGCAAAGCCTTTATTCGTCCGAAGGCGAAGGCGCATCTGCTCATTGTCGAAGCGCGCTTTCACGACGACCTTGCCGACGCGCTGCTCGATGGCGCGACAAGCGCGCTCGATGAAGCGGGCGCGACTTATGATGTCGTCACCGTTCCAGGTTCGCTCGAGATCCCCGCGGTGATTACCTTCGCGTTGGACGGCGCGACGGAAGGCGGCACGAGTTATGACGGCTTTGTCGCGCTCGGCACCGTCGTCCGCGGCGACACCTATCATTTCGACATTGTCGCCAATGAATCCAGCCGCGCGCTCATGGATTTGAGCGTGCAGGACTCGGTCTGCATAGGCAATGGCATCCTCACCACCGAGAACGACGCACAGGCGTGGACGCGGGCCAAGCGCTCGGAGGGTGACAAGGGTGGTTTCGCGGCGCGTGCGGCGCTGACCATGATCGCCCTCAAAGAACAATTGGGAGCGCGATCGTGAGCGAACCCGCTTCGCCCGGCCAGCCTGCGGTGCGCCACGCCAACAAGCGCGGTGCTGCCCGTCTGGCCGCCGTACAGGCGCTCTACCAGATGGATGTGGCCGGTAGCGGCGTCTTCGAGATCACCGCCGAATACGAGGCGTTTCGCCTTGGCAAGGAAGTCGACGGTGCGCTCTACCGCGAGGCCGATGCGCAATGGTTTCGCGCTATTCTGGCGGGTGTCGTCGAGAACCAGAAGACCATCGATCCGATCATCCGCCAGGCGCTGACCGAGGACTGGCCATTGTCGCGGCTCGATTCGACGCTGCGTGCCATTCTGCGTGCCGGCGTCTACGAGTTGATGAAGCGCGAGGATGTCCCCGTCGCGGTCATCGTCTCCGAATATGTCGACATCGCCAAGGCCTTCTACGAGGAGGACGAGCCGAAGCTGGTCAATGCCGTGCTCGACCGTGTGTCACGCGGGGTGCGTGGCGAAGGGCGCGGCAAGGACGCATCATGACGGCCATCGCCTTCGAGGCTGGTCAGGAGGCGCGCCGCACCGCTTTGATCCTCGCCGCCTCGCAGGCGATCATCGGCTCGGCGGCCCCCATCGCCATCTCCGTGGGGGCGCTGGCCGGGCAATATCTGCTTGGTCCCGACAAATCATTGGCGACAGCGCCGATCACCGGCTTCAACATCGGCGTGGCGCTCGGCGCGCTGCCTGCGGCGGCTATCATCCGTAGTATGGGCCAGCGCGGCGGTTTCATGACCGGCACGATCGTCACGGCGCTCGGTGGCCTGATCGCCACGCTAGCGCTTTTTCAAGGCAGCTTCTGGCTGTTTGCCTTTGGCTTGCTCACGATCGGTGTCGGCGGCGCCTTCGTCCAGCAGTTCCGCTTCGCCGCCGCCGACAACGCACCGCCTGAATTCAAGGCGCGCGCCATCTCCTTCGTGCTGGCCGGCGGCATCGTCACCGCCATCCTCGGACCGCAGATCGTCATCTTCACCCGCGAATTGCTTGCGCCGGTCATGTTTGCCGGTTCGTTCGTCTCCATCCTGCCGCTGGCAGCGGTCGGCGCCATCATCCTGTCGTTCCTGCGGCTGCCGACGAAAGCATCCGGCAAGGTGGAGATCGCCGACAGCGACGCCAGGCCGCTGGCTGAAATCGTCACGCAGCCGCGTTTCGTCGCCGCGCTTTTCTGCGCGGTTGGCAGCTATGCGCTGATGAGCTTCGTCATGACGGGCGCACCGCTGGCCATGGTCGGTTGCGGCCTGTCGGAGAACGACGCGACGCTCGGCATCTCCTGGCACGTCATGGCGATGTTCGCGCCAAGCTTCTTCACCGGCTCGCTGATCCATCGCTTTGGCGCCGAACGCATTGTGGCCACCGGCCTGATCCTGCTCATCGGCTGCGCCATTGTCGCTCTGTCGGGCCTGGCGCTGTGGCAGTTCTGGACGTCGCTGATCCTGCTAGGCCTTGGCTGGAACTTCGGCTTCATTGGCGCGACCGCGATGGTGGCCGCCACCTACCGGCCGTCGGAAAAGGGCAAGGTGCAAGGCTTCCACGACTTCGTCCTGTTCGGCTCCGTCGCCTGCGCCTCGCTGATGTCGGGCATGGTCTACAATGCCTGGGGCTGGGAGATGCTGAACTGGATAGTCTTTCCGGTCACCGTCCTGTGCTTCGTGGCGCTCGGCGCGCTCAAGCTGACGAGCGCGCGCCCGGTTTGACGCCAAGCCTATGCATCCGGCGGCAACACCTGAAGCACCCGCGCTATGAACATGTGGAACTCAGCCATGTAGCTGCGTAGGAAGTCCTCGGTGTATTCGACCGTCACTTCGCCGTCGGCCGTTATCAGTCCCGGCGTGAACTGGATATAAGCTTCCGGCGCATTCATCTGGGGTGAGTTGCAGAAGCTCAGAACGCTGCGCAGGCTTTGTTGAGCGACAGCGGTTGCGATGGCGCCCGGCGATGTTCCGATGACGGCGGACGGTTTGCGCGCGAATGAATTCTTTCCATAGGGGCGGCTGGCCCAATCGATCGCGTTCTTTAATCCGCCAGGGATCGAGCGATTGTACTCCGGGGTAACGAACAGAACGGCCTGAACGGAAGCGATCGCCTTTTTGAAATCCCGGGCGACCGGTGGGAAATCCGCATCATAATCGTAGCTGTAGAGAGGCAGATCCCTGAAGGCGATTTCCGTCATTTCCAGTTCCGGAGGAGCCAGTTGCACGAGCGCCTTCGCGAGCTTGCGGTTGATGGATTCCCGGGCGAGACTTCCGATGAGGTAACCGACTTTGTGTATGGCCATGACACGCTCTCCGTGTTTGCCACCCGCACCCTCATTGCATTATCCGCCAGATGGCGGCAGATCGCCAGCGCCGCCTCGAAAACGGCCTTTGGAACAAAAATATTGCGCTGATCCCCCTTCTTATGAAACCGTGTGCCCCGACTGGCCGTTGAAGCCATGCTCATATGCGGTCACCGCGTTTCGGTTCATAGCAAGGGGTTTCACAATGTTTTCAGTCAAGTTTCTGGCCGGCGCGGCATTGGCGCTCGGCATTACGGTGGCTACCGCCGATGCCCAGGTGGTTGTCTCTTCCAAGATCGACACAGAGGGCGGCGTGCTCGGCAACATCATCCAGCTCGTGCTCAACGCCAACAACATCAAGACATCGGACCGTATCCAGCTCGGTGGCACGCCGGTGGTGCGCAAGGCGATCACCGCCGGCGAGATCGACATCTATCCCGAATATACCGGCAACGCCGCTTTCTTCTTCGAAAAGGCCGACGACCCGGTCTGGAAAGACGCCGCCAAGGCCTATGAAACGGCCAAGAAGCTCGACTACGACGCCAACAAGATCGTCTGGCTGTCGCCGTCGCCCGCAAACAACACCTGGGCGATCGCGCTGCGCAAGGAAGTCGCCGAGACCAACAAACTTGCCACGCTCACCGACTTCGGCAAATATGTCGCGGGCGGCGGTCAGGTGGTGCTGGCGGCTTCCGCCGAGTTCGTCAATTCGGCGGCTGCACTTCCGGCTTTCCAGACCACCTATGGCTTCACGCTGAAGCCGGACCAACTGATCACCCTTTCGGGCGGCGACACGGCAGCAACCATCGCAGCGGCCGCCAACCAGACCAACGGCGCCAATGCAGCCATGGTCTACGGCACCGATGGCGGCATCGCACCGTCCGGCCTCGTCGTGCTCGACGACGACAAGGGCGTGCAGCCGGTCTACCAGCCGGCGCCGATCATCCGCGAAGCGGTGCTGAAGGAACATCCCGAGATCGAGACGCTGCTGAAGCCGGTCTTCGCCAAGCTCGACCTCGTCACGCTGCAGGAGCTGAACGGTCGCGTGCAGGTCGGCGGCGAGCCGGTCAAGGGCGTCGCCGAGGACTTTTTGAAGAAGAACGGGTTTTTGAAGTAGTCAGTGACACCGGTGCAAGGCACCCCGCTCTGGAAGCTGCTGATCTCCCCCCTTGCGGGGGAGATGTCCGGCAGGACAGAGGGGGGTGCTGTCCCGCCGACCTCCCAACCCGTCAAAGGTGCGTGCCTCGACAGGGTTGCTTCTGAACAAGCCGACACCCGAAAGTTGGCGATCCTTCACACCCCCCTCTGGCCTGCCGGCCATCTCCCCCGCAAGGGGGGAGATCGGATATCGCGTCGGTTTTCGCCAATCCCCAAAGAAAGCTGCGCGATGTGGCAAATCGCCCCTCATGAGGGGCAACCATGACTCCCCGCTTCGACAAGCTCGGCGTGGTCATCGCCGCGATATCAGCCTACGCGGCTTTTGCCGCGCCCTTTGCCACGTTCCGTGCCAACCGCATCGTCCCCGGCCAGGCGCGCTCGATTCTCGAGGCGCTGCCGGCAACGACCGGGACGCTGCTGCTCGCCATCATTGTCGCCGCAGCACTCATCGCGCTGTTCAAGACACCACTTGTGCTGCGCCTTGCCGCCAGCGTGATGGCGCTTGCCGCGCTCGCGCTGCTGATCGGTGTCGCCGGAACATTTCTCACGCCGGCGGGCAACACCTTCGCCAGAGTTTCGCCAGCCTCCGGTTTCTGGATTCTGATCTTTGCCTTCACGCTTTTGCTCGCCGACGTGCTGACAAGGCTGAACCTGTCGCCATTGGCGCGGGTTGGCGTGCTTGTGGTCGCGGCTTTGGCGATCGGGCTGCTGTTGATTTCGGGAAGCTGGGACAATCTGTCGATCCTGAAGGAATATTTCAACCGCGCCGACAGTTTCTGGGCGGAGGGCTCCAAGCATGTGACGCTGGCGCTCGGTTCGCTGGCCGCCGCGGTGATCGTCGGCCTGCCGCTCGGCATCCTGTGCCATCGCGTCGAAAATCTGCGGGCCGGGGTTCTCAACGTGCTCAACATCATCCAGACCATTCCCTCGATCGCGCTGTTCGGCCTGCTGATCGCGCCGCTCGGCTGGGTTGCCGCGCATGTGCCGGGGGCTGCCGCGCTCGGTATTCGCGGCATCGGCACCGCTCCCGCCTTCGTCGCGTTGTTCCTTTACTCGCTGCTACCGGTGGTGGCCAACACGGTGGTCGGTCTCGCCGGCGTGCCGCGCGCGGCCAACGACGCGGCGCGCGGCATGGGCATGACCGACAGGCAGCGCCTGTTCGGCATCGAGTTTCCGCTGGCTTTTCCTGTCATCCTCACCGGCATCCGTATCGTTTTGGTGCAGAACATCGGCCTCGCCACCATTGCCGCGCTGATCGGCGGCGGCGGTTTCGGCGTGTTCGTCTTCCAGGGTGTGGGTCAGACGGCAATGGACCTTGTGCTGCTCGGCGCCGTGCCGACGGTCGCGCTCGCCTTTGCCGCCGCCATCATCCTCGATGCGGTGATCGAAATGACCGCCACCAAGCGCAGGGTTGAAACGGCATGATCGAGATCGAAGGCATCACTAAGCGCTATGACGCGACGACCGTGGTTGATGACGTGTCGATGGTCATCGAGCCGCGCACCATCGCCGTCATTGTCGGCACGTCCGGTTCCGGCAAGACGACGCTGCTGCGCATGATCAACCGGCTGGTCGAGCCGACCTCGGGCATCATCAAGCTCGACGGCGCCGACAATCGTTCGCTGCCCGGTTACGAGCTGCGCCGCAGCATCGGCTACGCCATCCAGGGCCACGGCCTGTTTCCACATCGCACGGTGGCACAGAACATTGCCACCGTGCCGGTGCTGCTTGGCTGGGACAAGGACCGTATCAAGGCCCGGGTCGACGAGCTGATGACGCTCTATCAGCTCGATCCCGAAGCCTTCGGGCCGCGCTATCCGCACGAACTGTCCGGCGGCCAGCAGCAGCGCGTCGGCGTTGCCCGCGCACTCGCCGCCGAGCCCAACGTGCTGTTGATGGACGAACCGTTCGGCGCCCTTGACCCGATCATCCGCACCAAGGCGCAGGAGGATCTGCTGGCGATCCAGAAGCGCTTCGGCACCACCATCATCCTCGTCACCCACGACATGGAAGAGGCCGTGCATATGGGCGACAAGATCGCGGTCATGGATGCCGGCAAGCTGGTGCAATACGCCAAGCCAGCCGAGATCCTGGCAAAGCCGGCAAGCGCCTTCGTCGAGACCCTGGTTGGCGCCAGCGAGAGGCCGTTCCGGTTGCTGTCGCTCGGCCGGGTCCGCGATGCCGTGGAGAAGGGCTCCGCCGAAGGCGAGGCGATCCCCGGCGATGCCAGCCAGCGCGACGCGCTGGCCGAATTGCTGTGGTCGGGCCGGCCGGCGCTGCCGGTCTCAGGCACCGACGGCAAGCCGCTTGGCCGCGTGACCATCGACGGGCTGGTGAAGCGCGCGGCGAGGCCGGCATGAAGGCCTGGCTTCCATCGCTGCTCAGGCTAGCCTTGGTGGTGCTGCTCGTTGCCTTCGTCACCAATCCGGGCTGGTTCGAGCCGCTGCTGAAGCCGCTGACCGAAAACAATGCGCCGGTGATCTACAATCAGGGCAGCCTGCTGACACTGACATTGCTGCATTTGCGCACGGTTCTGATCGCCACCGTGGCCGCAACCATCGTCGCGGTGGCGCTTGCCATCCTGGTCACCAGGCCGGCCGGCGCCGAATTCCTGCCGCTATCGCGCAGCCTGGTCAACATCGGCCAGACCTTTCCGCCGGTGGCGGTGCTGGCGCTTGCGGTGCCGGCCGTCGGCTTCGGCGAGAAGCCGACGCTGATCGCCCTGTTTCTCTACGGCCTGTTGCCGATCTTCGAAAATGCGCTGACCGGCCTGACGACGCTGCCGGCCAATGTCGTCGAAGCGGCGCGCGGCGCCGGCATGACCGGTTGGCAAAGGCTCACCAAGGTCGAGCTGCCGCTCAGCGCCCCGATCATTCTCGGCGGCATCAGGCTGTCGGTGGTGATCAGTCTTGCCACCGCGACCATCGGTTCGACCGTGGCAGCCAAAACGCTGGGCGAAGTGATCATCGCCGGGCTGTTGTCCAACAATCTCGCCTTCGTCCTGCAGGGCGGCCTGATCGTGGCAGCCCTTGCCGTGCTGATCTATGACGGTCTATCGGCGATCGAGCGCTACACGGCGCGCCGCATGGGCCGGGAGACCGAGTAGCCGCGTCTTGCGTCAAGGCCAATTTCAATCGATCTAATAGGAGAGTGCTAACGGCAGCCGCCGCTTGGCCCCAACCATTTAGGCGAAAGCCGGGCAAAAACCGAACAATATCTTGACGTTCGCAGCCCTGTTTCGCATACACCGCTGCGAAGAGGCGGATTCCGTGCACGGAATCCGGTCTTTGTCTCAACGGCCCAGGGAGGGGTTCTTTTGGGCCATCAATCGAGGAAAATCCGGCAATGACAATTATTTCCGCCGTCATCGCCTGCGGCCTGCTTTCAATCCTTTACGCCATCTGGGCGACACGTTCGGTCCTTGCGGCCGATCAGGGCAATGCACGCATGCAGGAAATCTCCGCAGCTATCCGCGAGGGCGCACAGGCCTATCTGGCGCGTCAGTACACCACCATCGCCATCGTTGGCGTCGTCGTCCTCGTGCTCGCCTGGTGGCTGCTGTCCATCACCGCCGCGATCGGCTTCCTGATCGGTGCAGTGCTTTCAGGCGCCGCCGGCTTCATCGGCATGCATGTCTCCGTTCGCGCGAATGTTCGTACGGCGCAGGCCGCATCGAACAGCCTCGCTGCCGGCCTCGACATCGCGTTCAAATCGGGCGCCATCACCGGCATGCTGGTTGCTGGCCTGGCCTTGCTCGGCGTTTCGATCTACTACCTCATCCTGACCCACTTCATGGGCCTCCAGCCCAATGATCGCATCGTCATCGACTCGCTGGTCTCGCTCGGCTTCGGCGCATCGCTGATCTCGATCTTCGCCCGTCTCGGCGGCGGCATCTTCACCAAGGGCGCCGACGTCGGCGGCGATCTCGTCGGCAAGGTCGAAGCCGGTATTCCCGAAGACGATCCGCGCAACCCGGCCACCATCGCCGACAATGTCGGCGACAATGTCGGCGACTGCGCCGGCATGGCCGCTGACCTGTTCGAAACCTATGCGGTGACCGTTGTCGCCACCATGGTTCTGGCTGCCATCTTCTTTGGCGGTACCGCCGTTCTGGGTGCAGCCATGCTTTATCCGCTCGCTATCTGCGGCGCCTGCATCCTGACCTCGATCGTCGGCACCTTCTTCGTCAAGCTCGGTTCCAACGGCTCGATCATGGGCGCACTCTACAAGGGCCTGATCGTCACCGGCCTGCTGTCCATCGTCGGCCTCGGCGTCGCCACCCATGTCACCCTCGGCTGGGGCGAGATCGGCACCGTCGCCGGCATGGTCATCACCGGCAAGAACCTGTTCATATGCGGCCTGGTCGGCCTCGTGGTGACCGGTCTCATCGTGGTCATTACCGAATACTACACCGGCACCAACAAGCGCCCGGTCAACTCTATCGCCCAGGCGTCGGTCACCGGTCACGGCACCAACGTCATCCAGGGCCTTGCGGTCTCGCTGGAATCGACGGCGCTGCCGGCGATCGTCATTGTCGGCGGCATCATCTCGACCTATCAGCTTGCCGGCCTCTTCGGTACGGCGATCGCCGTCACGACGATGCTCGGTCTTGCCGGTATGATCGTTGCGCTCGATGCCTTCGGCCCGGTCACAGACAATGCCGGCGGCATTGCCGAAATGGCCGGCCTGCCCAAGGAAGTGCGCCAGTCCACCGACGCGCTCGACGCGGTCGGCAACACCACCAAGGCGGTGACCAAGGGTTACGCCATCGGTTCGGCCGGTCTCGGCGCACTGGTGCTGTTTGCCGCCTACTCTAACGACCTGAAGTTCTTTGCCGCCAATGGCGACAAATATCCCTACTTCCAGGGCATGGGCGAGATCTCCTTCGATCTCTCCAACCCATACGTCGTCGCTGGCCTGATCTTCGGCGGTCTGATCCCGTATCTGTTCGGCGGCATCGCCATGACGGCCGTCGGCCGCGCGGCGGGCGCCATCGTCGAGGAAGTGCGCAAGCAGTTCCGCGAGGATCCGGGCATCATGGCTGGCACCTCGAAGCCGAACTACGCACGCGCGGTCGACCTGCTGACCAAGGCGGCAATCAGGGAAATGATCATCCCGTCGCTGCTGCCGGTGCTGGCGCCGCTCGTCGTCTATTTCGGCGTGCTGCTGATCTCGGGCTCGAAGGCGTCCGCCTTTGCCGCCCTTGGTGCCTCGCTGCTCGGCGTCATCGTCAACGGCCTGTTCGTCGCCATCTCGATGACCTCTGGCGGCGGTGCCTGGGACAACGCCAAGAAGTCCTTCGAAGACGGCTTTGTCGACAAGGACGGCGTCAAGCATCTCAAGGGTTCCGAGGCGCACAAGGCTTCGGTGACCGGCGACACGGTCGGCGATCCCTACAAGGACACCGCTGGCCCGGCCGTCAACCCGGCGATCAAGATCACCAACATCGTCGCGCTCTTGCTGCTGGCCGTGCTCGCGCACGGCTGATCAAAAGCATCCACTCGAAAACAGAACCCGCGGGAGCGATCCCGCGGGTTTTTTGTTGAAGCGATGACAACGTCGACCCTTCAGCGCTTCGCTTCGCCTGGGTCCTCCAGTGCGTGGTGTGCAAGCATCTCATCCAGGCTCGGCTCGCGTTTCCTTGGCCACGGCCACACCGGTGACCGATCCCCATAACAAAAACCCGCAGGATCGCTCCCGCGGGTTTTTGGTCGCCTGAGATGATGAGGCTTCCGGAATGAAAGCCGAAAGGAATTAGACGCCGCCGCCCGGAATGCTGGGTGCCAGCTTGCTGGCACCGTTGATGATCTGGCTGAGGAAGTTCTGGTCCTTGCCGCCGGTCGGTGTGGTGCGCGAGATGAAGTCGAACATCTTGCCGTCCTTCATCCCGTAATTGGCGATCTGGGTGACGCGGCCATCGGCGCCGAAATAGACCGCCAGCACATGCTGGTCAATCAGCCGTGGCTTGTCGAAGGCGACGTAGCGCTTGCGCGTCTGCGAAATGTAATAGAAGGCCTCGTTGTCGAAGGTCGCGGTCGTCGACGGCGTGCCGAGCGCCAGAAGCACCTGCTCGCGGCTCGAACCGACCGGCACCAGGTCGATTGCCTGCTGGTCTATGACGTAACCTTGCGTCAGCGTCTCACTTGGGCTGAGGTCGCCGATCATCTTGGAGGTGTGGCAGGCGGACAGTGCCGAAACGATCATCAGCAGCGAGATCGCGCCGGCGGGCCTGGACGAGAAGGTCGACTTGAAATTCAGCGCGCGCAACAACAACTCCATTAGCTGGCCGCAACTTGCGCTGGGCCGCGAAACCGGTAAACCAGCTTGCTTGCCGATGCAACAAGCCCACTTCAACAAACGGTCCCCAGGAGACCATCCCCAATGTTCCAGCGCTTTTTTGGCCGCGAACGCTACGCCAACCGCGCTATCACCGAGGCGCTTTACGCACAAATCGTGGCGGCGGCGCGGCAGACCGTGTTTTATTCCCACTGGAATGTGCCAGACACGCCGCTTGGCCGTTTCGAGATGCTGTCGCTGCACATGTTCCTGTTCCAGCACAGGTTGCGCGGGGAGGGCGGTGCGGCGCAAGAGGTCGCCCAGGTGCTGATCGACGAGTTCTTCCTCGACGTCGACCATTCGTTGCGGGAATTGGGCATTGGCGACGTGGGCGTGCCCAAACGCATGAAAAAGCTGGCAAAGATGTTTTATGGCCGAACCGCTGCCTATGACGATGCCCTGAAAAGAAACGACCATGAAGGGCTGACCGCGGCTCTTGCCCGCAATGTCCGGCCCGACGCGGGCGCCTGGCTGGAAGCATCGCTGCTGGCCAACTATGTTACCGACGCGCGCAGTCATCTGGCCGCGCAGACATCCGAATCGATTGTCTCCGGCACGCTGACCTTTCCCGCCGCCAAGGAGGTTGAACAATGAAGCATGTTGACCCGCAAAGCCCGGTCTCCTTCCGGGCAAACGTTACGCGCCTGCCGCAGAAGGGCCTGCCGCTGGTTGTCGAGGCCGATGCCGCGCAGCGTGCGGCACTGGCCGAGGAGCACGGGCTGATTTCGGTCGAATCCTATCGCGCCGAGCTTCTGGTCGCGTCGTGGAAGCGCAATGGCGTGAAGATAAGCGGTCGCGTCGAAGCCGACATCACCCAGGCCTGCATCGTCACGCTCGAGCCTGTCGAGGCGCATATCGACGAACCGGTCGAAGCGCTGCTGCTGCCCGAGGATTCCAAGCTTGGACGGCAGGGTTTCGATGGTGGCGGCGAGATCCTGCTCGACGCGGAAGGCCCTGACAGTCCAGAGACATTTTCCGGTGACACGATCGATGTCGGGGCAATCGCCGAACAGTATTTCGGGCTCGCCATCGACCCCTATCCGCGCAAGCAGGGCGCATCGCTCAACACCGGCAGCGAGAACGAACCGGCGGAGAATGAATTTCAGCAAAAACTGCGATCCTTGCTGGGAAAATCCTGAAAAGCTCGCCCGCGACGGAAAAGTCGGTTGTGCGGCAGCCCAAAACCGTTATTTTCGCCGAACCTTCGCGGTCGCTAAAGCGACCTGCCGCCTAACCGTGAGATAAATACCGCGTGATCAGGATTTCCATCGATGCCATGGGCGGCGATCACGGACCAGCCGTGGTCATTCCAGCGCTCATGACGGTCGCGACCCGTCGTCCCGACATCCGCTTCGTCATCTTCGGGCGTGAGGAGGTCGTGCGCCCGGAGCTCGCCAAATTTCCCAAGCTCGACGAGATCAGCGAATTCTTCCATTGCGAAATTGCGGTCAGGATGGACGACAAGCCGAGCCAGGCGCTGCGCCACGGCCGCTGGAAGTCATCGATGTGGAAGGCCGTCGAAGCGGTCAAGGCCGGCACGGCCGACGCCTGCATTTCCGCCGGCAACACCGGCGCGCTGATGGCGATGTCGAAATTTTGCCTGCGCACCATGGCCACCATCGATCGCCCGGCGATCGCAGCCCTTTGGCCGACATTGCGCGGCGAAAGCGTGGTGCTGGACGTCGGCGCGACCATTGGGGCCGATGCGCAACAGCTCATTGATTTTGCCATTCTCGGCACCGGCATGGCGCGCTCGGTCTTCGGCATAGCCCGGCCCAGCGTCGGCCTGCTTAATGTCGGCGTCGAGGAGATCAAGGGCCAGGAAGAGGTCAAGGAGGCCGGGCGCATGCTGCGCGAAGCCAACATGGCCTCGATGAACTATCACGGTTTCGTCGAGGGTGACGATATCGGCAAGGGCGTGGTCGACGTCGTCGTCACCGAAGGCTTTGCCGGCAACATCGCGCTGAAGACGGCGGAAGGCACGGTGCGCCAGATCGGTGGCTATCTGCGCGCGGCGATGAGCCGGACTCTGATGGCCAGGATCGGCTATATCTTCGCCAAGGGCGCCTTCGATCGCCTGCGCGAAAAAATGGATGTCGGCCGCTCCAATGGCGGCGTTTTCCTGGGGCTGAGCGGCATCGTCGTCAAAAGCCATGGCGGTGCTGATTCTGACGGGTTCGCCGCCGCGATCGAACTCGGCTATGACATGGTCCGCAACAACCTACTCGACCGCATCGAGGCCGATCTGGACCTGTTTCATGCGCGCAACCCGCGTGCCCTGTCAGCTAGGAAATCCGACGTCGTCACCGACGCAAAGGAATAGGAAAGAACTTTGATCAGATCAGTCGTGCGCGGCACGGGCGCCGCGCTGCCCCGCCGAATCATGAAGAATGCCGATTTCGAAGGCATGGTCGAGACCTCTGACGAGTGGATCGCCCAGCGTACCGGTATTCGCCAGCGCCATATCGCTGGTGACGACGAGACCACGGCTTCGCTGGGGGAAGCAGCGGCACGTGCCGCACTTGCCAATGCGGGCCTCACGCCCGCCGACATCGATCTGATCGTGCTGGCGACCTCGACGCCCAACAACACATTTCCGGCCACCGCCGTCGAGATCCAGAACCGGCTCGGCATGCATCACGGTTTTGCCTTCGACCTGCAGGCGGTCTGTTCGGGCTTCGTCTATGCCGTGGCCACCGCCGATCTCTACATCCGCGGCGGCCTGGCCAAGCGTGTCCTGGTGATCGGTTCGGAAACATTCTCGCGCATCCTCGACTGGAGCGACCGCTCGACCTGTGTGCTGTTCGGCGACGGCGCCGGCGCCATGATTCTGGAAGCAGGCGAGGGGGCGGGCACGATCGCCGACCATGGCGTTCTGGCGGCCAGCCTGCGCTCCGATGGCACGCACAAGGACAAGCTTTTCGTCGACGGCGGGCCGTCGACCACGGGTACGGTCGGCCATCTCCGGATGGAGGGTCGCGAAGTCTTCAAGCATGCGGTCGGCATGATCACCGACGTCATCGAGGCGACGTTCGCGCAAGCCGGTATCTCGGCCGATGATCTCGACTGGTTCGTGCCCCACCAGGCCAATAAACGAATTATTGACGCTTCCGCCAAGAAGCTCGGGATAGCTGAGCAAAAGGTGGTGGTTACGGTCGATTTGCACGGTAACACCTCGGCTGCTTCCGTGCCGTTGGCGCTGTCGGTGGCCGTCGCCGACGGCCGCATCAAGAAGGGCGATCTCGTCCTCCTGGAAGCGATGGGTGGCGGCTTCACCTGGGGCGCTGTCCTGGTTCGCTGGTAAGTGCCGAACGGTCCAGTTTCGGTCCTTGACCTTGACGGATCAATTACTTAGGCTCTGCCGTTGTTGTGCCGAATTTTATGTTTTGAGCTGATGGGACGGTCGCATGGGGGGAAAGACACTTACGCGCGCCGACCTTGCCGAGGCAGTTTACCGGAAGGTCGGCCTGTCGCGCACTGAATCGGCCGAGCTCGTCGAAGCGGTGCTGGATGAAATCTGCGAAGCCATCGTGCGCGGCGAAACGGTGAAGCTGTCGTCCTTCGCGACATTCCACGTCCGCTCCAAGAACGAACGCATCGGCCGCAATCCCAAGACCGGCGAGGAAGTGCCGATCCTGCCGCGTCGGGTGATGACCTTCAAGTCGTCGAATGTGCTGAAGAGCCGTATCTTGCGCTCCCATCAGAGCGGCAAGGCCAAAAGCGGCAAGTAGTCCATTGCGCGGTTGAAAACTGCCGCCGCCATGACGCCGGGCTTGAATATTGCTTCATAAACCGCTGAAATAAGCCCCGATTCGGCAGGTAGGCCGGATCATCGTCCAGCGTGAGGATTCGCCCATGGACAAGAGCCCCGACGCCTTTCGTACCATCAGCGAGGTCGCCGAAGATCTCGATCTGCCGCAGCATGTGCTGCGTTTCTGGGAAACGCGTTTCAACCAGATCAAGCCGATGAAGCGCGGCGGCGGCCGTCGTTACTACCGGCCGCAGGATGTCGAACTGATCAAGGGCATTCGCCACATGCTCTACGACCAGGGCTACACCATCAAGGGCGTGCAGAAGCTGTTGCGCGAGAACGGCAACCATTTCCTGGTTGCCATCGGCAATGGCGACATGGCCGCCGTCGAGGCGATCTCACAGCGAAGGCAGGCTGACCAAGTGCCGCTGACGCCGGCGGCCCAGCCGCGTGGCATGGACGACGAACTGGTCGGCCAGCCGCGGGTGAAGCCCAGCCGCCGCTTTTTCGGCCTGGGCAAGAGCGACGAGGACGGTCCGGTGCAGCCGGATGCATCGAAACTCTCGCGCGACAACAGGGCCTTGCTGCAGGAGGCGCTGTTCGACCTCCTGGAATGCAAGCGCCTGCTTGACCAGGTGCGCTGACCGCAGCCCGATGCGGCATCGATAGTTCGAAAACCGGAACCCGTCTTCCGGTGAGGCGTTACGTTTCCTTCTGCAAGTGAAGGAAACACATCATGGCATCATTTTCGACCCTCTCCGACATCGATCTCGACAGGCAGGTCGCGGCGCTCAGCAAGGAACTGGCCAGCTTGAAGAGGGCTGCCGCGAAGCGAGGCGGCGCCTACTACGAGGACGGTCGCGATGCCGCGCTCGATACCTATTCCGATCTTGCCGGCCGCCTGCGCGATGCCATGCCGGCAATCCGCAAACAGGGCAGGGTGATTGAGAGGTCGGCCCGCGACCATCCGGCGGCTGCCGCCGCAGTGGGCCTTGTGGTGCTCGGTCTTGTCGCCAGTCTGCTGTTCAGCCGGCGCTGAATTCTAAAAACCCAAATCCCAGGGACAAGAGCAAGAAGAAGTGACGGCTCGCCTCAGGGCGATCCGTCATTTTCATTGCGGTCGGCTCTGTGCGGCCGGCGCAGGAATGCGGATTGGTCGAGCCGCCAGAGCCGCTCGATTTCGCCGGCGAACGCCGGATTGTTGGTCGTGCCATAGCCAGCGCCGGGATAGACGACGATCTCACCGGCGTAGGGCGCTTTGCGTGAATTATCGTCCGCGATCAAGCCTCGCAGGGCCGAGAAGACCCCCGCGCGGGCGCGCCACACCAGGGCCCCGGGAGGAGGGGGGCGGGGGGGGGTGTGGGGGAGGTTAGTGTGAAAGAGGGGTGTGGG
>NZ_JAMYVQ010000052.1:0-22492 GCF_040324155.1 Mesorhizobium sp. M0011 | reverse complement strand
GGCGCCACATCGGCCACCTCGTCGAAACCATCGAGGCAGCCGAATGCAAGAACTACTTCGAAAACGCAGGCTACGCTTCCGTCAAAATATGAAACGCTCTAGTATCTCGTCCTACGCCACCGGCCGGCCTTCGCTGGCTTCCAGGATGGCGAACCATTGCTGGCGGTCGAGGCTGATCTCCAACGCCTTGACCATGGCGGCCAGCCGTTCCGGCTTCATCGAACCCAGCACCGGCACCAATCGGGCCGGATGGCGCAATAGCCAGGCGATCGCGACGGCAGCCAGATCGCCGGCTCCGATCTCGGCGGCCACCGCAGCAAGCGCTGCCCGCACCCGCGCCTCGCGCCCCTCCTTGCCGGTGAACAGCGAGCCGCCCCCGAGCGGCGACCAGATCATCGGCGCATAGGCAAGGCGCTGCGCGTGGTCGAGGCTGCCATCGGTCAGCGCCGATGTCTTCAGCACCGACATCTCGATCTGGTTGGTGGCGAGCGCGAACGGCAGCCGCGAGGCCAGGAGATCGAACTGCGACGGCGTGAAATTGGAGACGCCGACCGCCCTCACCTTGCCTGATTTGACCAGCCCTGCCAGCGCGGCCGCTGTCTCGTCGGCATCCATCAGCGGATCCGGCCGGTGCAGCAGCAACAGGTCGATATAGTCGGTGCCGAGATTGGCAAGCGACCGCTCCACCGACGCAACAATATGGCCCCCACCGGTATCGTAGTGCTTCAGCCGGTTGTCCGGCCGGATTGGCGACTTCAGCATGATATCGCATTTCGAGATCAGCTCGATGCTGTCGCGCTTGCCTTCCCAGCGCGCCAATCCCGCACCGAAGGCCGCTTCCACCTCGTAGTTCCCATAGATGTCGGCATGATCGAAGCTGGTCAGGCCGAGACCGACGGCGGTGCCGATCAGCCGTGCGACCTGATCGGCATCCGGGCGGGCGGCGCTGTCGAGCAGACGCGAGGCGCCGAAGACCAACCGCGACAGCGACAGTCCGTCCCGAGTCAGCGCAATGCGGCTGTGACTCACACCTGCGCTCCATCTTCGGCGACGCCGGCGGTGACATTTGCGCGCGCCGCGGGCCTCGCCACCTTGGTGACGAACACGATGACCGCCAGCGTCAGAAAACATGCGCCCACCAGATAGGGCGCACCCCCGAAGGTCACCGGCGCGCTTGGCCCGGTGAACCAGGAAAAGATCGCCGTATAGAGCAGCGGCGTGATGATCGAGGTGATCGAGAAGATCGAGGTCATCGCGCCCTGCAACTCGCCCTGCGCCGAAGGCGGCACCTTGGCGGCGGCGAGGCTCCTCAGCGGCGGATCGGCCAGCGCTTCCAGGCAGCCGACGACGATCACCGCATAGATCATCCAGCCTTGCGACGCGAAGGCGTAGCCGAAGGCGCTGGCTGCCGTGAATGTCAGGCCGATGACCGCCGTCTTCCACTCGCCAAGCCTCGGGATCACGCGCGGCAGCACCGTCGCCATGACGATCGCACCGCACAGGCCGAAGGCGCCGAGCGAGAAGCCGATCTGCTGCTCGCTCCAGCCATAGCGGTAGCTGGAGACGAACGACCAGACCGCCGGATACATCATGTGCCCGAGCGTCATCAGGAAGAAGGTGAGCCCGATCCAGCCGATGCCTTGATATTGGCGCATCTGGAGCAGCGTGCCCACCGGGTTGGCGCGTTTCCACTCGAAGCGGCGGCGATGCTTG
Source organism: Mesorhizobium sp. M0011 (assembly GCF_040324155.1). Classification (NCBI taxonomy): domain Bacteria; kingdom Pseudomonadati; phylum Pseudomonadota; class Alphaproteobacteria; order Hyphomicrobiales; family Phyllobacteriaceae; genus Mesorhizobium; species Mesorhizobium sp. M0011. The sequence goes on along the minus strand of NZ_JAMYVQ010000052.1, from coordinate 20,779 downwards.
TCATCGAGCGTTTCCGGCAGGAAAAACAACGCAATCAGGAAGTTCACGAAGGCAAGCCCGGCGGCGAAATAGAACGGCACGCGCGGTCCGAATGTGCCGAGCAGCCCGCCCAGCACCGGCCCGATGACGAAGCCGACGCCGAACGCAATGCCGAGCAGGCCGAAATTCTTCGCCCGGTTCTCATCGTTCGAGATGTCGGCGATGAAGGCGGATGTCGTCGAATAGCTGGCGCCCGAAATGCCGGCCAGCACACGGCCGATGAACAGCATCGGGTAGGACCAGGCGACGGCACAGATCAGATTGTCGATGGAAAAGGTCAGCACCGAGGCGAGCAGGATCGGGCGGCGTCCGAACCGGTCGCTCAAGCCGCCCATGATCGGCGCGAAGACGAACTGCATCGCCGCATAGACGAAGAACAGCCAGCCGCCTTCGATCGCCGCGCCGCTGATGCTGACCCCGGTCAATTCCCTGAGATAGGCCGGCAGCACCGGCATGATCATGCCGAAGCCGATAATGTCGAGCAGCAGCGTGGTGAAGACGAGCGCAAGGCCCCGTCTGGCGGTTTTGGGGTCGATCATGCAGGATCAAGCTCCTCTGCTCGCCCTCAGGCGCAGGCGGACGCACTTATAGGCGAGCCCGCCGCAAGGAACAATGTGGGAACAGGCTGATTCTATTCATCCTGACACCCCCTGACGGCAACATCGCCGGCAGGTGAAGCTCGAAAACGATCTCGTCAGATCGGCCCACTCAGCGTGTTGCACTCCGACAGCTTGCCGCTCTTGTAACCGCGCGCCAGCCAGGTCTGCCGCTGCTGCGAGGTGCCGTGGTTGAAGCTTTCCGGCACAACATAGCCTTGCGTCTTCTTCTGCAGCGTGTCGTCGCCGATCTGCTTGGCGGCGTTCAGCGCGCTCTCCATGTCGCCCTGCTCCAATATGCCTTTCTGCCCGGTGTAATGCGCCCATACGCCGGCAAAGCAGTCGGCCTGAAGCTCGATTCGCACCGACATCTGGTTGGCTTCGACCTCGCCCATGCTTTGCCGCATCTGGTTGAACTTGGACATGATGCCGGTCAGGTTCTGCACATGGTGGCCAACCTCATGCGCGATCACATAGGCGCGGGCGAATTCGCCCGAAGCGCCGAACTGCTGATCGAGCTGCTGGAAGAAGGTCATGTCGAGATAGACCTTGTGGTCGCCGGGACAATAGAACGGTCCGGCCGCCGCGGAGGCAAAGCCGCAGGCCGAACGGACCTGGCCGGAAAACAGCACCAGTTTCGGATCCTCGTAGGTTAGGCCCTGAGATTTGAAGATGCCGGACCAGGTGTCCTCGGTCTCGGCCAGCACGGTGGCCACGAACTGCTTCATCTCGTCATTGGCCGGTGTGGCACCGTTGTCCTGTCCGCTGTTGTCGGTGATCTGGCCGCCGCCGCCCGGCAGCAGGCCGCCGTCGCCGCCACCCAGGATCGTCGACGGATCGAAGCCGAAATACCATCCGGCCAGCACCACCAGGATGACGAGGAAGATGCTGCCGCCGCCACCGGTGCGGCCGCCGATCGGAATGCGGAACTGGCCACCGCCGCCGCCGAGTCCGCCACCGCCGCTGTCGCTGCGGTCGTCCTCGATATTGTCACTCTGACGACGGCCCTTCCAGAGCATGGCAACTCCTCGTGCAGCAACTTCCCCGTTGTTCCGGGGCAACAAACAATTATCCCAATGGTTGCGCCAAGTCACAGCATTTTTCGATGGCCTTTTTGGCCATACGGGTCGCCTTGCGGCCAAGTTCGTTGCGGCGAGCGGCTCGGCGTTGCAATCGTCCCCATGGCCGAGACTATCGAAGACCGTTAATGTCCGTTTCTCTGGGAAGCGAGGGGCGCTTGCGGACGATCGGCCAATTCCTGCTGTTGCTGACGGCATTGACTTGTTTCGGCATCGGGTCCGCCCGTGCCGCCACGCTCGATTCCAGCGTTGCCGTCACCGATCCCGCCACCTTGCAGGCGCTGGAGCGTGGTGGCCTGTCGATCAGCCGCCTGCTGGGCCCGGCACTCGGCCTCACCCGCGAGGTCGACAATCGCGGCCTGTTTTCGGTGCCGGCGCTGGCCACGGTGCGCGACACAGTCAAGCGGCAGATAGCCGACGAGCCGAAGACCAGCCCCGACCCCTATGTTGCTGCCATGGCGAAGTCGAAGGACACCAGCCAGAAATTCAATCCGAAATACATCGATGACGACGGCTCGACGCTGGACCTGACCGGCGTCGTCAACCGCATGGACCGCGGCTATCTCGGCCACACCGAATGCGGCGAAATCCGGCTGATCTACCGTTTCCACTATTCGGTCGCGGAAAAGCCTGTGAAGGGAAAGGCGGGCCAGCGCATTTCCTCGCGCCTGCCGCTGACCATGAGCCTGGTGTTCAACGCCAAACCCAGGCAGGCACAAGCGCGCGCCTCGAAGGACCTGCCAAGCGCCACTGACGTGTCCTGCGCCGATGTTGCCCAGCGCTGGCTGGCAGCTGGAAAAAAAGACCTGCCACCCGACCAGCTTGCCGCCTGGCTGCGCTCCGACGAAGGGCCGCTGTCAGGCACCATGCTGAATTCGTCGCAGATCATGCGGCTCGAACTCAACATGCAGGTGCTCAGGCTGTCGGCCTCGACGCGGCGCGATTTCGGCGGCCATGCCGAATATCTCCTGAAGATCTTCAAATGGGATCCGGCTGCGTCCAGCTTCTATGAAGCGAAGATGGAAAACCAGATCGACCGCGCCATTGTGCTGGCCGACAAGCCGTCCTTCGCCAAATGGCTGCTCACCGACCGCAACATCTACGACCTCGACCATGGCCGGCTGGTGATCGACGAAAAGTTCCTGGCCAGGAGCGCCGTCTCCGTCGCCCCCGGCGGTCTCAGCCGGTCGCAGAACAACATCGTCTACGGGCTGGTCGACGACGCGGACATCGACAAGGCGCTGAAGAACTATATCGCCAGGGGCAACACACTCTCGACCATCAAGTCGGTGGCCGGCTTCAACTTGCGGCTCAACGAGATGAGCTGCACCGGCTGCCATCAGACGCGTGGCATTGCCGGTTTCCACTACACCGGCGCAGATCCGGTGAGCGAGCCGCGCCGCAACGCCGTCTTCGTGCCGGGCTCGGCCGTGTTCTTCGCCGACCTGCCGCGCCGCCGCGCCATCGTCGAGCAGTTCGCCGCCGGCAGTCAGCTAGACTTTACGCGCAGCTTCGCCGCCCGTCCGGACGCCAGATATGCCGAGGCGCTGAAAGACACCGACCTCTACAATGGCTGGGGCTCGATCTGCTATCGCGGCGAGGATGCAAGTTTCAAGGACTGGAGCTGCGGTGCGGGCCTGCGCTGCGCCGGTGTCCACGAAAGCGCCTTCCATCCAGGCTTCGGCACCTGCGTCAGCGAAGCAGGCACGGTGGTCGGCGACCCCGTCGAGTTCGGCGAGATCAAGATGTCGAGCTGGGGCAGCGACCAGTATTGCCGCCTGTCGCCGGCCACCGCCAAGGCCTGCGCCATCGACTCCGCGAAGGACAAGAAGCCGCTGGTCAAACTCGCCGGCTATGGCGCCGCGCGCCAGCGCTACGACAATCCGCAGCAGAAGACCGGCGGCTTTCCCGGTGGCATGCTGCGCAAGGCAAGCTGCGACAAGCTTCCCGACGAAGCAACGTGCGGGCGTCTGGCCAAGACCGGCTTCAACGACTGCATCGCGTCGGGCAAGGACCACAAATTCTGCACGAAGGAATTTACCAAGACCGCCGGCCTACGAGCCTGCGACAAGGCGCATCCCTGCCGCGAGGACTACATCTGCACCGCAGGCTATGACGATCTGGCGGAAGCGAAAGCTGGCAAAGGCACCTGCATTCCGCCCTATTTCATCTTCCAGTTCCGCGTCGACGGCCACCCGCGCAGCTGGGTGCAGGACGTCCGCGAGTGAGGGAACGGTTTGTTGAAAGCGCCGCCACCACGTCCCGGCAGACGGCGTTCGCCCAGAACAGCTGACGTCAACCTGACAGACGTCTAATCTTCCTGCTTGGCGCCGGCGCTCTTGCCGTCGGAGCTCTTCGAACGTTCCTCGAAACGAGCCGCGCCCTTTTTCAACGGATGGCCGGTCTCCGCTTCGGTCTTGCGCTCATCCCTGGCCGCCGCCTGTTTCAGTCCCTCGGCAGCCTGCTTGCCCTTTGCGGTCGGTGCCTGTTCAACGCCCATCGCTTCCTCCCTTGCCGCTCGCCTTGCGCGGATGTCAGACCCAACGTGCTCAGCGTGCGAGGGTTCCGGTGGCTGGGGAAATCCAGGCGGAAGCTCAGCGCACTGCTGTCATGGCCTTGCGGAAGGCTTCCAGCGTCTCGGCGCTGACATGGTGCTCGATGCCCTCGGCATCGATGCGCGCTGTCTCCGCACTGACGCCGAGCGAGCGCAAGAAAGCTTCCACCGTCTGGTGGCGGATGCGGCTTTCCTCCGCGACCTTGCGGCCGGCATCGGTCAGGAACACGCCGCGATAGGGTTTTCGCGACACCAAACCGTCGGTGCACAGCCTGGTCAGCATCTTGGCCACTGTCGGCTGGGCGACGCCAAGCCGTGCGGCGATGTCGACCTGGCGCGCCTCGTTGCCGTGCTCGATCAGATCGGCGATCAGCTCGACATAATCCTCGACCAGCGCGCTGCGGCGCGCTTCGCGCTGCTGCCGAAATCCCTCCGAATGAATTTCGGCGTCGAGCAGCGGCTCACGCGGGACTGGTCTGTTCTTCGGCGCCAATACGCGCTCCTCCCGAGGCTATCACCCGTCCACGCTTTCATAGCACGGGCTCTGATTCTTCAGGCCGTTTATTTGCATTCCGCCACAGGTGCAACCAGCGCTTCCGATTGCCGTTTCACCCGATGACCGCCAGCCGCCTAAAAGCAACGACAATGAAATATAGCATATTGCATAATGTTGAGCCATGGCATAGCTTGAGGCAACATCGTCCAGTCTCGCGGAAAGCCCTCCTTCATGTCTGAAGCCGAAGCCACAGCCTCCCGTTCCTCATGGCGGTTCGCCAGGCCCGACGAGGACGAGCAGCCCAGCCTGCGCGAAGTCAATTCCTCCATCGCCGTGCCGAACTCGGGCGTCTGGTTCCGTCGCCTGTTCGCCTTCATGGGTCCCGGCTACATGGTCTCGGTCGGCTATATGGACCCGGGCAACTGGGCGACGGATCTCGCCGGCGGCGCGCAGTTCGGCTACACGCTGCTGTTCATCATCATGCTGTCCAACCTGATGGCGATCCTTTTGCAGGCGCTGGCGGCACGGCTCGGCATCGCCACCGGCCGCGACCTCGCCCAGGCCTGCCGCGCCTACTATCCCCGTCCAGTCAATTTCGTGCTGTGGATCGCCTGCGAACTGGCCATCATCGCCTGCGATCTGGCCGAAGTCATCGGCACGGCGATCGCGCTGCAACTTCTGTTCGGCATTCCGCTGATCGGCGGCGCCATGCTGACGGCGCTCGATGCCTTCCTCGTGCTGCTGTTGATGAACAAGGGCTTCCGCTATCTCGAAGCCTTCGTCATCGCGCTTTTGATCATCATCTTCAGCTGCTTCGCCATCCAGATCTTCGTCGCCGCCCCGCCGGCCGGCTCGATCCTGCATGCCATGTTCGTGCCGTCGTCGGAAATCGTCACCAATCCGGCGATGCTCTACATCGCCATCGGCATCATCGGCGCCACCGTCATGCCGCACAATCTCTATCTGCACTCCTCGATCGTGCAGACCCGTGCCTATGAGCGCACCGACAAGGGCAAGCGCGATGCCATCAAATGGGCAACGACGGACTCGACCATCGCCCTGATGCTGGCGCTGTTCGTCAACGCCTCGATCCTCATCGTGTCGGCGGTCGCCTTCCATAACACCGGCCATCAAGACGTTGCCGAGATCGGCCAGGCCTTCGAGCTGCTGTCGCCGCTGCTCGGCCTCGGCATCGCCTCGATCCTGTTCGCGGTGGCGCTGCTGGCTTCCGGCCTCAACTCCACGGTGACGGCGACGCTTGCTGGCCAGATCATCATGGAAGGCTTTCTGCGCCTGCGCATCCCCAACTGGGCACGCCGACTGCTGACGCGCGGCCTCGCCATCATCCCGGTGGTGGTCGTCACCGCGCTCTATGGCGAAAAGGGTACCGGCCAGTTGCTGGTGTTCAGCCAGGTGATCCTGTCGATGCAGTTGCCTTTCGCGGTCGTCCCGCTGGTGCAGTTCGTCTCCGACAAGAAGAAGATGGGCAATCTCGCCATTCCGCGCGGCGTCGCCGCCCTTGCCTGGGTAGTCGCCGCAGTCATCCTGGGGCTCAACTTCAAGCTGCTCTACGACACCCTGTTCGGGATCGGCTAAGCTCCGCCTCGCCGGGACATCGGCTACCCTCTGCGCAGAGGGTAGTTTCGCGACAAATCGGCAATCCGCGCTATGTTGTCCCGCAGCATGGCCCGGATCGAAGACATCAGGAAATTCTACGCGCGGCTGCTGGCCGCCAATGCCGGCTCGCCCGACCCACGCCTGGAAGCGGCTTTCGCGGAGGTGCCGCGCGAAGCGTTTCTCGGTCCCGGGCCGTGGACGGTTATCGCCGGCAACGGCAAGGTCACGACGCCGAGCGCCGACCCGGCCCATGTCTACCAGAACGTGCTGGTGACGCTCGACGACGACAAGGGCATCAACAATGGCGAGCCCTTCCTGCATGCCATGTGGATCGGAAAGCTTGCGCCTAAACCTGGTGAGGCCGTCACTCATATCGGCGCCGGCACCGGCTACTACACCGCCGTGCTGGCCAGGCTGGTTTTACCAGGCGGCACCGTCACCGGCTTCGAACTCGACGAAAAACTGGCCGATCTGGCACGCAAAAATCTCGAAGCATATGGCAATGCAACGGTCGTCCATAGCGATGCGGTGACGACGCCCCTGCCGCCATCCGACATCATCTACGTCAATGCTGGCGTCGCAGCGCCACCAGCAGGGTGGCTGAAGGCGCTGCGGCCTGGCGGCCGCATGATCTTCCCCTGGCGCCCGGCCGAGCGCGTCCCACTGGCGGTGATGGTGATCCGCACGCAAAAAGGCTTCGCCTGCGATCCGTTCATGCGATCGTGGTTCATTCCCTGTGTCGGCGCCTCGCTCGCAGACTCAGCGTCGATGACCCCCACCCGCGAGCAGGCCGCGCGCAGCCGCTCGATCTGGCTGGTGCAGGACAAGGCGCCGGACGACACGGCCACCGCCATATCGGGCGATGTCTGGTTCTCGTCGGAAAGTCTCGAAGCCGGACCTCGCAAATGACGGCGGTTTGCCAAAATTTCATATGTCCTGTCGGACCGGTGGCTCGCCGACCGTCCTTGGGCTGAAGTCCGGCCACCGACGGCGTGGATCGAAGAACGGGAGCATTTGGAATGAGAAAGATCATCTCTGCGACATTCGTCAGCCTCGACGGCGTCATGCAGGCGCCCGGCGGCCCGCAAGAGGATCCGGTCGGCGGCTTCAAGTTCGGCGGCTGGACCTTCCATTACTTCGACGAGGCGGGGGCCGCGGCGATGGACGAACTGTTCTCCAAGCCTTTCGCCCTGCTGCTCGGCCGCAGAACCTACGACATCTTCGCCGCCTACTGGCCGTATCAGAAAGATCCGATCGCGGATGCCTTCAACCCCGCGACCAAATATGTGGCGACGCATCGGCCTGACACCCTCACCTGGCAGAACACGCAAGCGCTCGGACCCGATATCGTCGCGACGTTGCGCCGCCTCAAGCAGGAGGATGGGCCGGACCTGCTCATCCAGGGATCTGGCGATCTGATCCAGACTTTGCTCGCCAACGGGCTGATCGACGAAATTCGGCTGATGATCTTCCCGCTATTGCTGGGCAAGGGCAAGCGGCTGTTCGGCGACAGCGCGATGCCGGCCGCCTTCAAGCTCATCAAGTCGCAGGCAACCAGCACCGGCGTCATCATGGCGACCTACGAACGATCAGGCGAGATCAAGGTTGGGTCGTTTGTCACAGGGGAGCCGTCCGACGCCGAGCTCGAACGGCGCAAGAACTGGAAGTAGCAGGACGGCCTTTGCACCCTTTCCTCTCCCCCGATCGACGGGGTAGAGGAACCCAAGTTCTGAGAAGTCTCTCAAGCCGCCACGGGCCGCCGCGCCAGGCCATCGCGGATGTGCCGCGCGAATTCCTGCGCGGCCGGCCCGGCACCGTGCCTGGGCAGATGCAGAGTGATGGCAAAATTCGGCAGCGGCGGCAGGCCGGACTCCGCTGGCAATATGTCGAGATCCGCCGGCACGGTGGTGGCTAGCCAGGCGGTGACGGCGAGGTCGGAGCGCACCGTCGCCGTCGTCGCGTCGATGTTGCCGTTTTCGAACACGGTGCGCCACTCCAGCCCGTGCTCGCCGAGCGCCGCCAGCACCGCCGGGCGGAAGGCGCAGGTGTCGGCGACGATCGAAACCGGCAGCGGCCGCTTGGCGCGGGCAATGCCGCCCTTGGCACCGACCCAGACCAGCCGGTCGATGGCAAGGCACTCGCCCGCCGACGGGCCGACGCGTTCCTCGATCACCGCAAGGTCGATGGTCCCGGCCGCAAGGGCAGCAGCCAATTCCGGCGACGAGGCGCAGACCAGCGATATCTCGACCTGCGGATAGGTCTCGGCATAGGTCTTCAGCACCGGCGCCAGCAAGGTGCCGACAAGGTCGTAGGGCACGCCGAGCCGCACCTGGCCGGCCACCGGTGTCCCAGCCATCTCCGCCCAGATCTCGTCATTCAAGGCCAGCAACCGCTTGCCCCTGCCGAACAGCTGTTCACCGGCGCGCGTCAGCCGCAAGCCGCGCCGGTCGCGCTCGAAGAGGCTGGAGCCGAGCGCCTCCTCCAGCCGCTTGACCTGCTGGCTGACAGCACCTTGCGTCAGGTGCAGCGCATTGGCCGCCGCCGTCATGCTGGCCTTGTCGGCGACGGTGATGAAGGTGCGGATCAGCGCCATGTCGAGATTTCGGATCATGGCTGGCATTATCCATCCTAATGCCGACCATGGCAAACATTGCATTTACTGAAGTTCGCGCGCAGCTACGATCGCAGCCCTCTGACAGAGGACGCCGCATGCTCGAGCCCATTCTCCCGCTCATCCTTTTTGCCATCGTCGCCACCACCACGCCCGGCATCGCCACGACCCTGTCCACGGCGTCCGGGGCGCAGTTCGGCTTTCGCCGTTCCGTGCCCCTGCTGGTCGGCAGCGCCGCCGGCCTCGCCACGGTGACGGGTGCCGCTGCCGCCGGGCTCGCCGGTCTGCTGCTTGCCGTGCCTTCGCTGCAACTGGCCATGAAGGTCATCGGCTCGCTCTATCTCCTCTGGCTGGCGATCAAGATCGGCCGCAGCGGACCGCCCAATCTGGATGTGAGCATGGCCAGGCCGAACAGCTTTCTCGGCGGCGCCGGCATTCAATGGATGAACCCGAAGGGTTGGGCGATGGGTCTGGGCGCCGCGGCTTCGTTCGCGGCGCTGGCCAGCGGACCGATGCAGCTCGCGCTGCTGCTCGGCGCCACTTTCGGCCTCGCGGCGGCCGCCTCGCTTTCACTGTGGTGCGTGGCCGGAATGGTGCTGGCGCGGCTGCTCAAGACCGAATGGCAATGGCGCACGCTCAACATCGTGCTGGCGCTGGTGCTGGCCGCCTCGATCATTCCGATGTGGCGGACGGCGTAAAGCGCGGCCTTGCAGAACCTGGGTTCCTCGCCCCCGCAACGCGGGGGAGAGGTGGCCGCGAAGCGGTCGGAGAGGGGGCTTCGTAGGGCGGATACTTCTTGAAACTTGATCTCCGTCGAGCCAGTCCCCCTCTCCGTCTCGGCTTCGCCGAGCCACCTCTCCCCCACATTCGTGGGGGCGAGGAACCCAGTTTCTGCTATCGGCCTCGAAACCCTCAAGCCGCGTAGCGGGCCGCCGGCTTGTCGGCGTGCAGGCTGCCGTAGAAGGCCTGCCGGGCACCGAGGAAAATGTCCAGCTTGGCCGGCTCGGCGAGCGCCGGCACGGTGACGGCTTCACCCCTGGCAAGGCCGACAAGGGCCGCATCGACCATATCGTCGGCGCTCATGATGATTTCCTTCGGAAGCTGGTCGATATCGCTGCCGGCAAGCTCCCAGAAATCGGTCCGTGTCGCGCCCGGCAGCACCACCTGCACCTTCACCTCCGTACCCTCGACCTCGCGGTGCAGAGCCTCGGTGAAGTTGACGACATAGGCCTTGGTGCCGCTGTAGATGCCGCCGAACGAGGTCTCATAGGCGAGCACCGAGGCGATGTTGACGACCGCACCTCGGTTGCGCGCCAAAAACCCCGGCAGCACGGCACGGGTCAGCCGCGTCAAGGCGATGACATTGACCTTGATCATGCGTTCGGCAGCGTCCGCATCGGCGGTTGCCACCACGGACTGGCCGCCAAGGCCGGCATTGTTGACCAGCAGCGTCACGCTGTCGTCGCTGGCGATCTCCTGCTCGACGCGGCGGACGTCGTCGTCGTTGGAGAGGTCGGCGCTGATCACGCTGACCTTGCGGCTATAGGTCTGGCGCAGCTTCCCGGCCAGTTCCTCCAGCCGGTCGGCGCGCCGCGCCACCAGCACCAGATCGTAGCCCTGCCCCGCCAGCCGGTCGGCATAGACCGCGCCGATGCCCGCCGAAGCACCGGTGACGACCGCCGTGCCCTTGTTGCCCTGTCCACTCATTATCCTGTTCCTTCTTCGACTGATCTGGTTCGCTTCGACTGATCCGGCGCCGTGGCATCTGCCGCGCTGCCGGAAAGCCGCTTGATTTGAATTAATGGCATATGCCACTAATTGTGAAGTAGGCATATGCCACTATCTTGTCAATGATACGGACGAGGATTATTTGAGGGTAGCAGCCGGGCCTCATTCGCCGGCGCCAAGGACCATCATGTCAAAGGACAGCTTGCCCGGCCTCACGCTCTGCAACAACGCCGCGCTGCGCCGTGCGGCGCGCAAGCTCGGCAAGTTTTATGATGATGTGGTGGAGCCGTCAGGCCTCAAGGCGACGCAGCAGGGCCTGCTCTACCAGATCCACATCGGCGACGAGCCGGCAATGGGCGCTATCGCCGCGTCGCTGATCATGGACCTGTCGGCGCTCGGCCATACGCTGAAACCACTGATCCGCGACGGCTATGTCGAGACTTTCGCCGATCCGGAGGACCGCCGCGTCAAGCGTGTGCGGCTGACGCCGCAAGGGTTGGCCAAGCTCGAGGCAGCGATGAAGCTGTGGCAAATCGCCCAGCAGCGTTTCGAGGATGTCGTCGGCAGGGACAAGGCTGAAAAGCTGCGCGCGGCGCTGGATGACATCGCCGCGCTGGATTTTGATCTGCCCCCGGCCAGCTGAGCCGGCCGACGGCTTTCAAAGAGATTACTCGGCAGGCATCTCTACAGGCCGAGCCGCCCAGCGGCCGGCCACCACGATGCCAAGCCCGACGATCGGGAAGATCGCGGCGACCATGCCGAGATCGGCCGGCGCGCCGTAGCGCAGCACGGCGCCACCGACCACGGCGCCCAGCGCCACGCCGAGATAGAGCGCCGAGGCATTGAGCGACAGCACGATCGGGGCGGCGTCGGGCGCCAGCTTGATGATGCGGCTGGCCTGCGCCGGCGGGAAGGCCCAGCCGACGATGCCCCACGGCACCATCATCGCCATCAGCGCCGGTCCGGCAATATGCGGCGGCAGAAAGGTCGGGATGACCGACAGCAGGACCAGCATGCCGGCACTCAGCGCCAACGACCAGCCGACGGTGCGGGTCGCGCCGAACCGGTCGGCGGCCTGGCCGCCGCCAATGTTGCCGATGACGGCACCGACGCCGAAGGCGAGCAGCATACCGGGCAGCGCGATCTGGCTGAGACCGCCGCCCTCGATGGCAAGCGGCGCGACATAGGCAAAGACGGTGAAGGCGCCGATCAGCGCCAGCACTGTCGTCAACAGGATCGGCATCACGCCGGGACGCAGCGCTGCCGCCAGCCTGCGCTTCAAGGGCAGCCTGGTGCCAACGATGCCCCGCGGCAGCCGGTACCACAGGATCGCGCCCGCAAGTGCGCCAAGGCCGGCGATGGCAAAAAAGGTGCCGCGCCAGCCGGCAACGGTGGCAACGAGCGCGCCCAGTGGCGCACCCAGTGCAACGGCCACCGTGGTTCCGCCGACGACGACAGCGATGGCACGCGCTCGGTGATGGTCATCGACCAGCGCCACCGCGGTGCCTTGCGCGGTCGCGGCGAACAGGCCCGACGACAGCGCCATGACGATGCGCGCGATCAGCAGCAGTTCGAAGGAGGAACTCAAGGCAGCGGCGATGTTGCCGAGCACGAAGAACACCAGCGTCCACAGGATGACGCGGCGCCGGTCCCATTCGCCTGTCAGCGTCGCCAGGATCGGCGTACCGATCGCATAGGCGAGCGCAAAGGCGGTGATCAGCGTGCCGGCCAGCGGAATGGAGATGCCGGCATCCGCCGCGATGTCGGGCAGAAGGCTGGAGATGACGAAGCCTTCGGTCGAGATCGTGAACGATCCGAGCGCTAGCCAGAAAAGGCGCTTGTCCATGGCGGGATGTCCTTAGTTCAAAAGTTATTGAACAATTGGACATAATAGGGCATCATGTCAATGAAGTCAGGGAAAAATAGCTGAACCTTCCTGACAGCCCTGTGTCAGCACAGGTCGGGCGGGGTCGGCGCGAGACTGAGAAAGGCCGCGTGCGGGCCAACAATGATGGATGCGTTGAAATCGGACCCGACTGTGCTTAGTTTCGAGCCATGACCTTGCCACACCCCAATACGGACCAGATCAGCCTGCCGATCGTGCTTGGCGTGCTCGGCGATCCGACCCGGCTCGCCATCGTGCGCTATCTCGCCAGCAAGCAAGGCGTGCCGCTGAACTGCAGCCAGTTCCTCGATTTCGGCTCGAAGACCAATCTGAGCTACCACCTCGCCAAACTGCGCGAGGCCGGCGTCACCCGTGCCGAGGTGGTCGGCACCAACCGCATGATCACACTGCGCCGCGCCGATCTCGACGCCCGCTTCCCCGGCCTGCTCGACAGCGTCATCGCCGCCGCCGGCGACGATCCGGCACTGCCGGCGGTCGGCGGCCACGACATCGAAATCCACGCCTGAACGCCGAAGAATTTGGGTTCCTCGCCTTACGGACGTGGGAAAAGGAAAAGCGGCGTCACACAGGAGCCTCCCTATGCGCATCGCCGCCCTCGCCGATATCCACGGCAATGTGCTGGCGCTCGACGCCGTGCTTGACGATCTGAAGCGGCGCGGCGGCGCCGACCTGACCGTCAATCTCGGCGACAGCGTTTCCGGCCCGCTATGGCCGCGCGAGACGATGGAACGGCTGGAGGCGCTGAACCTGCCGACAGTGCGCGGCAACCACGACCGCCGTGTCGCCGCCGACCCCGCTGATGACACCATGTGGCCCTCCGACGCCTATGCGCAGGAGCGGCTGACCGAGACGCAGCGCCAGATGCTTTTCGCCCAGCCGCTGACGCTGGAGATCGCACCCGGAATCATCGCTTTCCACGCCCGTCCCGACCATGACGAGAAATATCTCGCCGATACCATCGTCAATGGCCAGCTGGTGCGTGCGCCGCTGACGGCGATCCGGCGGCGGCTGAAGGCGCTCGACCCGGCTTGCCGCATCGCGCTGTGCGGCCACAGCCACCGCGCGGAACTGATCCGCGTCCCCGATGGTCCCGTCATCTTCAACCCGGGCAGCATCGGCTGCCCCGCCTATGACGATTCCACACCGCCGGCGCATGTCTCCGAGCAGGGCTCGCCGCATGCGCGCTACGGCATCGTCACCTTGGGCAGCAACGCCAGTCCGACCGCTTCGAGGCCATCGCCGTCGACTACGACCACGAGGCGGCCGCCAGGCAAGCCGAACAGGCGGGCCGGCCGGAATGGGCTCACGCGCTCAGAACAGGGTTCATGCCCCTGTCCGGCTGAACGCTCTTGCGTTCATGCCCGGCTGAGTAGGCTCACGGCCTGGCGGGCCGGGTTGGGACCGGCGGAACGGCGAGCCGAATTTTCGGGCTTACATGGCGCCGCGTCGTCCCTTATAAAACCGGCCGGGCTTGCGGCGGGCTCGATCCGCCGCGGCATGATGTCAGCGCACGGCCAAACGATGAGGCGCACAGTTACGCTCCGAACAACCCTGCATGCGCTGATTGCTGCTCCGCTGTTGATGACGGCGTGGCCGGTGATTGCCCCCGCTATGGCTGAAGAGATGGCCCAAGAGGCGCCGGACCTCGTCATCTCCGTCGTCACCGGCCTGGCGCCGGACGACCTTCTCAAGGTCCGCACCACCGCATCGCCGGTCGCCACGGTCGAGGCGCGGCTGAGCAGCGGCGACATGGTCACCAATCTCGGCTGCAACGACATCAACGGCTACAAATGGTGCAAGATCGAGAGCACGGGCAAGGAGAAGCTGAGCGGCTGGGCGCCGGCGCGCTATCTCATCCCCCTCAATCCGGCCCCCTATGTCGAAGGCGAGACAAGACCGGCCGATGCGCCGGTGGTTGCCTCCACCGGCAGCGCCAATGAGGCCGGGCAGGCCTCGGCGCCGGATCAATCGCAGGCCACCAATAGGGCGCCGGTCGCACCGCCCGACCTGACAGCGCGGCTTGGCGGCGCCGGTCCGGCAGTCGAAAGCACGCCAAAATCCGCCACCGAAATCGGCCGCGCCGCGATGCAGGATGCGTACGTACTGGCGCTGGCGGCGCCTGACGTCCCGCTTGATTCCTTTCCGACGCCGGCTTCTGGCCCCGAGATTCCCTGCGCCCGCTATGTCGGCCAGCCAATGGAGCGCTGCAAGGTCAGCGTGGTGCACACCGCCGACAAGGCGAACATCACTGTGACCTGGCCCGATGGCGGCACGCGCATCATCTCCTTCCGTGCCGGCCAGCCGGCCGGTTCCGACGCGAACGGCAATTTCCGCTTCACTCGGGAGGGCAGCCTCAACATGATACGCATCGGCGAGGCCGAGCGGTTTGAGATCACGGATCAGCTGGCGCTGGGGAATTAGAATTTAGGGGAGTAGGGGAGTAGGGGAGTAGGGGAGTAGGGAGAGTATGTTTGGAATTCCCTCGAACCCAACCTATTCCCCTATTCCCCTATTCCCCTATTCCCCTATTCCCCTATTCCCCTACTCCCCTATTCCCCTATTCCCCTACTCCCCTACTCCCCTACCTCGCATTTTCGGGGTTACATCAGTCAGAACTCTTCCCTATAAGGCCCTCCTAGCCTGATACCAGAATCGCGAGCACAACCGGCCGGGTCTTCCCGTCCCGGTTTTTTGTGCAAGCCGCCCGCCGAACGGACCTTTGACATGCCAAGACGCACTGACATCAAGTCGATCCTGATCATCGGGGCCGGCCCCATCGTCATCGGCCAGGCCTGCGAGTTCGACTATTCCGGCACCCAGGCCTGCAAGGCGCTGAAGGAAGAGGGTTTCAGGGTCATCCTGGTCAATTCCAACCCGGCCACCATCATGACCGATCCGGAACTGGCCGACGCCACCTATATCGAGCCGATCACGCCTGAAGTGGTCGCCAAGATCATCGCCAAGGAGCGGCCCGACGCGCTGCTGCCGACCATGGGCGGCCAGACCGCGCTCAACACCGCTCTGTCGCTGCGCCGCATGGGTGTGCTCGAGCGCTACAATGTCGAGATGATCGGCGCCGACGCCACGGCCATCGACAAGGCCGAGGACCGCGCGCTGTTTCGCGAGGCGATGAAGAAGATCGGCCTGGAAACGCCGAAGTCGATGCTGGCCAACGCCACCGACGTCAAGAACACGGACCGCAAGACGCATGAGGCCGAGCGCGCCGCCGTCAAGGCCGAGGCCCCGGCCGATCTCGACGCCGCGCTCGACGCGCTGGAAACCCGCTGGAACCTCGGCGAAGGCGACCGCAAGCAGCGCTACATCAGCCATGGCATGGCGATCGCCGCCCAGGCGCTCGACCATGTCGGCCTGCCCGCCATCATCCGCCCGTCCTTCACCATGGGCGGCACCGGCGGCGGCATCGCCTACAACCGCGCCGAATTCTACGAGATCGTCCAGTCCGGCCTCGACGCCTCGCCGACCACCGAAGTGCTGATCGAGGAGAGCGTGCTCGGCTGGAAGGAGTATGAGATGGAGGTCGTCCGCGACAAGGCGGACAATTGCATCATCGTCTGCTCGATCGAGAACATCGATCCGATGGGCGTGCACACGGGCGACTCGATCACCGTCGCTCCGGCCCTGACCTTGACCGACAAAGAATACCAGATGATGCGCAACGCCTCGATCGCGGTGCTGCGCGAGATCGGCGTCGAGACCGGCGGCTCCAACGTGCAGTTCGCCGTCAACCCGGCCGACGGCCGCCTGGTGGTCATCGAGATGAACCCGCGCGTCTCGCGCTCGTCCGCTCTGGCCTCCAAGGCGACCGGTTTCCCGATCGCCAAGATCGCGGCAAAACTCGCCGTCGGTTACACGCTGGACGAACTCGAGAACGACATCACCGGCGGCGCCACGCCGGCCTCGTTCGAGCCGTCGATCGATTACGTCGTCACAAAAATCCCGCGCTTCGCCTTCGAGAAATTCCCCGGCGCCGAGCCGGTGCTGACCACCGCCATGAAGTCGGTCGGCGAAGTCATGGCCATCGGCCGCACGTTTCAGGAATCGCTGCAGAAGGCGCTGCGTGGCCTCGAAACCGGCCTGACGGGCCTGGATGAAATCGAGATCCCCGGCCTCGGCTATGGTGCCGCGACCGCTAACCACGCCGACGACCGCAACGCCATTCGGGCCGCACTGGGCACGCCGACGCCCGACCGGCTGCGCATGGTGGCGCAGGCGATCCGCATGGGCACGTCGCTGGAAGACGTGCACGCCATGTGCAAGATCGACCCGTGGTTCCTTGAGCAGATCGCCGGCATCGTGGCCATGGAAGCCCGCATCCGCGAGCACGGCATCCCCGAGGATGCCGTCAACCTGCGCATGCTCAAGGCAATGGGTTTCTCGGACGCCCGCCTCGCGTCATTGACGAAAACAGACGCCGAAGTGATTCAGAAAGCTCGCGAAAAGCTCGCCGTTCATCCGGTTTATAAGCGCATAGACACTTGCGCGGCCGAGTTCGCCTCGCCCACCGCCTACATGTACTCGACATATGAAGTGCCGTTTGCCGGCGCGCTGGCCGACGAGGCGCAGGTCTCGTCGCGCAAGAAGGTCGTCATCCTCGGCGGCGGCCCCAACCGCATCGGCCAGGGCATCGAGTTCGACTATTGCTGCTGCCACGCCGCCTTCGCGCTACGCGACGCCGGCTATGAAGCGATCATGATCAACTGCAACCCGGAGACGGTCTCGACCGACTACGACACGTCGGACCGGCTTTATTTCGAGCCGCTGACGGCCGAAGACGTGCTGGAGATCCTGCGCGCCGAACAGGCCTCGGGCGAGCTGGTCGGCGTCATCGTGCAGTTCGGCGGCCAGACGCCGCTGAAGCTCGCGGATGCGCTTGAAAAGGCCGGCATCCCGATCCTCGGCACCTCGCCCGACATGATCGATCTCGCAGAAGACCGCGACCGCTTCCAGAAGCTGCTGCACAAGCTCGGCCTCAGCCAGCCGAAGAACGGCATCGCCTATTCGGTCGAGCAGGCCCGCCTCGTCGCCGGCGAGCTCGGCTTCCCCTTGGTGGTGCGCCCGTCCTATGTGCTGGGCGGCCGCGCCATGCAGATCATCCATGACGAGGGCATGCTGCAGACCTATCTGCTCGACACCGTGCCCGGCCTGGTGCCGGAGGACATCAAGCAGAAATACCCCAACGACAAGACCGGCCAGATCAACACGCTGCTGGGCAAGAACCCGCTGCTGTTCGACACCTATCTCTCAGGTGCCATCGAGGTCGATGTCGACTGCCTCTGCGACGGCAAGGCGACCTTCGTCTCCGGCATTCTCGAACACATCGAGGAGGCCGGCATCCATTCGGGCGACTCGGCCTGCTCGCTGCCGGTGCACTCGCTGCCTTCGGAGCTGGTCGACGAGCTGGAGCGCCAGACGGCAGCGCTTGCCCGCGCGCTCAATGTCGGCGGGCTGATGAACGTGCAGTATGCGATCAAGGATGGCACGGTCTATGTGTTGGAGGTCAACCCGCGCGCGTCGCGCACCGTACCCTTCGTCGCCAAGACCATCGGCCGGCCGATCGCGAAGATCGCGGCCCGCATCATGGCCGGCGAAAAACTGGAAGACGCCTTCGCCCATTACGGCGCGATGCCTGATCCCCGCAACCCCGGCCACATCGCGGTCAAGGAAGCCGTCTTCCCCTTCGCCCGCTTCCCCGGCGTCGACATATTGCTCGGACCGGAAATGCGCTCGACCGGCGAGGTCATGGGCCTCGACCGCGATTTTGCGCTGGCCTTCGCCAAGAGCCAGTTAGGGGCCGGCGTCGACCTGCCACGCTCCGGCACGCTGTTCGTCTCGGTGCGCGACGAGGATAAGAAGGGCATCCTGCCGGCGGTCAAGCGCCTCGCCGGCCTCGGCTTCAAGGTGCTGGCCACCTCGGGCACGGCCCGCTTCCTCGCCGAAAACGGCGTCGACGCGCAGAAAATCAACAAGGTGCTGGAGGGACGCCCCCACATCGAAGACGCCATCCGCAACCGCCAGGTGCAGATCGTCTTCAACACGACGGACGGCCAGAAGGCGGTGTCGGACTCGAAGTCGCTGCGGCGCGCGACGCTGATGCAGAAGGTGCCGTATTATACGACGCTATCGGGAGCGGCCGCGGTGGCGGAAGCGATTGCGGCGCTGAAGGCGGGGAGTCTGGAGGTCAGGCCGCTTCAGGAGTATTTTGCCTAATTAGCTCTCTTCTCCCCGTTCAACGGGGAGAAGATGCCGGCAGGCAGATGAGGGGCAGCGCCAAACGTCCTCTGAAAAAAGCTCAAGCCAACACAACTGACAGAACGCCTTGGTTAATTCGGCAGTTTTAATATACCTTGCTTCCACAGGCTCCGAAGCCGGTTTCGAATATTCATTGCGACTTGCCCCACATTCAAGTGGCCGTATTCGAACGTGTGTCCATCAGTCCGTTGAGAAGTGCAATCTCATGAAGCGCCTCTATGTTCGCAACGCCGTCAGGCCGTTTGTAGTGGGGACCAATAATCCTTTCCCATTCGTGATTCTCAGGCCGCTTTGACCATGCTTCGCGTTGATCACTTGTAATGTCCATAATTTGCTCCATCCAACGGCTCTGATTTGAACTTAGTGCGAAGTGAGCGGCGGCAGAAGCATACCATCGATCTTGGCGCCGTAGCTCCCCCCAGCGGCATTGAACGTGTTGGCACGGTCAGTGACTACCCAAGGATATAGAATCCGGGCATTGTTCCCGAATGGGCTATTTGGGGAAGTGTTTTCACCGCGCCTTTGCGGGTTCCGTACTCTTTACTGACAAAGTTTCAATTGTTGGTGGCGTTCTCGCTCCCGCGATATTCTTTGCGCGCGGCGAGGCAATGGATGCCGCGTATCAAGGTTATCTCGCGTGGACGATTCTAACGGTGGTCGGCGGTGGTATTGCGCTTCGGTTGGTGACCGCGCCGTATTTTATTTGGAAGGATGACTAAAGGGAAATTTCTAGGCTTCGCGAGGAAATAGCAAATACCTCGCGCAAGAGGCGCCAATTCTTCGAAGAGACTTTCCTTCAGGATCGAGCCGACTTGGCCCGCCAGCTGACCCACTATGCCATGGTCAATGCCCCGATGGACGCGTTCTCCGATTTCGACGCGGACGCACATCTGAATGAAATTACACGTAAGGCCGTCATACAACTGGGAGATCCAAATTTCCGTGTTTATTGGGAAACTTTCTGTTTCGCGTTCCGAAATCTGGTGCGAGGGGCGAAGTTCGCTAAGGATAATGTAGATCGTCTCGCAGACGAGCACCTGCGGCTTCTACGCGACCGATTCGATTATGATTTCAGTGCAATGAAAGCAGGATCAACGGCCTTGATATACATATTAACCGAAAATCATGATCACAATAAAGTATATGTGGAACTCCTTGAGAGATTGAACGCCAAATACCCACATGTCCAATTTGATGACATAATCGCTAGTTTGTGGACACTGTCTGACCCCCAATCGCTTCCAGACGTCGACGAAAAGAAGCCGCTGTAGCCCCGCCTCAAGCCACCGCCACACACTCGATCTCGATATCAAACTCCATCGGCCATGACGCCACCGGCACGAAGCTGCGCGCCGGCGGGTTCGTCGAAAAGTACTTCGCATAGACCCGGTTGATGACGTGGTAGAAGCCGGAATTGACGGCGTAGATGCGCACCATCACCACGTTTTCCAGCGAGGTGCCCGCCGCTTCCAGGCAATGCTTCAGCGCCTTCAGCGACGCCTCGGTCTGCGTTTCGATATCGCCGCGCACCATCTCGCCGGTCACCATGTCCACCGGCGGCGTCGCCGAGATGAACACGAAGCCGTTGGCCCTCACCGCTGTCGAGCAGGGAAGGCCGAGCGCCCGCACCTTGTCCGACATGACCGGCACTTCGATGATTTCCTTCTTCATGGTGATCCTCCCTTTGGTTGCATCAGGCTGCCGCTTTAGTTCTCATGAAGAGGACCCCCTAACCTCCTCCCAAGGGCAGGGCTATCGCATGTGGATTCTTGCGAAGAAGGGGTAGTGTGCTGAGAGTTCTGCAAATTCGCTGAGAGAGGGCGGTCATGGCAGGCTGGTGATGTTCAACGTCACCGATTCCCGCGAAGGAACGCCACCATGAC
>NZ_JAMYVQ010000051.1:0-22776 GCF_040324155.1 Mesorhizobium sp. M0011 | reverse complement strand
CGCACTCGCCAGAAAACTCCTGGTCATCCTCAATGCAAAAGCACGCGATGCGCGCAACGAGTTCGTAATTGCAACTTGACACCCCAGATAGTCGCTCTCCCCCCATTCGTGGGGGCGAGGAACCCGCATCCTGCCAAGTTCGCGCCTTCTTTGAGCGTCTCACATCGCGGTAAAGCCGTTATCCACAAACAGATGCGTGCCGTTGACGAAGCTCGACTCGTCGCTGGCCAGGTAGAGCGCTGCCCTCGCCACCTCTTCCGGTTCGCCGATGCGGCCCTGCTGCGCGGCCAGCGCCGCGTCGGAGACGTCGACGCCGAGCCTGCCGAGGTCGGCGACCTCGCGCAGGCCGTGCGGCGTGCGGATGAAGCCGGGGCAGACCGCATTGCAGCGGATGTTGCGGTCGCGGAACTCGACGGCGATGGCGCGGGCGAACATGTGGCAAGCGCCCTTGGTGGTGTCATAGAGCACTTCGTTGGGAGTCGCCGCCACCGCCGAGATCGACGAAGTACAGACGATCGAGCCGCCGCCGGCCGCAATCATGCCGGGCAAAACGGCGCGCGTCATCAGGAACATCGAGCGCACATTGACGGCATGCAGCCAGTCCCATTCCTGGACCGTCGTCTCCAGGAAGGGTTTGATGACGATGGTGCCGGCGTGGTTGAACAGCACGGTGACCGGTCCGAGTTTTTCGATAGCACCCTTCACCGCCGTTTCGACCTGGGCTTCGTCGGAGACGTCGGCGATGAAATGCTCGGCTATCTGTCCCCGCGCGCGTATCGCCGCTGCGGTTGCGGCGGCCGCCTCGCCGTTGCGGTCGATGATCGCCACCTTGGCGCCTTCGGCGGCGAACAGCTCCGAAGCCGCTCCGCCCATTCCCGTCGCTCCTCCCGAAATGATGGCGACCTTGCCGGCCAGTCTTGTGCCCATTTTTCTGCCCCTGTGTGACGATTTCGCTTTGCTGGTTGGGCGATGCTACCGCGCCCGTGCCGGGCGGCCAATCCACGAATTGAGCGCAGCGAGGGCAAGGCCATAGGTCCATTCGGACGCAGAAGCAAAAAACGGACGCGCCATATGGATCGGCCGTCCGAGCGCTCCCTCTAAGCAAGTGCCTACCAACTTCCGGCATCATAGGAGAAAATTATTCTGTCTTTAGCCCAAAAATAGCAATCGACAAAGTCTACCAGTTTTATAGATTAATCGCCGAGACGGAGGTCGATATGTCCTACATCCAGAACGCCCAGACGGATCGCAGCGCTCAGCGGTCGGCCAATGCCCAGGCCTTTCGCCCGGCCTATGCCGGGGCTTTCGCCTATCTCGTCTTTGCCCTTGCGTTCGTGTTCACCGGGGCAGTTGTTCTGGGCCTTATTCCCTGAGTCGTCAGATCGACCGGGGTTAGCTGCCCACCGCTTTCAGGCAATCGGAGTTGAATGAACCGAATCCTCGGCGTGCTTTCGCGCGCCCGACACAACGGAGGACATGGCAATGCCGATCGAGTTCACGCATATTCCGGGTAAGACCGCCGATGCCGCGGTTCCCTTTTTCTACGACTTTGCCGAGACCGCGACCAAGCTCGGGCTGATCGAGGATGGCGGCTTCCGCAAGATCGTCGTCGACGATTCGGCCGGGCTGCTGACCAACATGGATCTTGCGGCCCAAGTGCTCGATCGCACCTCGTCGCTGGAAGTCGTGCTCACCCATTGGGCGGGCGTGGTCGAACCGACCGTGGCAGCCCGCCAACTGGCGTCGATCGACAGGAAAAGCGGCGGACGCCTGGCGCTGAGGATAATCAGCGAGCCGCTGAGCGACGCCGACGCCGAAACACGGCCGGTCGGGCACACCGTCATTTGGCAGCGCATAGACGAATATCTGGTGTTGCTGAAGCGGCTGTGGTCGAACGACCGGCCCTTCGACCACGAAGGAACGTTCTACAGCATCAAGGGCGGCTACGTGCCGCGCAAGGGACCGCACGGCGCCGACCTGGTCATCCGCATGGGCGGGCAGTCCGGAACGGCACTCAAAGTTGCCGGCCGGCATGCCGATGTCTTTGAATTGGCGCCGGGCTCGATCGATGAGATCCGGCAATTGATGGAGCGGGTGCGCCGCTCGGCCGCCGAACATGGCCGGGCCGGCAAGCTGCGCTTCGCGCTTCCGGTCGGGATTCACCAAGGTGCTTCCGTCTCCGGCCACAAGGCGATCGATGTTGCCGGGCCGCCAGCCCAGGCCGCCCTGTCGCTGCTTGCCTATGCAGCCCTCGGGATCGATGAATTCATGATTGTCGGCGTCGACACGCCGCGTGAGATCGCAACGGTCGGCCGGGAAACCATCGCCCTGCTGCGCAATTCGCTGGCGCGTCGCGAACACGAGGCATTCCAGCCTGGGGCATATGCGTCTCGTGCAGGATTGGAGACGCGCGCAACGGGCTGAGTTCTGGCCTACGGAATGAAAGCTATTCCGGTAACGCCGAGATCCTTCACACCCCCCTCTGTCCTGCCGGACATCTCCCCCGCAAGGGGGGAGATCGACAGCTTCACCCGCAGCGCTCGTCTTGCCACGTTGGCGATTAGTGAAAGCCGAGATGACAGCCAATCTCCCTCCTTGCGGGGGAGATGGCCGGCAGGCCAGAGGGGGGTGCTCTCCCGCCGGCATTGATCTTGGCGCCCTAACTCGCCATGCCCGACAATCGCGACAGGCCTTCAATGACAGCGCTGGAATCAGCGAGCGCGCCAAAGACGCCATCCTCAACCGTCACCATGTGAAGCGCTGCTTCGTGCGCTTGTCTGTCGCCGCTGGCGCAAGCGTCCGAGATCGTCAGGCATTGGAAATTCCGGTCGCAGGCTTCGCGCAGCGTGGTGTGGACGCAGACATCCGTCGTGCATCCGGAAAACATGAGATGCGTGATGCCTTGCGCGCGCAGGACAAGCTCGAAATCCGTATAAATGAAGGCGCTGTTGCAGGTCTTGTCGACAATGATGTCCTGCGGGGCCACATTGATCTCCGGAACGATCTGGAACCCCGTGCCCGAGCGCAGCAGGATATCGGTGCCGTCGAGACCGGCGCGCTTGCGGCGCCATTTTTCGTAAGGCGTCATATCGGCCATATCGGCCCGATAGCCCTGCCTCGTGTGGATGACCCTGACGCCGGCCTTGCGCGCGGCCGCGATCAGCCGGCTCACCGTCGGCAGGATCGCTCTCAGAGGCGACGGGTCATAGCCCTGCCTGGCGAAATAGCCTGATGCCGAAAGGAAATCCTGCTGCAGGTCGATGACGATCAGCGCGGTGTTTTCGGCCACCAGCCTGCCGTCATAGGGGAAATCGAAGGGCGTTGCCTTGATCATCCGGGGCTCCCTGCCTCGGCCGCCACCATAGTGGATCAGCGCGACGACACCAGATGCTGGGCGTCGTGCAGGCGCCGATAGATACCGCCGGCGCGGAGCAGTTCGCTGTGCGAACCCTGTTCGACGACGCCGGACTCCGAGACGACGACGATGCGGTCGGCGCCGCGGATCGTGGCCAGCCGGTGTGCGATGACCAGCGTGGTCCGGCCCTCGGCAAGTTCGGCCAACGACTTCTGGATTTCGCGCTCGGTCTCGGTGTCGAGCGCCGACGTCGCCTCGTCGAGGATGAGGATCGGCGGGTTCTTCAGGAACATGCGGGCGATCGCCAGCCGCTGCTTCTGGCCGCCGGACAATTTTACGCCGCGCTCGCCGATGATCGTGTCAAAGCCGGCCGGCAGGCCCGATATCATGCCGTCTAGCTGCGCCCGCCGCGCGGCATCGGTGATGGCCTCGTCGGAGGCGCCGAGACGGCCATAGGCGATGTTTTCGCGGATCGAGCCGCCGAACAGGAAGACATCCTGCTGGACGATGCCGATCTGGCCACGCAGCGAAGCGAGCGTCATGTCCCTGATATCGATGCCGTCGATGCTGATCCGCCCGGCGCTGACTTCGTAGAACCGCGGCAGCAGCGAACATATGGTGGTCTTGCCGGCGCCCGACGGGCCGACGAAGGCGATGGTTTCGCCGGCGTGAATGGCGAGATCGATATCCCTGAGCACCGGCTTGCCGTCACCATAACCGAAGCTCACACCGCGATATTCGATGTCGCCCTTGAGCCCGCTGGCGGTAACGGCATCAGGCCGGTCGGCGATGTCGGGTTCGGTGTCGAGCAGCTCGGTGTAGCGGCGGAAGCCTGCAATGCCTTTTGGATAGGTCTCGATCACCGAATTGATCTTTTCGATCGGCCGCACGAAGACGCCGACCAGAAGCAGGAAGCCGACGAAGCCGCCATTGCTCAGGCCTCCCGTAATGACGAGGTAGCTGCCGGCGATCATGACCACGAGCTGGATCAGCCTGATGCCCATATAGTTCAGGGAATTGCTGGCCGACATGATGCGGTAGGCGTCGAGCTTGGTCTGGCGGTAGCGCTGGTTGTCATGCGCGAAAAGCGTGCGCTCATGCTCCTCATTGGCGAAGGCCTGGACGACGCGCATGCCGCCGACATTCTCCTCGATGCGGACGTTGAAATCGCCGACACGCCGATAGAGCGCCTGCCAGTTGCGCTCCATGCGGTCGCCGTAGCGCATCGTCACCCAGGCGATCAGAGGCACGATCACCGCCGTGATCAACGCCAGATGCATGTTGACCGTGAACATCAGCACGAAGGCGCCGGCGAAGGTCATGATGGCGATGAACAGGTCCTCGGGGCCATGATGCGCGATCTCGCCGATCTCCTCGAGATCCTTGGTGACGCGGCCGACGAGATGGCCGGTCTTGTGATTGTCGTAAAAGCGGAACGACAGTTTCTGCAGATGATCGAAGCTCTTGCGCCGCATCTCGGTCTCGATGTTGATGCCGAGCATGTGGCCCCAATAGGTGACGACCGCCATCAGCACCGTGTTGAGCAGATAGATCACCAGCAGCCCGGTCGAGGCGATGATGATCAGCGTCCAGTCCTGCTGCGGCAGCAGCTGGTCGACGAAGGTGCGGACCGCCATGGGAAAGCCGAGTTCGAGCAGACCGGCCAGCACCGCGCAGGAGAAGTCGAGCGCGAACAGCCCCTTCCAGGGCGCGTAGTAGGAAAGGAAACGTCTGATCATCGAGGTGAACCGCAAGCTGTCTTGATGGACGCGGCGAGGGCGCCGGCCGCCATCGATGGGCGCTGCTTACAATCGGCAGGGCAGGGCCGGCAATATGCCAGGGCCGACTTCATTGCCTGCCTTTCCACATCAGCGCCATGAAATAGGGGCCGCCCACGAAGGCGGCGATGAGGCCGGCCGGCACTTGCCAGGGAAAGATCAGCGTCCGCCCTGCCCAGTCGGCGGCAACGAGGATCAGCCCGCCTGTCATGGCCGAGGCCAGAAGCTGCGGCACGGCGCGGCGGAAGCCGAGCATGCGTGCGAGGTGCGGCGCCATCAGGCCGACGAAGCTCAGCGGGCCGATGACCAATGTCGCGGTTGCGGTGGCCAATGCGGTGAGCGCAAGCAATGTGGCGCGAACACGTCCCAGTCGCAGGCCAAGGCCACGCGCGGCGGTTTCGCCGAGCGGCAGTATATCGAGCCAGCGCGCGGTCAGCGGCGCCAGCGCGAGGACGGCGACCGCGATCGTTGCTGCGGTGAGGGCATCATTGGGTGTTGCGCGATAGGTCGATCCCGACAGCCAGGTGAGCAGGAAGTCCATGCGCGGATCGCCGCTGGCCAGAAGCAGCGCGGCGAAGGCGGACGCGACCGTCGCAACGGCGACGCCGGCAAGCAGCAGCCGTTCCGGCGACAGGGCATTGCGCCGCCCGGCCAAAACAACGATCGTCAGCGCCAGCATGGCGCCGGCGAGGGCGGCGCCGAGCATTGCCGCGCGGTCGAAGCCGTCGCTGAGCAGCAGCAGCGCCAGCACGCCGAAAGAGGCGCCGCCGGAAATGCCCAGGACCTCGGGCGCGGCCATCGGGTTGTCGGTCATGCGCTGCATCAGCGTGCCGGCGACGGCGAGCAGGACGCCCGCCGACAGGGCGACGACGACGCGAGGCGCGCGCAGGGCAAGCAGCTCGGTCAAATCCGCGGATGCGATCCAGTGCCAACCGCCTGCGGCACGGCCAAAGCCGATGGCGAGGACAACCGCGAGGATAAGCGCCAGCAGGCCCGCGATCAAAGGCAGGCCGTTTGTCGGCAGGCGTACCGACGACATCATGTCGGCTTGCCTTTCGGGAGTGGTTCGCATTCGCGGCAACAGGAACAGCAGCAGCGGTGCGCCGAGCAAAGCGGTCGCGGTGCCGGCGGGGATTTCGCCGGCGAACGGCAGATGCTGCACCAGCCGGTCGGTGAGCCAGAGCAGGGCGCCGCCGACCAGCGGCGACCAGACCAGGCGGCGGCCAAGCGTGCGCGCTCCGGCCAGCCGCGCCAGCGCCGGGGCGGCGAGCGCCACGAAACCGATGACGCCCACCTCGGCGACGACCAGCGCACTGAGCGAGACGGCGACAGCCATGCCGGCAAGGCGGATGACGGCCGGCCGGGTGCCGAGCGATGCCGCGCCGTCGTCGCTGAGATCGAGCAGGCGGAGCGGTCGCCAGAGCAGGAACGCGGCGCAGATGCCGGCCAGCAGCCACGGCGCCAGAACAACGACCGCCGCGTCGCCATTCTGCACCAGCGAGCCGCTCTGCCAGATGAACAGCTCCTCGGTGTATTCGCGGTTGAGCGCCATCAGCAGCGCGCCGGCCGAGCCGAAAGTGAGGCTGACGACGAGGCCGGCGATGATGATCGACACTGGCGAAAAGCTGCGCCCGCGCGCCAGTGCGAAAACGGCTGATGTGGCGAGCGCGCCGCCAGCCAGCGCCACGCCTTCGCGGCCGCCTTCCAGCAGCCATGGTGCGTAGAGGGTGGCGGCCGCCAAAGCGAGGCTCGCTCCAGCATTGGTGCCGATCGTGGTCGGCTCGGCCAGCGGGTTGCGCAGCACATGCTGCATGACGACACCGGCGAGACCGAGTGCCGCGCCGGCCAGCACGCCGACGGCAACACGCGGCAGGAAGGCATAGCGATACAGCAACTGCACTGGATCGGATGTATCGGGGGCGGTGAGCGCCTGCCACCACAGGTGCGTCGGCAGAATATGGATGAGATCGAAGACGGTCAGCATCAGCGCCAGGCCCGCGGGCACGGCCACCAGCAGGATGAGCGCGCCGATGCCGTCGCGCTGTCGCGGCAGGGACATTGCCTGGGAAATCATGCCGCTGCCACGAATTCGGCGAAACGCGCGGCAGCAGTGAGACCGCCGAACGGCCAGACCGGCGGAATGGTCCGCACCTGGCCGTTCCGGACGCAGGGCAGATTGGCCCAGAGCGAGCTGCGGGCAATCCTGATCCTGACGTGCGGCGGGATCGGATCGAGCGAGATCAGTTGTGGCTCGCCGACGGCGACCAATTCCTCGATGCCGACCGTGGAGAAGCCCCATTCATTGGTGGCGCCGGTCCAGGCGTTGACGAGGCCGAGCCGGTCGAGGACATCCTGCAGCAGGCTGCCGGCGCCGTAGACGCGGACATGCCGATCATCGAACATGCTGACGACGCAGACCGGTTTTTGCACCGCCCGCTCCAGCCTGGCACGCGCTTGGGCGATCGAGGCTTCGATGCGCCCGACAAGGTTTTCCGCTTCCGTCCTGCGGCCAAGCATGTCGCCAAGCTGCAGCGTCACCTGTTGCGCCTGCGCGTAAGGTGGAGCCTTGCCGCTGTAGAACGGCACGTTGAAGGTCGGCGCCAATCTGGTGAAGCTGTTCTCGTCCAAGCCATAGCCATAGGCGCCGACGATCAGGTCGGGCCGCAATTCCCGAAGCAGCTCGAGATTGGGTTCGCTGCGCGATCCCAGGTCGATGGTGGCCTGCGGCAGTGCCGGGCCCTGGACCCAGTCGTCATAACCCCTGATGTCGCCGACGGCGAGCGGCGACAGGCCGAGCGAGACCACCATTTCGGCCGATGTCCATTCCAGGCAGACGACGCGGGCAGGTGCCGCGCGTGCCGTGCCGCCGGGCAAAGCGAGACCGGTCGCGGCGAGGCCGGCAAGACACTGGCGCCGTGTCAGCGCCGCCATTTTGGGCCGGCCCGCCACACTGCTTCTACCATGTGTATTTCACCGCGCCGTTGATCCTGCGGCCCTCGCCATAGAAGCAGCCGAAGCCCGAGGAGAAACAGGAGGCGACATAGCGTTTGTCGAACAGATTGCTGACATTGAGGCTGAGTGTGGCATTCTGCCAGGTGTAATGGACCGCCGCATCGGCGAGCACGACCGATGGAACCTTGAAGGTGTTGGCGTCGTCGCCATAGGTCGAGCCGACATAGCGGACGCCGGCGCCCAGCCCCAGGCCCTCCAGGCGGCCGCTGCCGAGGGTGTAATTCGCCCACAGCGACGCGGAATGCTTCGGCACACCGAAAGGCGTATTGCCTTCATTGCTGATTGAACTCCCATTATCATCAACGACAGAAGTCGCCTTGGTGATCCTGGTGTCGAGATAGGTGTAGGCCGCTCTCAGGTCGAGGCCGGAATCGAGGCTGGCAACGGCCTCGATTTCGACGCCGCGAGAGCGAATCTCGCCGGTCTGGAACATGTCGTCGGGCCGGCCCTCATTGCCATAGCGCACGACATTCTGCCGGGTCAGGTCGAAGGCCGAGACCGTGATGAACGAGTTCCAGCCGATGGGCTGGTATTTCAGCCCGATCTCGTACTGCCTGCCGGTCTCGGGCACGAACAGATTGCCATTGCTGTCGGCGCCCGCCACCGGCTGGAACGATTCGGAGTAGCTGACATAGGGCGCAAGCCCGTTGTCGGCGAGGTAGACGAGCCCCGCCCGGCTGGTGAAGGCGTTGTCCTTCTGCTCGGGAATGTAGCCGCCGGCCAGATTGTCGTAGACCTTCGAATCCGACCAGTCCTGGCGGCCACCCAGCGTCAGCCGCCAGTTGCCCAGCTTGACCTGGTCCTGCGCATAAAGTCCGATCTGCTGCTGGGTGGTGTCGGTATCGGTGTAGGGCGTCAAACCGGTCACCGGGCTGCCATAGACCGGGTCGAAGATGTTGAGGTTGTCGACAGCCCCTTCGGACGCATAGTCGCGATAGGTGTAGCGCTTGTAGTCGAGACCCATCAGCAGCGTATGGGCGAGCGGTCCAGTGTCGAAATCGGCCTGTGCCTGGTTGTCGATGGTCACACCGCTGAGCTTGGTGCCGCCGGCATCGGCATAACGGGAATAGTCGCCGGCATCGTTCAGAAGACCGCCGCCGAAGACGCCCTCCTCGGTATGGGTGAGATGGACGTAGCGGGCATGCTGGCGGACCTGCCAGGTCTCGTTGAAACGATGATCGAATTCGTAGCCGATCGACGCCTGGTCGTTGTTGTAGCTGTCGAATCCGGGCTCACCGACGAACATGCCGTTGGGCAAGAACTTGCCATCCTTGCCCGGCGTGATCGTGCCGTATGCCGGCAGATATTGCATCGCCCATCCGGAGCGGTCGCGCTGGTAGTTGGCGAGGATGGTCAGGCTGGTGTCGGCATCGGGCTGCCAGGTGATCGCCGGGGCGATGAAGATGCGATCGTCCTTGACGAAGTCGGTCTGCGTGTCGCCCATGTGAGCGGCGCCGGTGAGGCGAAACAGCAGCGACTTGTCGGCGTTCACGGCACCGCTGAAGTCGAACTTGCCTTGATAGTGATTGAAGCTGCCGCCACCGAATTCGACCTCGCGCAGGTTTTCCTCGGTTGGCCGTTTGCTGACATAGTTGATGATGCCGCCGGGGCTTGCCTGGCCGTAGAGCACCGATGCTGGTCCACGCAGCACTTCGTAGCGTTCGGCGCCATAGGAATCGAGTGCGGTGAACAGGGTGAAATTGCTCTCCTTGAGCTGCAGGCCGTCCTTGTAGAAGACGCCGTTGGCGTTTGAAATGCCGCGCAACTGCAGGCCGAGGCCGCGATTGTCGGTGCCGTAGAGATTGCCGGTGGCGCCGGGTGTGTAGCGCAACGCGCTGTTCAGGCTGTCGACGGCCTGCGCTTCCATCTGGTCTCGGGTGATGACCGATATCGACTGCGGCGTCTCGACCAGCGGCGTGTCGGTCTTGGTACCGGTGGAGCCCTTGGTGGCTACGTAGCCCTTGATCGGCCCGAAGGCGCTTTCGACACGTTCCTGGACGTTGATCGGGTCGAGGGTGGTGGTGACCGTCTCCTGGGCCAGGGCATGGCCGCAGCCAAGCAGGGCCGGCAGCGACACCGTCGCGATCAGCAGGCGCTTTCGCGCTATCCGGTCCTGCCAAATCAGTCCATGTCCCGAAATCATCCTGCGCGCCCCCTGTTTCCAAATTTTCGTGCCGATATTGCCGGTAGCGACGATTTGTTGATCGTTGCAGTCATCTTCAATGTTGACTAGTAAGGTCATGTTTCATAGTCAACCGGGCATGACCCGTCGAAAGCCGGAATCTGGAAATGCGGGCGGCCGCACTGGAGAAAAGCCATGAGCATGGCTGAAATTGATGCCCAGACTGCCTTCCATATCGACGCGGTGCGCTTTGCCGTCGGCGAGCGGACGCTGCTCGGTCCGGTCTCGCTCGAACTGCAGCGCTCGCGCGTCTATGGGCTGATCGGCCACAATGGTTCGGGCAAGTCGACGCTCATCAAGCTCATGGCGCGCCAGCAGCCGGCGAGTTCAGGGGCTATCACCTTCGCCAGGCGTCCGCTGCCGCAATGGGGCGCCCGCGAATTTGCCCGCGCGCTTGCCTATCTGCCGCAGACGACACCGGCGGCGACCGGCCTGACCGTGCGCGAACTGGCGACATTGGGGCGCTATCCCTGGCATGGCGCGCTTGGCCGTTTCCGCGCCGAGGACAGGCAGCATGTCGACGAGGCGCTGGCCCTGACCGACATGGAAGATTTCGCGGACCGGCTGGTGGACGAATTGTCGGGCGGCGAGCGCCAGCGCGCCTGGCTTGCCATGCTGGTGGCGCAGAACGCCGGCGTCATGCTGCTCGACGAGCCGATCTCGGCACTCGACATCGCCCATCAGGTCGAGGTGCTCGGGCTGGTCAAGGAGCTCAGTCGCAAACGCGACCTATGCGTCGTCGTCGTGCTGCACGATCCCAACATGGCGGCGCGCTACTGCGACGAGCTGATCGCGCTCAAGGACGGCAAGCTGCTGACGCGCGGCACGCCCGGCGAAATCATGCGCAGCGATGTGCTGAAAGGCATTTTCGGCGTGGAGATGGGCGTGTTCGCGCACCCCGTCACCGGCCAGCCTGTCGGCTATGTGCAGTGACGAGATCTGATGCGGCGGCGGGAAATAGAAGGCGGCTGGCCGCTGTGAGAACAAGGAAGAAGCTGTTGTCGAGAAGTGGTTTGTTGGCGGCGTTGGTCGCATCCGTCATCCTGTCGGCCGGCAGCGCGATGGCCCAGGAGCAACCCGCCGGTGCCGCACCGGCAATCGAAGCCCCCACCCCGGCTGCTCCCGCGGCCCCAGCGCCGATTGTGCCGGCTCCCGCCGCACCGGCAGGCGCTCCGCCGGCCGTGATGGCGCCTTCGCAGCCAGGCACCCAGCCGAACGCGGCTGCGCCGGCCGAGGCCGGACCTTCGACGGCGATGGAGCTGACCTTGCCGCATGACCTGTCGCCATGGGGCATGTTCATGGCGGCCGACGTCGTCGTCAAGGCGGTGATGATCGGGCTGGCCTTTGCCTCCCTCGTCACCTGGACGATATGGTTGGCCAAGTCGCTGGAGCTTTTGGGTGGCAAGCTGCGCATCCGTCGCGCCGTGCGGGCGATCGGCGAGGCCGCCACGCTGAAGCAGGCCAGCCGTACCC
The DNA here is from genome assembly GCF_040324155.1 of Mesorhizobium sp. M0011. Lineage (NCBI taxonomy): Bacteria > Pseudomonadati > Pseudomonadota > Alphaproteobacteria > Hyphomicrobiales > Phyllobacteriaceae > Mesorhizobium > Mesorhizobium sp. M0011. Next base: position 10,976 of record NZ_JAMYVQ010000051.1, on the reverse strand, counting down.
TCGACCGCAGCGGCGGTCCCGGCGCGCTGCTGGTGCGGGCGGCCGAGGAGGAGACCGCACTCTCAGCCGGCGCGCTCGATCATGTCTCGGGCGATGGCCTCAAGGAACGGGTCACGTCGCGCCTGTCGCGCATCGAGGCAGCGGCGGCGCGGCGCATGTCGCGCGGCACCGGCGTACTGGCGACGATCGGCTCGACCGCACCCTTCGTCGGCCTGTTCGGCACGGTCTGGGGCATCATGAATGCCTTCATCGGCATCTCGCAGGCGCAGACCACCAATCTCGCCGTGGTCGCGCCGGGTATCGCCGAGGCGCTGCTGGCCACCGCGATGGGCCTGGTCGCCGCGATACCGGCCGTTGTCATCTACAACGTCTTTGCCCGTTCGATAGCCGGCTATCGGCAGATCCTCGCCGATGCCGCGGCCGGGGTCGAACGGCTGGTCAGCCGCGACCTGGACTTCCGCACCGTTGCGCCGGCAACGCCACTGGCGGCGGAGTAGGCGCCATGGGAAGCAGAATCCGACAGGCCATGGATGATGATCTCGAGGAAAGCCACGAGATCAACGTCACCCCGTTCATCGATGTCATCCTGGTGCTCTTGATCATCTTCATGGTCGCGGCACCGCTGGCCACGGTGGATGTCAATGTCGATCTGCCTGGTTCGACGGCAACGCCCGCACCGAGGCCCGAGACACCGCTGTTCCTGACGCTGAAGGACGATCTGACGCTGGCGATCGGCAATGACAGCGTGCCGCGCCCGGCTTTCGCCACGACGCTGGACGCCAAGACCAAGGGCGACAAGCAGACGCGCATCTTCCTGCGCGCCGACAAGGCGGTCGCCTATGGCGACCTGATGGAGGCGATGAACCTATTGCGCGGTGCCGGCTATCTGAAGATCGCGCTGGTCGGCCTGGAGACGGCTCCCGCGTCCAATTCTCCGGCGCCCGCAGCCATGGGTGCGCCGACGCCATGACGCAGGCGGTCGCTGTGCCCTCGGTCCAGTTGTCGCGCTTCGGTTGGCGCGACCTTGGCTTGTGGGCCGGTGCTGCCGCGCTGGTCCTTGGAGCCCATGTCGCGGTCGCCTATGCAGTGCAGAACCTCACAATGGTCACCGAAGCGGATGGCGGTCCCCCCCCCGCGCAGATGATCGAGATGGCACCGATGGTGGTGATGCCGGCCGTGGAAGAACAGGTCGCCGCGCTGGATGCGGTGACGCCAGATCAGACCGAACCGACACCGACGACCGAGCCGACACCTGAAGAACCGGTCGAAAAGGCGGAGCCGGTTGTCGAGCCGCCGGAAGCGGTCGCGCCAGACGAGACCCAACCCACCCAGACCGAAACGGCTGAACAGGTCGATCAGCCGCCGCCGGATGAGGCCGTCCCCAATGTTGCCGAGGCTGTCACGCCCGACGTCGTCATTCCCTTGCCGCAGCCGAAACCGGTCGAAGCTGTCAAAGACAAGAAACCGGTTGCGGCCAAGGCGAAAAAGCCTGTCGAGAAGCCCAAGCCGCGGCCTAAGAAGGAGAAAGCGGCTCCGCCGAAGACGGCAACCGTCGCCAGCGCCGACGCACGGCCCGCGGCCAGGATCGCCGCGCCGAAGTCGGCGGAATCGACGTCTCGCTCCGGCGAGTCCAGCAAATGGGACTCCCGTTTGGGCGCCTGGATCAAGCGGCACACGCGCTATCCCAGCTCTGCCAAGGCCCGACGCGTCGAAGGCAGGCCGTATGTCGCCTTCACGGTCGACTCGTCCGGCCGGGTCCTGTCCGCCAGGCTCTCTCGTTCCTCGGGGGATGCGGATCTGGACCGTGCGGCGCTCGCCGTGCTGCAAGGCGCCACGGTGCCGGCACCGCCACCGGAACTCGGTTCGCGTCTGAGCCGTACAGCGCCGTTCGTGTTCAGCCTGCGCAACTAGAGCATTTCACCGTTTCACGGAAACGGCGAGCTGCTCTAACTCTTTGTTTTGACGCAATTCTCTGGGGAAAGCGCTACGCGCTTTTCCCGGGAAAACCGCTTCACACTTTCCTGGAATTGCTCTAGAGCCGAACTTGATCGGGCCGGCCTGTCAATAGGCCAGTGACAGGCTCAGGGCCTCGACCTGTTCGAGATAGAATCGGCATTTCGTGCGCAAGGGCCCGAGGCCCGGGTCATCTGCGCCGTTGATCTCGATGGTCTGCATCATGAAGTCGAAATGGGCGTGGAAAGCATCCACTGTACCCCAGAGACTGTCGGCCTGGCAGCTGTCGGCAATCGCCATCGAGACGAGTTGGCGGGCCTCGACCCGCGCGGCGTCAGGCGATGGCGGCCGCCTGGCGATCAAGACGTCGAGCCGGCTGAAAATGCTTTCCCTGGCATCGACGCTTCTGATGTTGGCTATCATGTTCATGTGCAGGTCCCCCTTGGCATTCCAGACGCGCAATAGGTTCCGGTCCGAAATTGAGAAACTGGTGATCAGAGCATTTTCAGCGGCGCCAATGAACGCGTCGCGTTTGGGCGGGCGACATGCATCAAGCTTGAGCGACCGACTGCCGGTCCTGCGGGCAGGATGCAATCAGGGCCGGGATGGCGGTTGCATCGGAGGGATGGCCCCTGATGATGTTGGCGACCTCGGCGTCGGCCTGCTCGAACCAGTAGACCATGTCGGCGCGGCGCAGGTCCGTCGCGGCCTTCTTCAGCAGCGGCAGCAGGCTTTGCAACGCGCACAGCGTCTCCCAGCGGTTAGGGCGGGAGGTCGAGCCGGCCACCGCGCATGCGGCTGACGATTGCATGTCGCTACGCTCTCCGTGGCTGGGCGGCACGACTGTCTTTTGCCTGCGCCTTGGGATGCAGCGGGTTGCCGCTGAGCTGCGCATGCCTGGCCGGCCGTGCGCCGCGAAGAACGTCGAAGGCCTCTGCATAGGCCATGCCGAGCAGATAGGAGATCATCGGAAAACGGCTGGCTTCGGCCATTTGCACGAGCTCATTGGTCATCGACGAAATATATTGAAGACTATCGATTTCCGACTGGCGTAAGGATTGATTTGGCACGTGCTGCTCCTGTCTCTGGTTGTACCTAGGGAACGCGTTACTGGCCGCGATACACATAGTTGGTCGACTAATTGATGGATTGGCCCGCCGTCGAGGGATCTCTTTCCGGGGTCGAGAGGGTCAAGGCATAGATCGGTGCGTCGGTGAAACTGTCGAGACCAAGCAACCGCTTGATCGCGGAATGACTGAGCGCGGCTGTCGGACATGCCGACAGGCCATGGTTGGTCGCCGCCAGCATGATGTTCTGGCCGATATGGCCGGCCTCGATCAGCACGACACGATAGGCGTTGGCGTCCTCATATTTCCACATCGTGCGATCGAGCTTGGCGCAAAGCAGGACCAGGCACGGCATGGCGTTGGCCCACTCCTGTCCGCCGACCAGTTCGGAGATCTTCGGCAGATGGTTTGCGGAAATCCTGCCAAGGTCGTGATCCGCGGCGGAATAGTGATAGACACCGGGTTCGAGGCCATCGACGCCGAGCGCGACCACATAGGCCTCATAGGGATTTCGCGCGCCGCCTGAAGGGGTCATGCCGAGTGGCAGGGTGCCAACGCAATTGGCGGTCTCGCCGATGATGCCGAGCCCTGCAAACAGGCAATCGGAAAGCTGTTTGGCCGTGATGGTGGGTTGAGCCGCCGTGCGGTTGGTGCGGCGCCGCGCCATCAAGCTGAGAAGTTCATTGTCTTCCAGTGCATTCGGCAGCTGGATGGCGCCCGCGGAATTCTTGAGCATGAGGTTCGGCTGCGGCGTATGGCCGGCGCGTTCTATCTGCCGCTCTTCCGCTTGCTCGATGGTCATGTACTCGCTGTCCTGGACGCAGAAATGCATCAGCGCCGTCGGAAGCCCCCAACTCCATTGTCCTGAAAACTGTTCCTCCTGCTCGGCGAGAGGCGATCCGGCTGTGACCAGCGCGGAGAAATCGAGCAACTGGGGAACGACAGCCTTCAACTCGGACTTCGACCATCCATGGGCGCGGGCAATGTCCGCCGTCGATGCCCATTTGTCCCACGATGCGAGAAGGCCGACCATCTCGGGGCTGCATTCAAACACGCTTCTGGTCAGGAAGTTGCATGCCGTGACTTTGTTCGGTCCAGGGTAGAAAACAAGCGTTTTCGAAGAGCGCATTTTCATGAAGCTGGTTGCCATCTGCGGAGCCGAGGCGCCGACAAGCAAGACGCTCGTCGGCGCAGAACGGCTTCAGCGCTTGTTGTAGTGCATGCCCTGCGAAAAGAAGACGGTCTGCGTGCCGGCGGCAATCGTCAGCTTCGGAGCATTGGTCACTTTCTTGGCCATTTTCATCCCTTTCCTGACCCCGATTTGGGATCCGTTGAAAGACCCCCAGAACGGGATCCGCGTGAAGAAAGGTAAGGTCGGAAGAGTTAATGGTTTGTTAAAATTATAGTAAAACCACGGGCCTAAGACGGACCCGTGGATTATCTTTCCTGGCGTTAAAGTGTAAAATATCGATTTTATTCAGATACAGAGTAGACAATCGTTAGCATACGCTTTATCGGCGTACGCTTATTCTTATTTGGCGTAAGGCACGGCGATCCGGGGGTTACCCCAACCCGTCCCGGGTGAGGCTGACAACCAGTTGATCGACGCCCGGATCGTCGAGATTGATGACATGCGCCATGCTGATGGCATCCCTTGCGTGGATGTTGGCAATGTCTCGCCGCATGATGACGGACACGAATGCCGGGCCGGCCTCCGTCAGGAGCATGGCCTTGCCCATCAGCACCGGTTCGGAGATGGGGGCCCATTGCACGGAGATCAGCGACGGCTCTCCGGTCTGGCGGCGATTGATGCCGCTGAAATAGATCCAGTTCAGCCGCGAGATCGCCACGCCATAGTGATTGCCGCGCGCCCGTGCCCAGGTCGATCCCCGGCGCTCCGACCATCCGGTGACCCTTCGGAAGGTGACCAGTTCGGCTTCGCGCCGCACGAAGGTCACCGAGCGCATCAGCAGGTCGAGGCGGCCCGGGATCGAGAAATAGGTGAAATAGGTGCCGCCCGCGATCGAAGGACTGGGAGGGCGGATCATCTGGTTGAACAGGCTTTCGGAAACCGGCGGCAGGCCACGCATCGCTGGCTCGGGTGCGCCGGGATCCTGGTACAGTTCGGCCTCGTCGATCCGAAAGTAATCGCATATCAGCTTGGCGGTGGCCTTGTTGGGAACGGTCTGCCCTTGCAGGTAGCGTTCGAACTGCGTGCGATTGATGTGCAGCTCACGGCATACCGCACTTACGGAGGCATGGTCCTTGCACAGCCGTCTAAGGTTTGCAGCGAGATTCTCGCGAATTGACACGTCTTTGCTTCCGCAGGCGGATTTTTCATTTCGACTCGAAATCCATATAGCGTCTCCGGCCGCCCCCGCCGAACGCCTGGTCACAACGCACAGAAAAAACTGATTTGGTAATCTCAATTTAGTGGGGCAGCTTCCAAAAAGAACGCAAACAATCCGTGGGCAGCTTCCGCCATAAGTCCAATTGACAACAGTTTTGTCGGATATTGCGAAATAGGCGATGTAGCGCGGCTTTTTAAGGTGCGCTGGGCAGAGCAATGCCAACGCGGGGCAAGCCGGGACGAGCGTCGCGGACCGCATCTGGCGCGGAGAGTGGAGAATTATTCCACTGGTGGAGCTGAGGAGGATCGAACTCCTGACCTCGTCATTGCGAACGACGCGCTCTCCCAGCTGAGCTACAGCCCCGTCCAGCGGATGGGCGCATTTATCGGGCGCCGCGGTTTCCTGTCAAGGCGGAGGTTTGCCGAAATCCAGTGCCGTCAAGCGTCGAGTTGGCGCCGGCGGATAGCGGCCCTTGCCGGTTTTGTGTATTCGCGCCTTCGTTGGGGTGTCGGCGACATGCCGCCCTACAGGTCAGACCGAGCCGGTATTGGCGCCCCACAGAAAGGCGGCCCTTGCCGGTTTCGCGTGCAATGGCTACATGTCGGCAACAATTGGAGACCGGCATGCTCGCCCTCATTCAAACAATCGTCATGGCGCTTGACCTCTACTGGTGGATCATCATCGCCTCGGCGATCTTTTCCTGGCTCTACGCCTTCAACGTCGTCAATTCGAAGAACCAGTTCGTCGGCAGCATCGGCAACATGCTCTACCGGCTGACCGAGCCGGCGTTGCGGCCGATCCGCCGCTTCATGCCGGACCTTGGCGGCATCGACATCTCGCCGATCATCCTGCTTCTGATCCTGTTCTTCCTGCGGCAGTTTCTGCTCACCACGGTGGCGCCTCTGATCCTGTGAGCAGGATGACCTTATGAGCACGCCGTTTCGCCTGCGCGAAAACGGCGCCGAGCTGTTTGTCCGGCTGACGCCAAAGGCTGCGCTGGACAGGCTCGAAGGCTTCGAGGCCACGGCGGACGGGCGAAGCCATCTGAAAGCGCGCGTCCGCGCCGTACCGGAAAACGGCGACGCCAATCATGCGCTCGAAAAGCTGATGGCCAAGGCTCTGGGCGTGCCCGGGTCCGCTGTCTCGGTTGTCGCCGGCGGCACCGCGCGGCTGAAGACCGTGCGCATTGAAGGCGATCCGGCGACGTTGGCGAATAGCATCGAGGCGCTCGGCCATCAGTCCTGATGTCCTTGCCGGAGGGTTCAATCGCCCAATGGCAAACGCGGATCGTCGACTTTCAACGTGTTCACGCTCTGCTTGATGCGGCGCAGATTCTCCAGAACCCTTGGTCCGCGCGTCTCGGCGACCGAGGTGACGATCATGTCGACGATCGACAGCAGCGCATAGCGCGACGATGTGGGCTTGTAGATATTGCCGTCCTCGAGCGACTGGAAATGGATGACCGTGTCGGCGACCTTGGCGAGTGCGGAGTCCGGCGGGGTGATGGCGATCGTGGTGGCGCCATATTGCTGGGCGACCTGGACCGCATCGATGACCGATCGCGCATAGCCGGAGACGGAGAAGGCGATCAGCGTGGTGTCAGGGGTGGCGACGGCGGCGTACATGCGCTGCAATTGTCCGTCGATCTGCGCCAGCACCGACACGCCAAGCCTGAACAGCCGGTTCTGCATTTCGGTCGCCATCATGGACGAAATGCCACCGGAGCCGATGCACAGCACATTGCCGGAAACAGCGATGCGTGCGGCGACGGCGACCAGCGTCGTCATGTCGAGGTTTTCGCTGGCGCGCTGGATGGCCGATATCGCCGCTTCGGTGATGGCGGAAGCGATGCGCTGTTCGCGGGCATCGCGGCTCAACGGTTCCGGCGACAGATACTGGCCGCCGATGGCGATGGCCTGCGCCAGATAGAATTTGAAGTCGCGCAGGCCCTCGCAACCGAGGTTGCGGCAGAACCGCGTCACCGTCGGCTCGCTGACGCCGACGCGCGCGGCAATTTCCGAAATCGCCGCCTTGGAGACGAAATCGAGGTCGGCCAGCACGAAGCCGGCCAGCTTGCGATCCGACTTCGTTCCGTCCTGCGACATCAGCTGCAGGCGCGTGATGATGTCGGCCGGCGTCTTCATGCTGCTATTTTCATAGAGGCAGGCCCGTTGCCTTGTCGAACAGATGGATGTTGCCGGGGTCGACAGAGACCGGCAGCAGGTCTCCCGGCCTGACCGGCACCCTGTCACGGAACACGGCGCGTACCGTATCAGCACCGATAGCGCCATAGACATGTGTTTCGGAGCCGGTGGGCTCGACGACATCCACCCTGATCGCCATCGCATCGACAGCCTCGCCGATGATAAAATGCTCGGGCCGGATGCCAGCCTCCACCGCGCTGTCCGCCGGCACCTGTTTGCCGGCAAGCGCAAGCCGCCCGCCACCGGCCGATTCGAACCAGGTTTTCTCAAGCGCCGCCTTGAGCGAACCGGACACAAAGCTCATCGACGGCGAGCCGAGGAAGGAGGCGACGAACTTGTTGGCCGGCCTGTCATAGAGCTCCAGCGGCGCCCCGACCTGCTGGATCCTGCCGCGGTCCATCACGACGATGCGGTCGGCCATCGTCATGGCCTCGATCTGGTCGTGGGTGACGTAGACGATCGTCGATTTCAGCCGCTGGTGCAGCGCCTTGATCTCGACGCGCATCTGCACGCGCAATTGTGCGTCGAGGTTGGACAGTGGCTCGTCGAACAGGAACACAGACGGTTCGCGCACGATGGCGCGGCCCATGGCGACGCGCTGGCGCTGGCCGCCCGACAGCTGGCGGGGATAGCGGTCGAGATAGGAGAAGAGATTGAGGACGCCGGACGCCTTCTTGACCTTCTCATCGACCACGGTGCGCGTCTCGCCGCGGATCTTCGGGCCAAAGCCGATATTGTCGGCTGCCCTCAGATGCGGAAACAGTGCATAGGACTGGAACACCATGGCGATGTTGCGCTGCTGCGGCGGCAGCGCGTTGGCGCGCACGCCGCCGATCAACAGGTCGCCCGACGTGATCGTCTCCAGCCCGGCCAACATGCGCAGCAAGGTCGACTTGCCGCAGCCGGACGGGCCGACCAGGACGACGAACTCGCCGCTCTTGATGTCGAGGCTGATGTTCTCGAGGATCTTGTGCTGCCCGAAGGATTTCGACAGATCACGAAACTCGACATCGGTCATGGTCACGCTCCCAGAATGTCGTCGATGAAGGGTAGGCAGCCGGCGGTCAGTCCCGCGTCCACCGGCATCACCACGCCTGTTATTCCCGATGCGCGATCGGACGCAAGGAAAGCGACGGCTTCCGCCACTTCCGCAGCGTTGACGATACGGCCGAGCGGATAGAGCCGCTGCAATTTGCCGAGGATTTCGGGATCCTTGGCAAGGCGGTGGTCCCAGGCGGCGGTGCGGATCGATCCCGGGCAGACGACATTGGCGCGCAGGCCGCTGCGGCCGAGCTCGACGGCGATCGCCTTGGCATAGGCGTTGATGCCGGCCTTGGCGGCGGCATAGGCGGGATTGCCGAAATGCGCGATGGCGTTTACCGACGAGATGAAGACGATGCTGCCTGAGCCGCGGCCTGCCATCGCCTTGACCAGCGGGTCGGCGAAGTTCATCACGCCGGTCAGGTTGAGATCGAGTTCCTGCTCTATTCTGTCGGGATCGAGTGCCGAAATCGTCTCGGCGCGCGTCCAGCCGGCATTGTTGACGAGAATGTCGGGCACGCCATTCCGGTCGAGGATCGCGGCGACCGCCGTGGCTATCGATGGCTTGTCGAGAAGATCGAAGACGTGGTGGGAGGCAAAATGCGGACTGTTCAGCGCCTCGCTTGACTGATCGCAACCGACGACCTTGGCGCCTCTTTGCGCCATCAGCGCCACGATGGCCGTGCCGAGGCCGCCGCCGGCACCCGTCACCACGACAGTCTTGCCCTCGAACTCGGCCCGGCCTTCGAACTCGGCCCTGCCTTCGAACTCGGATTGCGAAACCACCGTGCGTCATCCTCCGGGAGTTCTGACAGATCGCAGAAGGCCTAGGCCTGTAAATGTAATTAAGCAACAGAATAATCTGCTTGCAAGCCTTCAAATGATCGATAATGTAGGAAAGTCACATAAATCTTCTGCTCCGGCACGAAGAGGCGCGCAGGCGCAAATCAAAATGGGAGAGATCAAATGAGCCTTGCAAAATGGACTGTCGGCCTGATGGCCGGGATGAGCATGCTGGCAATTGCGGCGCAGGCGGATGCGGGTGAGGTGCGGGTCACCGTGGCCGAGTACAGCGCCAAGACTGCTCCCTATTTCGCCGACGTCAAGAAGGAATTCGAGGCGGCGAACCCCGGCACCACCGTCAAGTTCGAAGTGGTGCCGTGGGATGTGCTGCTGCAGAAGCTGACCACCGACATCACCGCCGGCACCAATGCCGATCTGTCGATCATCGGCACGCGCTGGCTGATCGACTTCGTCCAGCAGGATGTCGCCGAGCCGCTCGACAGCTACATCAAGCCCGACTTCAAGGATCGCTTCATCGACACCTTCCTGTCGCCCTCGATCATGGACGGCAAGACCTACGGCCTGCCGATCGCGGCCTCGGCGCGCGCCATGTACTACAACAAGGAGCTGTTCGAGAAAGCTGGCATCGCCAAGCCGCCGGCAACCTGGACCGAGCTGCAGGACGATGCGCGCAAGATCAAGGCGTTGGAGTCCGGCACGTTCGGCTTCGGCCTGCAGGGCAAGGAGATCGAGACCGACGTCTATTACTATTATGCGATGTGGTCGCAGGGTACCGAAATCCTCAACAAAGACGGCACTTCGGGCCTGAGCACGCCAGGTGCGCTTGAGGCCGCCAAGCTCTATAAGTCGATGATCGACGAAGGCCTGACCGAACCCGGCGTCACCTCCAACAACCGCGAGGATGTGCAGAACCTGTTCAAGCAGGGCAAGGTCGGCATGATGATCACCGCACCGTTCCTGTCCAACCAGATCAAGGACGAGGCGCCGAACCTGAAATACGGCGTGGCGGCCATTCCCGCCGGACCGACCGGCGCGCGCGGCACTTATGGCGTGACCGATTCCATCATCATGTTTAAGAACTCCAAGAACAAGGACGAAGCCTGGAAGCTGCTCGATTTCCTGTTCACCACGGAGCAGCGCGCCAAGTTCACGCAAGGCGAAGGCTTCCTGCCGGTGAACAAGGAAGAGGCCAAGATGGACTATTACGTCAACAATGCCGATCTGGCAGCGTTCACCGCGCTCCTGCCCGACGCCCGCTTCGCGCCGGTCATTCCGGGCTGGGAAGAAGTCGCCCAGATCACGTCGGACGCCATGCAGAAGATCTATCTCGGCGGCGACCCCGAGGCAGGCTTGAAGGAAGCGGCGGCGAAGGCCAACACCGTGCTGAAGAAATAGGGGCCGTGCTGAAGAAATAGGGCGTATTCCCTGCGCCCGTGGGGGGGGGGGGGGGGGGGGGGGGGGGGCGGCCCCCGCCGGGGGGCCGCGGGGCGGGGGGGCCGGCACGGGGCGAGACAAGAACCCAGACGGAGCGGCGGGCCCGGGGGGGGGGGCCCCCG
>NZ_JAMYVQ010000050.1:0-22867 GCF_040324155.1 Mesorhizobium sp. M0011 | reverse complement strand
CCCCCCGGCGGGGGCGCGCGGGGGGGCGCGTGGTTTCCCCCTCCCCCCCCCGCTTCTCTGTTTCCTCCACACACTTCCACTCTGCTGGGCGCCCCCCCCCCCGCCCCCCCCCGACTTCTTAAAGCGTTTCTTCGCTGGGCTGGTTCAGGTGACCAGAAAAGACGATGCGGTAATCGACAGATGCGGAGAGAGGCTCGCGAAATGGATCTGGTTTGCGCCTCCGACGCCGTCGCTGTCGAAAGAAAGAGCTCCCGTCGAACTGTTGTAGATAATGTGATCGGAACTGTCATGCGCGGCTTTGCCGGCAAAGAAAGCGTCCGACGAGAGGCCCCCCTGATCGAGACCGGCAAAGATGGAATGATCGAGGTGGATTTTGTCCTGGGCTTTGTTGAAATCAGTGATCTTGTCGACGTTTCCAGCACCAAGGGCGGTACTGAACACGAAGGCATCTCTGCCCCCACGCCCGCTCAACGTATCGGCTCCGCCGCCGCCGTCGATCTTGTTGCTACCGGCATTGCCTTGAATGGTCTGTCCGAATTCGTTGCCGGTCAGATTGATGGCGGCCTTGCTGGATGCCTTGGTGGTTGCGAGTTGCTCGATATGCGAGCCAGCCGAAAGAGCGAAGCTCACCGAGGCAAGAACCTTATCGGCGCCGCTTCCTCTCTGCTCCACCACCTTGTCGTGGGCATTGTCGACGTAATAGGTGTCATTGCCGCCATAGCCGGTCATCTTGTCGGCGCCACCGCCACCATTGATCTTGTTGGCGCCGCCATTCCCATAGATGGCTTGACCGAATTCGTTGCCGGTCAGGTTGATGGACGCCCTGCCACCCGAACTGGCGGTGGAGAACTGCTCGATATGTGAGCCCGCCGTAAGAGCGTAACTCACCGAGGCCACGACCTTGTCGACCCCGCCGCTTGGCGCTTCCATCACCTTGTCATGGGCATTGTTGACGAGATATTTGTCATTGCCCGTGGTCGCGTGAAAAACGTCTGCGCCGCGCGTGCCATGGAATATATGATCGCTGTCCGACGGGGCCGGCGCGGCGGGAGCAGGGGCGCCGGCGTCGCTTGGCGGCGTGGTCGGGGTATCGATCGGATCGCTTGCTGGAGGGGCGGCAGAGCCACCGGTGCTTTGGAGGTTGTGCTGCTGGAAGAAGGCCTGCAGTGCCGGCGAATTCTCCAGAGCTGTGTCTCCGTTCTGCGAGCCCCAGGCATAGGCATAATCGAAGGCAGGCGACGGAACCAGTGCTGCCCAATGATCTATCATCGTTTGCATCTGTTCCGTCGTTGGCATCTGATGCTTCCCGCCCGTGTCGGTCGTCCAGTTGCCACCGCCAAAAGTCTGGTAGACCGGAATGATCTTGTCGATCGGGATGCCGGACTTCACTGCCGCGCCCACGGCCCTGTCGATCATGTTGTAGTCGACCGTGCTCACGTCATCGCGCACCGGGTACGGGTCCAACCCGTAATAGTCGATGCCTGTATTGGCCGGATTATAGGTGTTGGAAAAATCCGGATTTGTAGGAGACCCCATATTCATCATGGTGACGAAGGTCTTGGCGCCCGGAAAATGGGAATGGATCCAATCCGATTCCGCTTTCAGGTTTTCGGCAGTTGCATATGTGCCCCACCTGCCGGTGGGATCTGGCTCGTCCATCAGGAAAAATCCGAACACCTTCGGGTTGTTCAGAAATGGTGTAACTTTTTCAATGAAGGAGGAGGTGACGCCGTCATGCGCGCCGAGATAGACGAGGCCTTTCATGCCGTCCGGCAAAGCATTGACCTGCGAGAGATATTGAACATCGACCAGGTTGAACCCGGCGGTTGCGACTTCGGTGGCTGATCCACCGGACGCATAATGGAGTGTCATCCAATGATCCTTTGGTTGATTCGATTTATGCCCCGCGTCTGCTTAGGTGATTGCTACATTAGGATGAAATCAAATACGAAACACAGCGAGATAGAATGTTTGATTGATCTAAGTTGTTGCTCAGTAGCAGGTATTTTGCTCAGCCGACTGTGGCACCTTTGAAAGTGTTTGGGAGCAAGGACATACGCCTCTTTTGCCGGCTCCGTTCTGACCAGTTCCTTTAGCGAAAATCGTCATTTTTCGTGAAGTTATCCCCAGACAGGGAGACGTCGGCGGCCGCGTTTCGCCGGTTCATGCCACGAATCCGCTGCATTTTCCTCAAAGTCGACGTATGTAAGCAGAGCGTAATAAGGGGGGCGACGGATAGCGGCTGCTATGCGCATCAAGAAAGGTTTGAGCCATCACAACTTACGGAAGTAACGGCGCGGCAGTGTCGCGCGAACGACCGCTGGTCATGAAAACATCGGGGGCTGGTTCTCCCGAGCTACGTTCCGCCATTCTCGCCTGCATGCCTGGGCTGCTTGGCGTGGCGCTGTTCTCGGCAGTGATAAACATTCTCGCTCTGACCGGTTCGGTCTATATGTTGCAGATTTACGATCGCGTTCTGCCGTCGCAGAGCGTTCCCACCCTGGTGGGGTTCACGATCGGAATGCTGGGTCTGTATGCGGTCCATGGGCTTCTGGATTTCGTGCGGCTTCGCGTGTTGGTCCGCATCGGTAGCCGTCTCTATAGGAATTTGCAGCAAAAGGTGTTCTCCATCTCCCTGTCCCTGCCGCTCAAGGCAGGGCGTGATGCGGACCGTCTGCAGCCTTTGCACGATCTTGACCGACTGCGCGGCTTTCTCTCCGGAACGGGACCGACGGTCATCTTCGACGCCCCGTGGATCCCCTTTTATCTGCTGATCATTTATTTGCTCCATCCTTCGCTCGGCCTGCTGGCGACGGTCGGCGCGATCGCTGTGGTCCTCTTAACAGCGATCGCGGAAGTGTTTAGCCGAGGCCCCGCCGCGCGTGCCTCGGAGGAGCTGCTGTCGCAGCGGGCGCTTGCCGATTCCGGCCGGCGCAACGCCGAAGTCGTTCACGCAATGGGGCTGTCTGGTCGACTGGCTCGACGCTGGAGTGACGTCAGCCGAGCCTATCTCGCCCAGCAGGAACGTCTCTCTGACGTCGTTGGTGGCGCCAGTTCGCTGTCGAAGGCCCTGCGGATGGCGTTGCAGTCCTGTGTTCTCGGTCTCGGCGCTTACCTGGTGATCGGCGGCGAGGCTTCACCTGGGGTGATCATCGCATCTTCCATTTTGCTTGGCCGCGCCTTGGCCCCGGTGGATGCTGCGATCGCAAACTGGAGAGGCTTTCTGTCGGCCCGGCGCAGCTATTCCGAGCTGGCAGCGGTCATGGCGGCATTCGGCCGCCAGGACGAGCCAATGGAGTTGCCTCGGCCGCAGGCGCGGTTTGCGGTCGAGCAATTGACCATTGCGCCGCCCGGCTTGCCAAAGCCAACCGTGGTGAATGTGAGCTTCCATCTGTCGAGAGGCGCTGGGATGGCCGTAATCGGCCCAAGCGGTTCCGGCAAGACAACTTTGGTGCGTTCGTTGGTCGGGGTGTGGAAGCCGCTCCATGGCTCGGTGAGATTGGACGGTGCCTCTCTCGATCAATGGAACTCGGAACAGCTCGGCGCCCATATCGGCTACATGCCGCAGGATGTGGAGTTGTTTGACGGCACGGTAGCAGACAACATTTCGAGGTTCCGAGGCAAGACGGATCCAAAAGGCGTCCTTGCGGCGGCAAGAGCAGCCGGCGTCGAGAAAATGATAATGCAACTCCCTCAGGGATTTCAGACCCGCATCGGCGAGGGCGGAGCGGCCCTGTCGGCAGGGCAGAGGCAACTCGTGGGTCTCGCCCGAGCACTTTATGGCGAGCCGTTTCTTGTCGTGCTCGACGAACCGAACTCGAACCTCGACGTAGATGGGGACGCTGCCCTGGCCGGCGCCATACGGGCAGTGCGTCAGCGCGGAGGCATCGTCATTGTCGTTGCGCATCGTCCTTCGGCTCTCGCCAACATCGATCAGGTATTGGTTATGTCGAATGGGACGGTTCATGCCTTTGGCTCGCGCGAGCAGGTCTTGGCGAACGTGCTCCGACCTTCACCGCCTGTTTCACCTCGGCCATCTTCTTTGGCGCCGATACCGGGTGTTGCCGGACATGCATGAAGGTCTGCTCGAAACATTCGTCACCTTCTCATCGTATGCTCGGACCCTTCGTGGCAGCAAACGGCCTGCCGTGAGCGCGCCAGATCTGCCGGACGGTATACGGGCCAACCTGATATTCGGCTTGGCGATTACCGGTCTGCTGGTCCTTGGCGGCGGCCTATGGCTGGGATTGACCGAGATCGCCGGCGCTGTGGTTGCACCAGCCACCGTGGTGGTGGAAAGCAACGTCAAGAAGGTCCAGCATCAAACCGGAGGCACAGTGGGCGGGATCTTCGCGCAGGACGGAGATCATGTGAGAGCCGGCGACGTGCTGGTCAGACTGGATGACACGCTGACTCGCGCGAACCTGCAAATCATCAGTGAGGATCTCGATCGCGCGACCGTCCGCCTCGCTCGGCTGGAGGCTGAGCGAACGGGCCTGGCTGAAATGCAGCTGCCGGTCGGCCTGAAGGCGCGAATGAACCAACCGGAGCTGGCTGCGCTCGTCAATGGCGAGCGCGCCCTCTTTGAAACGCGCGCTTCGGCTTTGGCTGGACAGAAGGCACAGTTGAGAAGCCAATCCCAGCAACTCGAACGTCAGATCGACGGCCTCAAAGCGCAACAGAGCGCGGTGGATGAATCGGTTGCTCTGCTGAATAAGGATTTCGCCGACGTTGATTCCCTCTATGCCAAAAAACTCGTCTCCAAGGAGAGGGTGAGCAACATCAGGCTGGATGCCACCCGGGCCAGGGGAGAATCGGGGCGCCTCGCTGCAGCAGTAGCTGAAGCGCAGGCGCGCATCAGCGAAACGGGGTTGCAGATGCTGCAGCTGGATGACCAAAGGCGCACTGACGTGACGACCGAACTCCGCGAGACGGAAGCCAAGCAGACCGAACTCAACGAACGGAGGATTGTGGCCCAGGATGAATTGACCAAGACAACGATCCGCGCGCCGCAGTCCGGAACAATACAGGAATCGGCTGTCCATACCGTCGGCGGCGTTATCGCGCCTGGCGAGATGCTCATGACCATCGTGCCTGATGCCGACGATCTTGTGGTGGACGCGCTGATCCCTCCGTCGCGGGTCGACGACGTCCGGCCAGGGCAGCCGGTATCGATCCGTTTTCCGGCGTTCGACGTGGGAACCACTCCGGTCTGCCAAGGGTCAGTGAAACACATCTCGGCAGATCTGATTAAAGATCCGCAACGTCAGCTTTCCTATTTCTCGGCGCGGATCAAGGTCGAAAGCAAATCGAACTGCCTGACCGAAGCGAAGGTGCTGAGGCCAGGTATGCCCGCCGAGGTTCATATCCGCACCGATGAACGCAATGTCTGGTCTTATCTGTTGAAACCATTTGCGGATCAGATGTCCAAGGCGTTTACGCAGTGATGGCGAGGAGGGGAGGCGAGTAGGATCGGGATTTCTGGCGGCCCGACGGCTTTTTGGGGGCGGGCGGCCGTCGAGCCTAACCGGCGGCGCGGGGATGAAGCGCCTCCGGCTGGAGGAAACATGCGCGTTATGTGCCGCTACCGCATCATTCGAATAGCGACGCAGTTTGTCCGCTGTCGGTAGTTTTTTGCCCAATGAAATAAACGAACGCGAATGGCGGATGGCGGGCGAGCGGAACCGCAACATCACCCATCAAAGATCAATGTTGCTGTGGTGCGAATTGCGGGGGGCGGCCAATCCCGTGGGCGTCGTGCTGGCAGGAGCTGGCGCAGCCATCGAGCATCACTGGACGGTGGCCTGAGGCGAGTTTGCCAGCCGTGATCTTGCAAAGACTTTGTCTATCCCCGCCCGAAATACGCCTGGTACCACTCGACGAACCGCCCCACCCCTTCGGTCACTGTCGTCGTCGGGCGGTAGCCGACCGCCTGCTCCAGCGCCGAGGTGTCGGCGAAGGTATCGGGCACGTCGCCGGGCTGCAGCGGCAAAAGTTCGACGATGGCTTTGCGGCCCAGTGCGTTTTCCAGCGCCTCGACATAGGCGGTCAGCTTCACCGGGTTGTTGTTGCCGATGTTGAAGATGCGCCAGGGGGCGCTGCTCGTGGCCGGATCGGGACGGCTGGAGTCCCAGGCGGCATTGCCCGTGGGCGGGCTGTCGCTGGCGCGGATCACGCCTTCGGCGATGTCATCGACATAGGTGAAGTCGCGCGTGTGGTTGCCGTTGTTGAACAGCTTGACCGGCTCACCGGCCAGGATGTTCCTGGTGAACAGGAACAGCGCCATGTCCGGGCGACCCCAGGGACCATAGACGGTGAAGAAGCGAAGCCCGGTCGTCGGCAATCGGAACAGATGGCTGTAGCTGTGCGCCATCAGCTCGTTGGCGCGCTTGGTCGCGGCGTAGAACTGCAGCGGATGGTCGGCCGGACGATGCTCGGAAAACGGCATGTCGGTGTTGGCGCCGTAGACACTGGAGGTGCTGGCATAGGTCAGGTGCGCGACGGCGCTGTTGCGGCAGGCCTCCAGCATGTTGGTGTAGGCGACGATGTTGCTTTCGACATAGGCATGCGGGTTTTCCAGGCTGTAGCGAACCCCGGCCTGGGCGGCGAGATGGATCACCCGGTCGAATGCATGGTCGGCAAAGCAGGCGTCGACCACGCTCTTGTCGGCGAGATTGCCGCGGATGAAATGATAGCCGGCATTGGTCTTGCGGCTCGCCTCGTCCAGAAGCCGCAGCCTCGCCTCCTTGATCTGCGGATCGTAGTAGTCGTTGACGTTGTCGATGCCGACGACCTCGTCACCGCGCTCCAGCAGCCGCTTGGCTACGTGATACCCTATGAAGCCGGCCGCGCCGGTGACCAGAACCCTCATCAGAAGCGCCCATCCGTAACATGCCTGGGGAACAGACCCTTGATGTCGTAGATGACGCCCAGGGTCTTGGAGGACATTAGCTGATCTGGTCGCGCGGAGTTGCCCTCGCCGTGAGGTGAAGGCAAACCGGTGATAGGAGGCTCAACCAAGATCGATATTCGCACTTACAAACCTTCGGCCTCTTCGTCGTCGAGCATCTGTCACCTCAGCGCACCCTTGCCAGCGCGTGTGGGACGCCGGCTTTGTACCCAACCGAATACAGGCACGGGAGTTCCATTCCTGCACGGAATGGGGTGGGAGAGCCGCACTTCATTGCTGGCGATGCTGAATAGGCGCCATGAACCAGCTTCGCTGATACTGGCGCTCACCGGTGTGCCCTTCAGCTCCTCAAACCGGGATCCCGTTCGGGAAAAACGAGACTGGCCAATGGACGCCCGATCGTCTCGCTGCTCCAAACGTCCGCTCCTGGCTCTTGGAGCTGTAAGGGGCGCCATGTCGGCTGGATTACCGCCCCCAGACGACGGCATTCTCGTGCCGTTTGATGATGTGCTTCAGATTCTCGAAGGCGGTCGTGACGTGGCCCGCGAAGCGCTCTGCCGCGGGCGAGCGCGGTCCGCTGACCCGGCGCAGGATACCAAGCGAGCGGCTGGGCTGCGGAATTTCATAGGACAGCACCGTCACCCGGTTTTCCTTGCGCTGCGCGAAGACCACGGAGAATGGCAGCACCGCCAGCGCATCGGTTTCGGCAAGGAAGTTGATCACGCTCATCAGCGAGCCTCCCGAATAGCGGACGTTGAGGTCCGACATGCCGATGCTCATCAGGATCATCTGCAGGTCCGACATCAGCGGAGAGCCGGGTAGGGGGGCTACCCAGGGAAAGCTGGTCAGGTCATGCGCCCTGAGGCGGCGATTTCGCAGCAGGGGATGGTCGGGCCGGCAAGCCACGACGTTGCGTCCGGGCAGGATTTCGGTGAATTCGAAGCCGGGTCCCAGGTCGAGCACGCCGATCGGCACGATCCCGAGATCGATCTGGTTGCTCTCCAGCGCCGCGACCATCTCGGGCAGGTTCATATAGCTTTGCTGAACGGTGACCTCGGGTTCGAGCTTCTGGAATTCTCCGATCATCCGGCTGATCATCGCATCCATGAAGAAGGGCACGCCGCCGACACGGACGACGCCCTTCGTGCCTTTCATGAAGCCCTGGACCGCATCCGACGCCTTGCGCGACGCGGTGATGATCGTGCGGCCCTGCGCCGCCAACTGGAAGCCGAGCGGTGTCGCCTGCAGCGGCCGGCGACCCTTGAGGAAAAGCGGCTCGCCCACCCGCGCCTCCAGCATGGCCAGTGATCGACTGACCGCCGGCTGGGTCAGGCCCAGCATAGCGGCTCCTTCCGACACGCCGCCGGCATCCAGCACCGCGGCGAGCTGCATGAGGTGGCGCTCGTTCAGCTTCATAGCAAAACGCTATACAAGGGACGCCACATCTCATCAAGCATCGCGTCGGGCCGTGCTATCCCGCTTGGCAAGGGGAAGGGAGGCCCCGGCGGAATGCACGGCCAGCACGACCCGAAGCGAGATGAATTCCCCAAGGCGATCTCGACGCAGGCCGAGGAATTCTCACGGCGCCTGACGGCAATGGGCCAGTCCCGCCTGGCGGCGGCGGCGCAGGCAGCCGTCGACGGTTTGCACGCGCTGATCGTCGAGCTGCGACCCTCGGGCGAGGAATTCCGGCAGGCGATCGATTTTCTGACCGAGGTTGGCCACTACGCCGATGCGCGGCGCCAGGAATGGGTGCTGTTCGCCGACGTCCTGGGCGTGTCGTCGCTGATCGAGGATCAGAACAGCCCGCGCCCTGTTGGGGCGACCCCAAACACCCTGGCCGGCCCCTTCTACCGGGCCGACGTGCCGGAGATGCCGCTCGGCGCGAATATCTCGCGCGATCACAAGGGCGAGCCTCTGGAGGTTGCGGGCCGGATCGTCGCGCTCGACGGCGATGCGATCGGCGATGCGATGGTCGAGATCTGGCAGGCCAATGCCGAGGGTCTCTACGAGAACCAGGAACCCGACAGGCAGCCGGAATTCAATCTGCGTGGACGGTTCCGCACCGATCCGCAGGGATGCTTCGTCTTCGTGACGGTGAAGCCGAAGGGCTACACGCTGCCGTCGGATGGACCGGTCGGTCAATTGATGTCAGCGCTTGGCCTTGGCCTCGAGCGGCCGGCCCATATCCATTTTCGCGTCTCGGCGGAGGGCTTCGAGACGCTGACGACCCACATCTTCGACCGGTCGGACCCTGCGATCGGCCGGGATGCGATTTTCGGGGTCAAACCCGAACTCATGGCCGAGTTCCGCGCGCTGCCGCCCAACGGAGGAAAACGGAAGCACGCGCTCGACCTCAACCTCGTGCTCTGTCCACAGCGGCGGGGCGAAACCGAAACCTCTGGGAGGAGATGACCGATGGCACGTGTCAGCGGCTACCACCATTTGACGCTCTCGACCGACAGCGCTCAGGAAGATTTTGATTTCTATACCAAGGCACTGGGCCTGCATTCGGTGAAGCGCACCGTCTTGTTCGACGGCGTCATCCCTGTCTATCACCTCTATTACGGCTCGCCCAACGGCGATGCCTCGACGATCATCACCACCTTCCCGTTCCGCAAGCCAGGCGTCTATGGCCGCCGCGGGTCCAACCAGTCGCGCACCATCATGCAGTCGATTCCCAAGGGGGCCGCGGATTTCTGGGTCGACCGGTTGAACGCGCGCGGCATCGAGGCCATCAAGATCACTCGTTTTGGCGCCGACCGTGCGGCTTTCGCACATCCCTGCGGCATTCCGCACGAGCTGGTGGAAAGCGACAGGGATACGCGCGCGCCGATCACCAGCGAGGCGCAGGGCATCGGCAAGGCGCACGGCATCAAGGGAATATACGGCGCCGTGGTGGCGGTGATGGACCGCACTGCGATGGACGACTTCCTGACCATCGCGTTGCCGCTGGAGAAAGAGGCTGACGACCATGAGGGACTGGTGTTCCGCGTGCCCGACGCGACCGGCGTCGCTCAGCGCGTGGAGGTCATTGTCGACCGCGACAGCCCGCAGGGCACCTGGACGCTGGCGGGCGGTACGATCCACCACCTCGCCCTCAACACCGGCGACGAAGAGAACCAGTTGAAACTGCGCGCCCATATCGAGGGCCTCGGCTTCACCGATATTTCGGAGCAGAAGGACCGCAACTACTTCAAGTCCTGCTATGTCCGCTCCCCCGGAGGCGCGCTGTTCGAAATTGCCTGGACTACGCCCGAAGGCTGGGCCAAGGACGAGCCCCCGGGCCAGATCGGCAAGACGCTGGTCTTCCCGCCGTGGTTCAAAGATCGTGAGAGCGAATTGCAGGTCGGCCTGGAAGAGGCGGATTTCACGTGAGTTCAGGCAGCGGTCCGCTCCGGCTTGGGCCAAGAGGCCCGGAAGCGAAGGCGATCTGCGTCTTCGTCCACGGCCGTGGCCAATCGCCCGAAGAGATGCAGTCCCATGTGCTGTCGCGGCTTTCCGCAACCGCCGTGGCCTTTATCCTGCCGCGTGCACCACACGGCATGTGGTGGGAGGCGCGTGCCGTCGACCCGTTGACGCCGGTCGCCCGGGCGCAGCTTTCCGACGCGCTCGACCACCTTGCGGCCGCAATGGTCGCGGCGCGGGCCGAACTGCCCGGACTGCCGCTTCTTCTCGCGGGCTTCTCGCAAGGGGCGTGTCTGTCGATCGAATACCTCTGCGCGGGGCTGCCGCCGCCGGATGCTTTGGCGGCCTTCACGGGCTGCCGTGTCGGCGTTCCGGCGGACGAAAGATCCGAGGCCGCGCCGGCCGGAATGCCGATCTATCTTTCCGGCGGCGATGCCGATCCCTGGATACCAGTCTCGGCGTTTGCCGATGCCGCGCAGTCGCTGGGCCGCATTGGCGCGAGCCTGCGGGCCGATCTCTTCCCGGGACGGGGCCATGAGGTCTCGGACGCCGAGATCGTCATGCTGGGCACGATCCTCGACGACCTCGCCGCCGGGCGTGGCCCGCGCATGGAGGCGGCGCGATGATGGACAGCTTCACCTTTCCGGGCCTGACGACACGGGTGGTCTTCGGTGCCGGCACCATGGCTCGCGTCGAAGAGGAAGTCCGGCGGCTCGGCCATGACAAGGTGATGGTGCTTTCGACACCGCATCAGATGGGCGATGCGGAAAGACTGGCCGTAAGCCTTGGTGGCCTCGCCGCCGGGATCTTTGCCGGCGCGGTCATGCATACCCCTGTCGAGGTCACGGAAAAGGCCGTCGGTGCCTTCCGCAGCAGCGGCGCTTCGGCGGTCGTCAGCCTCGGCGGCGGCTCGACCACCGGGCTCGGCAAGGCGATTGCCGTGCGCACGGGCGCCGACCAGGTGGTCATTCCCACCACCTATGCCGGCTCGGAAATGACCGACATCCTCGGCGAGACGGCGGCCGGCGAGAAGACTACCCGCCGTTCGCCGGACATTCGCCCCGAGACGGTGATCTACGACGTCGATCTGACACTGAGCCTGCCGGTAAGTCTCACCGTCACCTCGGCGATGAACGCGATCGCTCATGCGATGGAGGCCTTGTATGCCCCCGATCGCAACCCGGTGATCGTGCTCATGTGCAGGGATGCCATGATTGCCTTTAAGGACGGCATTCCAAGGCTGATCCGCGACCCGCAGGATCGCGCGGCGCGGACGCAGGCGCTCTATGCGGCCTGGTGCTGCTCGACCGCGCTCGGCTATGTCTCGATGGCGCTGCATCACAAGCTGGCGCATGTCTTCGGCGGCTCGTTCGATACGCCGCATGCCGAGACCCACGCCATCCTGCTGCCGTACACGACCGCCTTCAACGAAACGGCGGTGCCTGATCTGTTGCGTCCGATCACTGGGGCATTCGGTGGTGGCTCGGCGGGCGGCGGGCTCTGGGATTTCGCACAGTCGGTCGGCTCCCCGCTGAGCCTGAAGGCGATCGGCATCGAGGAGGCCGATCTCGACCGCGCGGCGGCGATCGCGGTCAAGAATGCCTATGCGAATCCGAGGCCAATCGATCCAGGATCGATAAGGGAACTCCTTCAGGCGGCGTGGGAGGGACGCCGTCCGGGGGCTTGAGAATAAAACAAGAGGGAGGAACTACACATGATCACAAGACGTAGCCTACTGAAAGCCTCGGCGGCGACAGGCCTGGCGCTGGCCGGTTCGCGCCTGGCGACGCCGGCCATCGCGCAAGGCGCCAAGATCCGCCTGGGCTATGTTTCGCCGCAGACCGGGCCGCTTGCCGGCTTCGCGGAGAGCGATGCCTACAACATCAAGGCCTTCCTCGCTTCCGAGGCAGGCAAGAACTTCGAGGTCATCGTCAAGGACAGCCAGTCGAACCCCAATCGCGCGGCCGAGGTGGCGAAGAGCCTGATCGTCGATGACGAGATCAACCTGATGCTCGTCGGCTCGACGCCCGAGAACACCAACCCAGTGGCCACCACCTGCGAGGCGGAGGGCGTGCCGGTCATCTCGACGATGGCGCCGTGGCAGCCCTGGTTCATCGGCCAGCAGGGCAGTCCGGCCGATCCGGCCTCGTGGAAGCCTTTCAACTTCGCCTATCATTATTTCTGGGGTCTCGAAGACATCATCGCCGTCTACACCGGCATGTGGAAGCAGCTTTCCACCAACGGCAAGGTGGGCGGGCTGTTCCCCAACGATGCCGACGGCAATGCCTGGGGCGACCCGAAGAATGGGTTGAAGCCCGGCCTCGACGCCGCCGGCTTCAGCCTTGCCGATCCTGGCCGCTATCAGAACCTTTCGGACGATTTCACCGCGCAGGTCAACGCCTTCAAAGCCGCCAATGCCGAGATCGTTACCGGGGTGGTCATTCCGCCCGACTTCACCACCTTCTGGAACCAGGCCCGCCAGCAGGGCTTCAAGCCCAAGGCGGTGACGGTGGCCAAGGCGATCCTTTTCCCGCAATCGGTCGAGACGCTCGGCGACGCCGGCCACAACCTCTCGTCCGAGGTCTGGTGGTCGGCCTCGCATCCGTTCAAATCGTCGCTGACGGGCGAGAGTTCGGCCGAACTCGCTGCGGATTTCACCGCCAAGACCGGCCGTCCCTGGACCCAGCCGATCGGTTTTGTCCATTCGCTGTTCGAGGTGGCGGCCAATGTCATGGGCCGCGTGTCGGATCCAACCAATGCCGAGGCGATCGCGGCGGCGATAGCGGCCACCGACATGACGACGGTAGTGGGCAAGGTGGCCTGGAGCGGTGCGGGATTGCCACCTTTCGCCGCGAAGAACGTCTGCAAGACGCCGCTCGTTGGCGGGCAGTGGCGCAAGAAGGCCGGTGGCGGCTTCGATCTGGTGATCGTCGAAAACGCCGGCGCCTCCCAGATACCCACCGCCGGCAAGATGGAAGCCGTGGCCTGACGCTGCCGAGGGCGGCTGATACCGCCGCCCTCGTTCGGCGCGACCCAAGGATGACAGTGATGATACTCAGGCTGGAAAACGTTTCGAAGTCCTTCGGCGCCTTGAAGGTTGCGGATTCCGTGACCGTCAGCGTGCCGCGCGGCGAAGCGCTGGGCATTATCGGCCCGAACGGCGCCGGAAAATCGACGCTCTTCAACCTGATCACCGGCAATCTGTTTGCAAATGAGGGTCGCATCGAATTGCTCGGCCGCGACGTGACCCGTGCTCCGGCGATGGAGCGGGCGCGCATGGGCGTTGGCCGCAGCTTCCAGATTCCGCAGCCTTTCGAGGGGCTGACCGTGTTCGAAAATCTCTTGACCGCTGCCGCCTTCGGCCGCGGCGGACGCGAGGCCGAGATGGTCGACGATTGCGCTGGTATCCTCGAGGAGACGGAGCTTCTCAGGAAGGCCAATTTCGTGGCCGGCTCGCTGAGCCTTCTCGACCGCAAGCGCCTCGAACTCGCCCGCGCCCTGGCGACAGGCCCTGAGCTTCTGCTTCTGGACGAGATCGCCGGCGGTCTGACGGAGGGCGAATGCAAGGCCCTGGTCGCGACGATCAAGGCGATCCATGCCAGGGGCACGACAATCATCTGGATCGAGCATGTGCTGCACGCCCTGAATTCGGTGGTAGAGCGGCTTCTCGTGCTGGATTTCGGGCGTGTGATCGGGATCGGTGCGCCTGATGAGATCATGGCCTCGAAGGCGGTTCGCGAAATCTATCTGGGGCTCGAGGTCTGATGCTGGAAACGCGCGGCCTCACCGCGAATTACGGCCAGTTCCGGGCGCTGTTCGGTGTGGATATCACTGTCGCGGTGGGCGAATGCGTGGCGATCATCGGCGCCAACGGCGCCGGAAAATCCACGCTGATGCGCTCGATCACGGGCGTGATCGGCAATGAGCCCGGCATGGTGCTGCACCGGGGCGAGCCGATCGGCGCGCTGTCTTCGGCCGAGATCATGAAGCGCGGCATCGCCATGGTGCCGGAAGGACGCCGGCTGTTCCCCTCGCTGACCGTCGAGGAAAATCTGCTGGTCGGCGGGCAGGCGCGCAAGGTGCCGGGGCCGTGGAGCCTCGACGCCGTCTATGACCTTTTTCCGATCCTGCGCGAGCGGCGCAAGAGCCCCGGCACAGCGCTCTCGGGCGGCCAGCAGCAGATGGTGGCGATCGGCCGGGCGCTGATGTCGAACCCCGAATTACTGCTCTGCGACGAGATCATCCTCGGCCTGGCGCCGGTCGTCATCCGCGATATCTACGCAGCCCTTCCCAAGATCCGCGAAGGAGGCGCCGCGATCGTGCTGGTGGAGCAGGATATCGGCAAGGCGCTGGCGGTGGCCGATCGCGTCTACTGCATGATGGAGGGCCGCGTCACGCTGGCCGCCAGGGCGGCCGAGGTCACGCGCGAAGACATCCATTCCGCCTATTTCGGAGTGGCGGCATGACGCGGCAACCGAGGCTCCGTCATTTGCTCGCGCAGTGCTCTTGTGGCGTGATCGAGGTGGCGCGGCGATGATCTGGCTGGACACCCTCGTGCAGGGGATTCTGCTGGGCGGGCTCTATGCCTTGTTCGCAGCGGGGTTGAGCCTCGTCTTCGGCATCATGCGGCTGGTGAACCTCGCCCATGGAGACCTCATCATTCTTGCCGCCTATCTGGTGTTGATGGGCGTCACGCTGCTCGGCCTGTCGCCATGGATCGCTGCCCTGATCGCCATGCCGGTGATGTTCGCGCTCGGCTGGCTGCTACAGACAGTCATACTGAACCGCGTGCTGGGCAAGGACATCCTGCCGCCGCTTCTCGTCACGTTCGGCCTGTCGGTTGCCCTGCAGAACGGGCTGCTCGAGCTCTTTTCCGCCGACAGCCGCCGCATCCCGGTGGGCGCGTTGGAGGGGGCATCGCTCGATCTCGGGCTGGTCACGGTGGGGATCATGCCATTGATGACCTTTGCGTCGGCGATCGTGATGATCATTGCCCTGAACGGGCTCTTCTACCACACCGCCCTCGGCCGTGCCTTCCGCGCCACCTCGGACGACGCCGTGACGGCGGGGCTGATGGGGATAGAGCCGAAGCGGATTTTCGCGATCGCCACCGGGATCGCCATGGTCGTGGTGACGCTGGCGGCGCTCTATCTCGGCATGCGGGCGAATTTCGATCCCTCGATCGGGCCGGCGCGGCTGATCTATGCCTTCGAGGCGGTGATCATCGGAGGCCTCGGCAGCCTATGGGGAACGCTTGCCGGCGGAATCATCATCGGCGTGGCGCAGACGTTCGGTGCGGCGCTCAATCCGGAATGGCAGATCCTGGCAGGCCACATCGCCTTCCTGGCCGTGATGCTGCTCAAGCCGCGCGGGCTTTTTCCGCGCGCAGTGGATTGAGGGGCGGCATGTATCGACTGACAACCCGCACCCGCGCCGGAACCGTGACCGCGATCACGGTGCCGATCGTCATCGTCGCCGCGCTCGCGCTGCCCGCCGTGGCCTCGCGTGGCGCCATACAGGATCTTTTCTTCATCCTCACCATGCTGACGCTGGCGCAGATATGGAACCTGCTGGCGGGTTATGGCGGCCTTGTCTCGGTGGGCCAGCAGGCCTTCGTCGGCATCGGCGCCTATGCGATGTTCGCTGGCGTGATCCTGCTCGACTGGAATCCGATCCTGGCGATCCCGCTGGGCGGCCTTGCGGCGCTGGTGCTGGCGGTTCCGACGGCGTTCTTCGCATTCCGTTTGCAGGGCGCCTATTTCGCCATCGGCACCTGGGTGATCGCGGAAGTGACGCGCCTGCTGGTCGCACAGTGGAAGGCGCTCGGCGGCGGCACCGGCACCTCGCTGCCGCGCGAGGCGACGAGCAGCATCCTGGGCACCGATGCGATCCGGACGCTGTTCGGCGTCCGCGAGGCCGCGGCACGCGACATCCTGGCCTACTGGCTGGCTTTGGCGTTGGTCGTGGCTGTGACGGGCGGCATCTATTGGCTGCTGCGCAGTCGCCTCGGGCTGGCGCTGGCGGCCGTGCGCGACAATGTCGACGCGGCACAATCGGTGGGCGTCGATACCGGCCGGCTCAGATGGGCGGTCTTTCTGATCGCCGCGGCCGCTACCGGGCTGACCGGCGCGCTGATTTTCCTGCAGACGGCCCGTATTTCGCCCAGTGCGGCCTTTGCCGTCACCGACTGGACCGCCAACGTCATCTTCATTGTCGTCATCGGCGGCATCGGCACCATCGAGGGGCCGATCCTCGGCGTGCTGGTCTTCTTTGCGCTGCGTTCGGCGCTGGCCGACTACGGCAGCTGGTACTTGATGACGCTCGGCCTCATCGCCGTCGTCGTGATGCTTTTTGCACCAAAGGGGCTGTGGGGCCTGATCGCGTCCCGCAATGGCCTGCACCTGTTTCCGGTTCGCCGCAGGCTGACCGGTCCGAAGATCGAGGGAGGAATTTGATGGCGGATATCGAAACCGACGTGCTGATCATCGGCGCGGGCCCAGCCGGCTCGGCCACGGCGGCACTTCTGTCCAGCTACGGCGTGGCCAACATGATCGTCAATCGCTATCGCTGGTTGTCGAACACGCCGCGTGCCCACATCACCAACCAGCGCACCATGGAAGTGCTGCGCGACCTCGGTCCGGATGTCGAGGCGGAGGCCATGATGCACGCCTCGCCGCAGGAGCTGATGGGCGAGAACGTGTTCTGCGAAAGCCTGGCCGGCGAGGAGATCGGCCGCATGAAGAGCTGGGGCATCCACCCGCTCTCGAAGGCCGAACATCTCCTGTCGTCTCCCTGCTTCATGAACGATCTGCCGCAGACCTTCATGGAGCCGATCCTGTTCAAGTCGGCCTGCGCCCGCGGGACGCAGGCACGCATGAGCACGGAATATGTCAGCCATGTCCAGGATGCGGACGGCGTGACGACGACCTGCCACGATCGGCTGTCGGGCAAGGATTTCACCGTGCGGTCGAAGTTCCTCGTCGGTGCCGACGGCGGCAACTCGCTGGTGGCCGAGCATCTGGGCCTGCCGCTCGAAGGCAAGATGGGCGTCGGCGGCTCGATGAACATCCTGTTCAGGGCCGATCTCTCGAAGTATGTCGCCCACCGGCCAAGCGTCCTCTACTGGGTCATGCAGCCCGGCGCCGACGTCGGCGGCATCGGCATGGGCCTCGTTCGCATGGTGCGGCCCTGGACCGAGTGGCTGATCGTCTGGGGCTACGACATCAACCAGCCGCCGCCGGACGTGACGCCGGAACTGGCCACCAGCGTCGCGCGTCAACTGGTCGGAGATCCCGCGCTCGAGATCGAGCTCCTGGGCGCGAACACCTGGACCGTGAACAACTGCTTCGCCACGCACATGCAGAAGGGGCGGGTGTTTATCATGGGCGATGCCGCGCACCGGCATCCGCCCTCGAACGGGCTCGGCTCGAACACATCGATCCAGGACGGGTTCAACCTCGCCTGGAAGCTTGCCAAGGTCATCAAGGGGCAGGCGGGGGTCGGGCTTCTGGACAGCTTCTCGGCCGAGCGCGCACCGATCGCGCGCCAGATCGTGACACGGGCGAACCAGTCCATCGCCGAATTCGGACCGATCTTCGAGGCGCTCGGCATGGACGGCGGCGTGGATCACGACAAGATCCAGAGGAACATGGAGGCTCGCGCCGATGCGACGCCCGTCGCCGAAGCGCAGCGCGAGGCGCTCCGCAAGGCCATCGCCTTCAAGAAGTACGAGTTCGACGCCCATGGCGTCGAGATGAACCAGCGCTATGCCTCGGGCGCGGTGGTGACCGACGGCCAGCGCGAGCCGGCCTTCGAGAAGGATCGCGAGCTGCACTATGCGCCGACAACCTGGCCGGGCGCGCGCTTGCCGCATGTCTGGGTCTTCGAGCGCTCGGGCAGGAAGGTCTCGACGCTCGATCTTTGCGGGCATGGCGAGTTCACGCTGTTGACCGGCATTGGCGGAGAGGCGTGGGTCGCCGCGGCGGAGACGGTGGGCGCGGAGCTCGGTCTGCCGATCCGCAGCCATGTGATCGGCCCGCGCCGCGCGATCGAGGATCATACCGGCGACTGGGCCGGCGCACGGGAGATCCGCGACACCGGCTGCCTGATCGTCCGTCCCGACCACCACGTCGCCTGGCGCTCCGAAACGCTGGCGGCCGAGCCGGCGGCCGAACTGCGCCGGATCTTCAAATCCGTTCTGGCGCGCTGAGGAGGATCGCATGATCGACGAACACGAATCCGGCTATTTCACCGAAGCGAACTCGGCCGAGGTCGTGGTGGCGCGGAACAGGAACGCCAAGGACGAGCGGCTCAAAGAGGTGATGGAGGTCATCACCCGCAAGCTGCACGAGGCGGTGAAAGAGATCGAGCCGACACAGGAGGAATGGTTCGGCGCGATCATGTTCCTGACGCGGACAGGCCAGATCTGCAACGAGTGGCGGCAGGAATACATCCTGTTGTCGGATGTTCTCGGTATCTCGATGCTGGTCGATGCGATCAACAACCGCAAGCCGTCGGGCGCCTCGGAATCGACGGTGCTGGGACCCTTCCACGTCGCCGACGCCCCCGAGCTGCCGATGGGCTCCAACATCTGCCTCGACCAGAAGGGCGAGCCCATGTTCGTGCATGGCCGCATCCTCGATACCGAGGGCAACCCGATCGCAGGCGCCAAGATCGACGTCTGGCAGGCCAATGACGAGGGCTTCTACGACGTGCAGCAGAAGGGCATCCAGCCCGACTTCAACCTGCGCGGCGTGTTCCGCACCGGCGCCGACGGACGTTACTGGTTCCGCGGCGTGAAGCCCAAATACTACCCGATCCCGGATGACGGCCCGGTCGGCAAGCTGCTGGGCGCGCTGGGGCGTCACCCCAATCGCCCGGCGCATCTCCACTACATCGTCGAGGCCGAGGGCTTCGACCCGCTGACCACGCACATCTTCGATCCGGACGACCCGTACATCGATTCAGATGCCGTCTTCGGCGTGAAGAAGAGCCTGCTCGCCGAATTCCGCAAGGTCGAGGACGCCGAAGCTGCCGCCAGGGTCGAGGTTGCGTCCCCGTTCTACGACGTGGAGTTCGATTTCGTGCTGTCGCGCAAGGGAGGAAACTGATGGCTGCACTTGAGAAGATGTTCGATGTCAGGGGCAAGTCGGTGATCGTCACCGGCGGCGCCAGCGGCATCGGACAGGCCTATGCCGAGATCATGGCCGAGCATGGGGCAAAAGTCTGCATCTTCGACCTGAACCCAACGGGGCTGGAGAAGACCGTGACGGCGATCAAGGCGGCGGGTGGCGATGTCTGGGGCCAGGCCGTCGACGTCGGCGACCGTGTGGCCATGGCCGCAGCCTTCGACAAGGTGGCCGGGAAGGCGGGCTCGATCGACGTGGTGTTCGCCAATGCCGGGATTGATGCCGGACCGGGCTTCAACACCCCGACGGGCGAAAGGAACCCCGAGGGCGCCATCGAGAACCTGCCCGACGAGCACTGGGACAAGGTGATCGAGATCAACCTGACCTCGGTCTACACCACGATCAAACACGCCGTCCGGCACATGAAGCCGAATGGCGGCGGCCAGATCATCGTCACGTCGTCCATTGCATCGCTGATCAACGAGAGCATCGTGGGCACGCCCTACATGCCCGCCAAGGCCGCGGTGAACCATCTCGTTCGCCACATGGCGATGGAGCTTGGCGCTTACAACATCCGCATCAATGCCATCCTGCCCGGACCGTTCATCACCAACATCGCCGGCGGTCGGCTGCGCAATCCGGCGGACCGCGAGGCCTTCGAGGCCCAGTCGCTGCTCGGTCGGATCGGCGACCCGGAAGAGATCAAGGGCCTGGCGCTTTATCTGGCGTCGCCTGCCGCTTCCTACGTGACGGGCTCGCTGATCGTCATCGATGGCGGCTCGCTGCTGCGGATGACCTGAACACGCTTTGAACTGAGACCGGTCCCGTGGGCCGGAGAAACTTAACCCAGGGAGGAACCGACGATGAGCTACTACAACAGACTGGTGAAATCGGGCTTGCGGCCCAGCCGTCGAAGCGTGCTGAAGGGGATTGGAGCCGGCGTTGCCGCCAGCACGCTTGGCATGCCGGCCTATGTGCGCGCCGCGACCGCCGGGAAGATCAAGCTGGGTTACCTCAGCCCGACGACCGGACCGCTCGCCCTTTTTGGTGAAACGGATGGCTACACCTTGCAGAAGATCCGCGCCCTGCTCGGCGGCCAGCTGCAATGCGCCGACGGCAATACTTACGAAATCGAGATCCTCGACCGCGACAGCCAGTCCAATCCGAACAAGGCATCGGAAATCTCCGGCAATCTGATCCTGAACGACGAGGTTCATCTGCTCGTGCCGGCCTCGACCACCGACACGATCCTGCCCGCGGCCGAGCAGGCCGAACTTTATGAAACGCCCTGCATTTCCTCGGGCGCTCCCTGGCAAGCGGTGATCATGCCGCGCGGCGGCGGCAAGCAGACCTTCGACTGGACCTATCATTTCTTCTGGGGCCTCGACGAGGCGTTGAACACCTTCGTCGGGCTCTGGAACCATCTGGAGACCAACAAGAAGGTCGGGATGCTGTTCCCGCAGAACATCGACGGCGAGACCTGGGGCAACGACGAATATGGCTTGCCAGCGCCGACCCGCAAGGCCGGCTACGAGGTCGTGGTGCCCGGCTATTTCCAGCCCCGCACCAATGATTTTTCCGCACAGATCGCCGAGTTCAAGAAGCAGGGCTGCGAGATCATCGGCGGCATCACCTATCCCGACGATCTGAAGACCTTCGTCACCCAGTGCAACCAGCAGGGCTTCAAGCCGAAGGCGGTCACGGTGGCGGCGGCGCTCCTGTTCCCGGGCGGTGTCGAGGCGATGGGGCCGCTTGGCAACGGCATGTCCTCGGAGGTCTGGTGGACCCCGGCCTTCCCGTTCAAGTCGTCGCTGAGCGGCCAGATCAGCAGCGACATCGCCAGCCAATGGGAAGCCGATACGAAGCGCCAGTGGACGCAGCCGCTTGGCTATTCGCACGCGCTGCTGGAGGTCGCGCTCGACATCCTGAAGCGCTCTTCCAATCCGCTCGACCGTGCGGCCAATCGTGACGCTCTGGTCGCTACCGATCTGCAGACGCTGGTCGGTCATATCAAGTTCGACGGCTCGCCCCACAAGAACATCTGCAAGACGCCGATCTTCGGCGGCCAATGGGTGAAGGGTGAGAAATGGCCTTATGACCTGAAGATCGTCGACAACACGGTCAATCAGCTCTTCGCGCCGCAGCAGGCTATCCAGCCGATCGCCTGGTGACATGAGCGGGAACGCGGGCAGAGTTATGGGTAGGGAAATCCTGCTGAAAGCGCACGGCGTGTCGAAGTCCTTCGGCGCTGTCCGCGTCCTGCATGACGTGAGTTTCGACGTGCATAGGGGCGAGGTCCTGGGCATCCTAGGCCCGAATGGGGCGGGCAAAACGACGCTGTTCAACATGATCAGCGGCGATTTGAAGACGTCCGGCGGCGAGATCCAGCTCGGCGACACGGCGCTCCGCGGCGAGCCGCCCTTCCGGCGCTGCCAGATGGGGATCGGGCGGACCTATCAGATCCCGCGTCCCTATTCCGGCATGACCACCTTCGAAAACCTGCTGGTCGCCCCCCCGTTAGGCCGCGGCCGGTCCGAGAAGAAAAGCTATGCTTTCTGCGCCCAGGTCCTGCGCGACTGCGAGCTCTCCGACAAAGCCAATGTCTCGGCCGGCGCTCTGACGCTGCTCGACCGCAAACGGCTGGAGCTGGCGCGCGCGCTGGCGTCGGATCCGAAGCTGCTGCTGCTGGACGAGATCGCGGGTGGGCTGACCGACGATGAATCGAAGGCGCTGGTGGCGCTGGTGCGCCGCATCCGCGACCGCGGCATCACCATCGTGTGGATCGAGCATGTGCTGCACGCACTGCTGGCGGTGGCCGACCGGCTGCTGGTGCTGAACTTCGGCGAGAAGATCGCCGAAGGCGTGCCCGCCGAAGTGATCGCGCTGCCCGAGGTCCAGCGCGTCTACATGGGGATCGAGGTATGACGGCTGTTCTTTCCACCCACGGGCTCTTGGCCCGCTATGGCGACTTCCAGGCGCTCTACGGCGTCGACATCGAGCTGCACCAGGGTGAGGCCGTGGCTCTGATCGGCGCCAACGGGGCTGGAAAATCCACCCTCCTGCGTTCGATCATGGGCCTGCTCCCGGTTGGGCGCGAGATGGTGCTGCTGCACGGCGAGCCGGTCGGCGGCACCGCCACCGACCGCATGGTACAGAAGGGCGTCGCTATCGTGCCGGAGGGCCGCCGCCTCTTCACCGGCATGTCGGTCGAGGACAATCTTCGCGTCGCCATCGACCAGGCCGCGCGCATGGGCGCCAAGGGCGGATGGACGCTGCCGCGGTTGCATCAGCTGTTCCCGATCCTCAAGGAGAAGGCCCGCACGCAGGTGCAGAGCCTCTCGGGCGGGCAGCAGCAGATGGTGGCCATCGGCCGCGCGCTGCTCTGCCAACCGCGCGTGCTGCTCTGCGACGAGATCAGCCT